>JAFTXM010000132.1 GCA_017465025.1 Oscillospiraceae bacterium
CCTGAGCCAGGATCAAACTCTCAATAAATTGTATCTCTACAGCCTAAGCTGTTGAAATCTAATTTTTGAATGCTTTCCAGCTCTCAAAAGAATTTAAAGTTAAGAGTGATTTCTCACTCGAACCCTTTTCTGGTGCGCTTATTTGCATAAGCTTTTTCTTACATTGTTCAATTTTCAAGGTACACTCTAAACCCGCTACCCTCAACCGGGCAGCTTGTTTACTCTACCACAGAGTTCCTCGTTTGTCAACAACTTTTTTTGATTTTCTTCAAAAAACTTTTTTGACTTTTCAAGGAGCTGTGAGCCTCCGCTTTCGCGGTGCTTGGTTAATATAGCACTTGAAACGCCGCTTTGTCAACACTTTTTTGCAAAAAATTTCAAAGAAATTTATGACCTCAAAATGTTGTGCAGCCGGCGTTTCAAAACCACTAAATATCAAGCCTCAGAACTTCTCGCCCAGCTGTCCAATATAGGGCAGAGGCTGGATAATTCCGTTTATGGCGTTGCTCATTCCTTTATATATACAAAACCATTTGAACAGGGTCAGCACTGCGCCGACGATGGGAAAGCTTTTCAATATTCCGGAGAGAATACTGAAGAGAAAGAGCACAGCTCCCTGCTTTGCATGGTAGACAGAAAAGCTGTCCTTACTATTGAATAGGAACGGAAGAACAAACAAGACGCCCAGATAGGAAAGCGCAGCAAGAAGCTTGCTGTTTTTTGCAAAGGAGCTTGCCGTTTTTTTCGCCTTTTCTGTAGTGCTTTTAAAAGTCTCACCGCTGTGAACGGTATAGCCTTGCTCTGCTGCTTTCTGGCGGCGCTGCTTTTCCTGCTCGGCCCATTTGCGGCTGGCCTCCTGCTGTTTCCTGCGCTGTTCTTCCAGCTTTTCCCGCAGCTCTTCATTGGAAAAGGAATAGTAGTTGCCGGTATCCCTCTCCTTTTCCGCCTGCTCCTCCGCTGCCGCAGCGGCTGCCGCGGCGGCAGCCTGTTCCTGTTCTATTCTTTCCTTTTCCGCCTCATCATAGCCGCAGGCAAGGCACCCGGTCTGTCCGTCGGGTATATACGCTCCGCACTTGTCGCAAAAAGCCAAAGACTTCACGCTCCTGTCAAAATTTCTTTTGACACATTATAAACTACAGAGGCATACATTTCAATAATATTCCATGAACTCTATCAGGCACAGAATTTATGGCGGCCTATGGTGACGATCTCCGGCCTTGACCATATCCACGCGCTGGTGGCCGTGGCAGGATTGAAGTAATATATTGCGCCGTAGCTGGGGTCCCAGCCGTTGATGGCATCCCGGGCGGCGCGGTATGCGCTCTCTGCAACCGGCTGGTCAAACTGTCCGTCGTAGACGCAGGTGAAGGCCTCGTGCTGATAGATGACACCGGAGATGGTATTGGGAAAGGACGGGTGATCCACCCGGTTCAGAACAACTGCGCCCACAGCTACCTGCCCCTCGTAGGGTTCGCCTCTGGCCTCTGCGGAGATGAGTCTGGCCAGAAGGTCTATATTGCCTGAGCTTGAGCTTCCGCCTGAGGAAGAGCCGCCGGAATTGCCGGTTGGCAGACCCAGCGCCGCAAGAGTCATATTGCCGCACTGACCGTCCACGCTCAGGCCGTTTTTCTTCTGGAAATACCTGACCGCCTTTTCGGTCTGACTGCCGTAAATACCGTCAATGGAGCCGTTATAATAGCCCCAGGATTTGAGCCGGGTCTGAATTTCCCTTACCGCGGCGCCGCTGGCGCCTTTTTTATAAAGGTCGGCAGAGGCGTACTGGCTCAGCGCCAGCAGAAATATATTAAGCGTGATTATGACCGAAAGAGTCATAATAAGTTTTTTCTTTTCCGCTTTCATTAAAATCACCCTCACATACTTTTTGGATTAGTATGTGAGGGTGAGCATTGAATTATTCGATTACATATCAGTTGTTGGTCTTATTTTTGATCTCATCGCTTATTCTGGCAACGAAATCATCAAAGGACATGGCGCCCAGATCCACGCCGCCGCGGGTACGGACGGCAACAGTACCGGCTTCCTTCTCTTTGTCGCCCACGACCAGCATATAGGGCAGCTTCTGCATCTGTGCTTCGCGGATCTTGTAGCCTATCTTCTCGTTGCGAAGGTCGGTCTCCACGCGGATACCCAGAGCGTTGAGCTTTGCAGCAACTTCTTCTGCATAATCTGCGGCGCGGTCAGTGATGGGCATGACCTTGACCTGCACAGGAGAGAGCCACACGGGGAATGCACCGGCAAAGTGCTCGGTGATAACGCCGATGAAGCGCTCGATAGAGCCGAGAACAACACGGTGGATCATGACGGGACGATGCTTTGCGCCGTCCTCGCCCACGTACTCAAGCTCGAAGCGCTCAGGCAGCTGCATATCCAGCTGGATGGTGCCGCACTGCCAGGTACGGCCCAGAGAGTCTGCCAGATGGAAGTCCAGCTTGGGGCCGTAGAATGCGCCGTCGCCTTCGTTGATGACATAGTCCTTGCCCATTTCCTCAACAGCGGCCTTCAGAGTTTCGGTGGCAAAGTCCCAATCCTTCTCATCGCCCATATGGTCTTCGGGCATGGTAGAGACCTCTATCTGGTAGCTGAGACCGAATACGGAGTAGACCTCGTCAAAGAGCTTGACCACGTTCTTTATCTCGTCCTTCATCTGATCCCAGGTCATGAAGATATGGGCATCGTCCTGAGTGAAGCAGCGGACGCGGAAAAGGCCGTGGAGAGCACCGGAAAGCTCGTGGCGGTGGACAAGACCCAGCTCACCCACGCGCAGAGGCAGGTCACGGTAGGAGTGGGGCTCGCTGGCGTAGACCAGCATGCCGCCGGGGCAGTTCATGGGCTTGATGGCAAAATCCACATCGTCAATGACGGTGGTGTACATATTGTTCTTATAGTGTCCCCAGTGGCCGGAACGCTCCCAGAGCTGGCGGTTCATCATCATGGGGGTGGAAATCTCAACATAGCCGTAGCGCTTGTGGACTTCGCGCCAGTAGTCGATGAGGGTATTTCTCAGCACCATGCCCTTGGGCAGGAAGAAGGGGAAGCCGGGGCCTTCATCGCGGAGCATGAAAAGGCCCAGTTCCTTACCCAGCTTGCGGTGGTCACGGCGCTTGGCTTCCTCGATGCGCTCAAGGTAAGCGTCCAGTTCGTCCTTCTTGGGGAAGGCGATGCCGTAGATGCGCTGGAGGGTCTGGCGGCTGGAATCACCGCGCCAGTATGCGCTGTTGCAGGCGGTGAGCTTGATGGCGTTGCCCTTTACCCTGCCGGTGGAGTCCAGATGAGGGCCGGCGCAGAGGTCGGTAAACTCGCCCTGCTTGTAGAAGCTGATGACGGCGTCCTCAGGCAGGTCGTTGATAAGCTCCACCTTGTAGGGCTCATCCTTTTCTTCCATGAAGCTGATGGCTTCGGCGCGGGGCAGCTCAAAGCGCTCAAGCTTGAGCTTTTCCTTGCATATCTTGCGCATCTCAGCCTCGATCTTCTCCATTATCTCAGGGGTGAAGGGGAAGGGAGAGTCCATATCGTAATAAAAGCCGTTGTCGATGGAAGGGCCGATGGCCAGCTTCACTTCGGGGTAGAGGCGTTTTACGGCCTGAGCCAGAATGTGGGAGCAGGTATGCCAATAGGTTTTGCGGTATTCTTCGTTTTCAAAGCTGAATCTGTTTTCGTCCATAGTTTTTTCTCCTTGTTGAAAAAATGAAAGCACCCTCGGCGCAGAAATGCCAAGGGTGCTGTTGTGCACGGTTCCACCTTGATTTTTAACTCAAGCGGCTGTAACGGGCCGTACCCGTGAGGCCATTTCCTGCCTCCGACTCAGGAGCGGTAAAAAAGCACTTTCCGGGGCGGCTTACAGCCTATGACCGCCCTCTCTGTACGGTTTGACGCGCTTTTTCGTCTCCATCGCAGTCCTTTAACTTCTGCATCATATCACCGAAAGCTTTTTCTGTCAACTCCGGTTTGTGTCAGACTTTGCTGTATTTGCTGTACTTACGCTGGAAGAACTTGACAACTTCCACCACGAAGAAGGCTGCAACACCCAGAGCTATGGCTATGGCGTACTCGGCAAAGGAAATAGGAGTAAAGCCGAAGGCATTTGCAAGGAAGGGTATCTCACAGACAACTGTGGTCAGAATCAAAGTGGCAGCAGCAGCGCCGTTGAGAATCCAGTTCTGGGAGCCGAGAGTGAACACGCTGCCGCGGAGAGAGCGCATATTCAGACTGTGGAATATTTCAGCCATGGACATGGTCAAAAAGGCCATGGTGGTGCCGTCGGCGCTGTTTTCAATGGCGAAGGTGCCGCTTTCGATATAGTGGCCGATAAAGTAGGAGGCCAGAACCAGGACGGAAACCAGCGCGCCCTGATATGCAATGTCAAAGCCCATGCCGTTGGCAAAGATACCGGCCTTGGCATCGCGGGGCTTGCGGCGCATGATGTTGGGCTCGGCCTTTTCAGTACCCAGTGCCAGTGCGGGGAAGCAGTCAGTCACCAGATTTATCCACAGAAGGTGGACAGGTTGGAGAATGCTGAAGCCCATCAGAGTGGCAACAAAGATACAGATAACCTCGGAGATATTGGAGGCCAGCAAAAACTGGATGGCCTTGCGGATATTGTCGTATATACGGCGGCCTTCCTCCACAGCGCCCACGATGGTGGCAAAGTTATCATCGGTAAGCACCATGTCGGCCACGTTCTTGGTAACGTCAGTACCGGTGATGCCCATGCCGACACCGATATCGGCAGATTTGATGGAGGGTGCGTCATTGACGCCGTCGCCGGTCATGGCGGTGACATAGCCTGCTTTTCGCCATGCGTTGACGATGCGGGTCTTATGCTCGGGCTGGACGCGGGCGTACACGCTGATATCCTGATAGACGGCCTCAAATTCTTCATCGCTCATGTCGCTGAGCTGTGCGCCGGTGATGGCAATACTGCCTTCGGTGAGAATACCCAGCTCCTTGGCGATGGCAACCGCAGTATCCACATGGTCGCCGGTGATCATGATGGGGCGGATACCTGCGCCGCGGCACTCCACGATAGCATCCTGAACCTCGGGTCTGACCGGGTCTATCATGCCGCAAAGACCCATGAAGCAAAGGTCCTTTTCCAGATCGTCGGGATCGAAGGAGGCGGGACTTGCGCTCCAGTCGCGCTTGGCACAGGCCAGAACACGGAGAGCCCGGTCTGCCATGGCCTTGTTGGCGCGGATTATCTCCTCCTTGTACTCCCCGGTCATGGGAACGGCCTGACCGTTGAGGAGGTAATGGGTGCATCTGTTGATAACAACATCGGGAGCGCCCTTGGTGTACTGGACAAAGCTGCCGTCCACATTGTGAACAGTGGACATCATCTTGCGTCCGGAATCAAAGGGGGCTTCGCCTATGCGGGGCTGCTGGTTCTTGAGGCTGGGCTTGGGCATATCCAGCTTGTTTGCCCAGACAACGAGAGCCGCTTCGGTGGGCTCGCCGGTTACAGCGCCGTCGTCCGTATTAAGCTCTGCATCGCAGCAGAGAGCCATGGCCGCGGCAAGCTCCCGCTCGTCCCCGCCGAAGTAGTCCACCACAGTCATTTTGTTCTGGGTGAGGGTGCCGGTCTTGTCAGAGCAGATTATCTGAGCGCAGCCGAGAGTTTCAACTGCGGTAAGGCGGCGGATGATGGCGTTGCGCTTGGACATATTGGTGACACCGATGGAGAGAACCACCGTGACGACAGCGGCAAGACCCTCGGGGATAGCGGCAACAGCAAGGGAAACCGCTACCATGAAGGAGTTGAGGGCGACCTCAAAGCCAAAGCCGCCTGCGCGCAGAATCTGAACCGCAAAAATCACAACGCAGATGCCAAGGACAAGCCATGTCAGAAGCTTTGACAGCTGGCTGAGCTTTATCTGCAAGGGGGTCTGACCGTCCTCGGCCTTGACCAGAGCATCGGCGATCTTGCCCATCTCGGTCTGCATACCGGTGGCGGTAACAACGACAGTACCGCGTCCGTAGACAACGGTAGAGCCCATGTAGACCATGTTCTTTCTGTCACCCAGGGGAACATCGCTGGTGCCTTCGGTAAGATTTATGGTATCTATGAACTTGCTGACGGGAACGGACTCACCGGTGAGGGCAGCTTCTTCTATTTTAAGGCTTGCATTGTGGATAATACGGCCATCGGCGGGGACTGCGTCACCAGCCTCCAGCAGTACCACATCACCCACCACCAGGTCCTCGCTGGGGATGGTGACAATTTTACCGTCACGAAGCACTTTTGAGGTGGCAGCGGACATTTCCTGCAAAGCCTCTATGGCTTTTTCCGCCTTGCTCTCCTGATAAACGCCGAGAACAGCGTTTATGAGCACAACTGCCAGAATGATAATTACATCCGCAAAGCTCTCCCCCTCAACCACTGCCAGCACACCGCTTATGGCGGCAGCCGCCAGAAGAATGAGTATCATAGGGTCGGAAAGCTGCTCAAAGAAACGGCGGAGAAGAGACTTGCCGGGAGCGGCTGCCAGCTTGTTTTTTCCGTCACGCTCAAGTCTTGCCTGAGCCTCCTGCCCGGAAAGGCCGTCAGCCGTGGTGGAAAAATGGGCCAATACTTCTTCTTTTTCTGTGCAATAATACTTCAAGATAAATTTTCCTCCTCTTGCCGCTGCATGGCACATTCATCGCAGCGCTCGTTCACAGGTTCTACTATATTATTGAGAAAGCCGCTTTCATGCAGGTCTTTCAAAATAAGCACACATATGGGCAGCGCAAGCATTCCCACGCCGCCGAAAATTTTCAGCCCCAGCCACATGAAAAGCAATGTTGACAGCGGGTGCAGACCCACGCGCTTGCTGACGATGCGCGGCTCTATCACCTGACGGGCTATGACCACCCAGAGATAGAGTATAAGAAGGCCGATGCCCTTGCCCACGTCGCCCTGCACAAATTTGAATATGGTCCAGGGCAGAAGCACCATGCCGGAGCCAACGATGGGCAGAATGTCAAACACCGCGATTATAGCGGCAATGACTATAGCGTTTTCAAAGTTTATTATCTCCAGTCCTATCCATATTTCAAGGAAGGTAATAAACAAAATCAGCACATACGAACGGGCAAAGTTGCCCAGTATCTTCACAATGGCGGTTTTCGCCTGCCGGAGCATGACCTGCGCTCTCTCAGGGAACACAGAAAGGATGGAGGAGCTTATATAGGCATAGTCCCTTGAGAGAAAAGCCGTGGCAATGACGCAGACCACAACTGCCAGCATGGCTCCGGGCAGCTTTGTACCCACGGAGGATGCCCAGCTGACAAGGCTCACAGAAAAGTCCATGATAACAGTGCCCATGGCGGAGAGCGCATCGGGAAGCATCTCCTGAAGATACTGGCCCATACTGGGGTCGAGCATATAGACAAAGCCCAGTATGTTGGCGCTGCCATCTTCAAGCCAAGGGGTGATGGTTTCGGTGAAATAGTCGGGCAGGTCAGAAGCCCAGTCGATGGCGGCGGAAAAAAGCCCAACCAGCAAAAGCAGCACCAGCCCCAGCAAAATCATATAGCTCAGAACCGTCAGAGCCGTCGCCACAACGCCGTGGGGTATTTTTGCCCAGCGCTGTTCCACCCAGCGCATAAGCCCCTGCAGCAAAGCCGCCACAGTAAAGGCGATGATAAAAGGCGTCAAAGGGCCAAGCAGAAAATGTATAAAGCCGAAGGCCAGAAGGCCAAGAGCTCCCCAAAAGGCGAACTTAATCAAAAAATCTCTGCGCTGCTGGGTTGTAAGCATCATTTCACTCCTCGCTAAATTCCCGTTAAGGCATAGAAAAACGAGACTCTTACAGCCCATGCTGTAAAAGTCTCGCAAAATACAAAAACTGTACCGGTGAGCCGAACCTGATTTTTCAGGTTGAGATGACGGCACACCGTCGCCTGTTGGCGTAAGCTACTCCCTTATTACACGCCAAAGATTACCATGTTTGAATGGTAAAGTCAACAAAAAGCAGAAAAAAGTGCCGTCAAAAATGATATATTTACAGTTTCGTCACACATTGAAGCGGAAGTTGGTTATGTCTCCGTCCTTCATCACATAGTCCTTGCCCTCAAGGCGGAAAAGGCCCTTTTCCTTGGCTGCCGCCATGCTGCCGCAGGCCTTGAGATCCTCAAAGGCGATAACTTCGGCGCGGATAAAGCCGCGCTCAATGTCGGTGTGTATCTTTCCGGCAGCTCTGGGGGCCTTGGTGCCGCGGACTATGGTCCAGGCGTGTACATCGTCCTCACCGGCGGTCAGGAAGGAGATATAGCCCAAAAGCTCATAGGAGGTGCGGATAAGGCGGCTCAGCCCCGTCTCGGTGAGGCCCAGGTCCTCCATGAACATCTGCGCTTCCTCGGCGTCCATTTCGGCAATATCCTCTTCAAACTTGGCGGCTACGGGCAGAACGGCTGCACCCTGTGCATCGGCAATGGCCTTGAGAGCGGCAAAGTTTTCGTTTGCGGCATAATCCGCCATGTCCATCTCTCCAAGGTTTGCAGCGTAGATAACGGGCTTTATGGTGAGAAGGCCGCCGTCAATGAGTATATCCTTGTCCTCATCGGTAAACTCAAAGGTACGGGCAGGATTACCCTCGGTCAGGTGCTCAATGAGGCTGCTGCACATCTCTACCTCGCGCTTATACTTCTTATCGCCGCTTTTGGCGTTCTTCTTCGCCCTTTCAAGGCGGCGTTCCACAAGCTCCATGTCGGCAAGGATCATTTCAAGGTCAAAGGTCTCGGCATCGCGGGCTGCATCGGCCTTCTCGGTGAAAATTCCCTCATCATCAAAGCATCTTACCACGTGCACAAGAGCATCGGTCTGGCGGATGGCCTGAAAGACCTCGTTGCCCTTGCCGCCCTTGGCAACGCCTGCCACATCCACAAAGTCAATGGAGGCGGGGCTGTACTTTTTGGGCTTATAATACTCTGCCAGCCAGTCAAGGCGCTCATCGGGCACCTTGGCAGAGCCCATGTTGGGCTTTGCGGCAGCGTTTGTGTATGCGCTGGTTTCGGCCTTGGAGCCGGTGAGGGCGTTGAAAAGGGTGGTCTTGCCTACGTTGGGAAGTCCGACGATACCGAGCTTCATATATCTATTCTCCTTTGGAATGAACGCTGCCAGAACAATGCCTGCCAGCATTATATTTTTATGCACTAAAGTTCATTTTAACACAGGGGATTTTGTTTCACAATAGTGAAGTTTATAAATTAAAACTCCCTGACAAGAATCAGGGAGTTTCGGGTGTTATTCTTCGCTCTTCTCTTCGGCAGGTGCTTCGGGAGCGGTGGTTTCGGGCGCAGCCTCTGTCTGCTGTGCCTGCTGCTCGGCTGCCTGTATCTTTTCCTCGGCGTAGCCGTCGATCATGGAGATCTTGCGGGCCGGACGCTCGATAGTGGGGTCAAGCTTCACGCTCTTGGCTGCCTTGAGGTTTTCGGGCATGAATTCGCCGTGCTCAAAGTAGTAATTGAACTCATCGGCTTCCATGGTCTCATGCTTGAGAAGGTACTCGGCAATGTCCTTGAGTTCCTTCGCGTGGGTGGAGAGTATCTCCTCGCACTTTTCGGAGGCCATGTCGAAAATGCGCTTTACCTCGCTGTCGATGGTTCCGGCAGTCTCTTCGGAGTAGCTCTTGGTCTGACCGAAGTCACGACCGATAAAGATGGAGTGGCCGGAGCTGTCGTAGGAGATGGGGCCGAGCTTTTCGCTCATGCCGTATTTCATGACCATATCGCGGGCAATGGAGCTGGCCTGCTGGATATCGCCGGAAGCGCCGGTGGAGATATCGTCAAGGAAGAGCTTCTCTGCCACACGTCCGCCCAGGGCCATGACTATGCTCTCAAACATTTCAGCCCGGGACTTGAAGTTTTCAAGGTCCTCCTGGGGTCTGAAAAGGGTGAAGCCGCCTGCCATGCCGCGGGGGATGATGGTGATATAGTGGACAGGGTCAACATTTTCAAGGAAGCGTCCTGCAACGGCGTGACCGGCCTCGTGATAGGCGGTGAGCCGTCTTGCCTTGTCGCTCATCTTGCGGCTCTTCTTCTCAGGGCCCATCTGGACCTTGAGTATGGCCTCGTCAATATCCTCCATGCTGATGAAGCGGTGCTTGCGGCGAACTGCCAGCAGCGCTGCCTCGTTCATGAGGTTTTCAAGGTCAGCGCCGGCAAAGCCGGGAGTGCCCTTGGCGATGGAGTTGAGGTCCACATCCTCGCCCAGCTGTTTGTCGCGGGCGTGGATCTTCAGTATGGCCTCACGGCCTCTTATATCGGGCAGGCCCACATAGACCTGACGGTCAAAACGGCCGGGACGGAGAAGGGCATTGTCCAGAATGTCGGCACGGTTGGTGGCTGCCATGACGATGACGCCCTCATTAGTGCCAAAACCGTCCATCTCAACCAGCAGCTGGTTGAGGGTCTGTTCGCGTTCATCGTGACCGCCGCCCAGACCGCTGCCGCGCTGACGGCCAACCGCGTCTATCTCGTCTATAAAGATGATGGCGGGAGCTGCCTTCTTGGCCTGATCGAAAAGGTCACGGACGCGGCCTGCGCCAACACCCACATAAAGCTCTACAAAGTCAGAGCCGGAGATGGAGAGGAACTGCACATTGGCCTCTCCTGCAACGGCCTTGGCAAGCAGGGTCTTACCTGTACCCGGAGGGCCTACCAGCAGCACGCCCTTGGGGATGCGCGCGCCCATTGCGGTATATGCCTTGGGGTTTTTGAGGAAGTCAACTATCTCGGAAAGCTCTTCCTTCTCCTCGTCACAGCCTGCAACGTCGGCAAAGGTTTTCTTGTCCTTCTCCTCGCTGCCAAGTCTTGTGCGGGCCTTGCTGAACTTTCCAACGCCCCCCTGCATACCGCCGGCCTTGTTCATCATCACATACCAAAGCCCCATGGCGGCAGCCATGATGAGAAGGTAGGGCAGAAAGCTTGCCCACCAGGGCACTGTGAAGCCTTCGTCATATTCATACTCGGTCAGCACACCGGAGGCATACTGCTCACGGATAATATCGCCAAAGTCCTCATAGAAAAGGGAGAAGCTGTAGAGGTCATAGGTCATTTCCTCCGTGGGCTTGACCTCGTCCCCTGTTCTCACGTTGAGGATTATTACATTTCCCTCTGTGGTGAAGGATTCCACCTTTTCCTCCTCAAAGAGGGTGACAAGGTCGGAATAGTTCTCCACCTGATTGTCCTGAGTATCCCCGGTCATGGTATATATGACGGCGATGAGAATGACCATCAGCATCACATAAAAGCCAATGTCCCGGGTCCTATTCCGGTTAGGTTTCAAAAAACTGTCACTTCCTTTTTACTATGCTCAGCCCTGATACACTTCAGGCTTGAGCACGCCGATATACGGCAGATTGCGGTATTTTTCATTATAGTCCAGACCGTAGCCCACAACGAAGGCATCAGGCACTTCAAAGCAGGAGTAGTCTGCATATATGTCCGCCTTGCGTCTGGCGGGCTTATCCATGAGAGTAGCTATTTTTATGGATGCGGGCTTTCTCACGGACAGGTAGTTCTTAAGGTAGTTGAGGGTAACGCCGGAGTCAAGAATATCTTCAACAAGGATAAGGTGCTTGCCCTCGATGGACTCGTTCAGGTCCTTGTTTATCTTGACAGCGCCGGTGGAGCTGGTGCCCTGATAAGAGGACACGGCCATAAAGTCCATAGAACAGTTTATGGTCACATGGCGCATAAGGTCAGCCATGAAGATAAAGCAGCCTTTCAGCACGCCCACGAATATGGGAGTTTCACCCTCATAGTCCTTTGATATCTGTTCGCCTATTTCCTGTACTTTCTTTTCAAGCTCTATCTGAGATATCAGAACCCGCTCAATATCTTTCTCCATAATTCCCATCAATATTATCTCCCTGTTTTTATTTCTATTCCCAATTCAAAATTTCTATACGCAGCGCCTCGTCGCCTACAGCGGGCCTGCAGCGGACATCAACGGCGTGACCCACAAGGATCAGAACACCTTTGTCATCCCTTATCACCGGGCAAAGATTCCGCTGTCGCTGGGTCATTTTCTTCTCTGTAAAAATGGCTTTGAGACTTTTGGTGCAATTTCTGCCCTGAGGGCGTATCTTATCCCCGGGCAGGCGGGAGGAACAGATGAGTTGCCCACATATACTCTCATATTTGACCCAATAAGTCTTGAACAAGCCGTGAATTTCTCCCGGATATTTCTCTCTTTTTACACTTATGGCAAGGCCACACCGGGGCAGTGAAAGAGTTTCGCCCTCTTTCAGCGCTGTCGGTGCAATAAGTTCACAGTCATCCTCATCAAAGAACAGTCTCCCCTGCTCGCGGCGGACTCTCAGCCCCGGCACATCACAAAAGCCAAGGCCATTGCCGCCTGCAAGCTCCATAAGGGCATTGACATGCTGTTCCTCAAGGCTTTTGGGGCAGAGCTGCCTGAGTACCCTTGAGGCTATGGCAGGATGCAGAGAAAGGAGCTTTTCGCCGGAGATGGCGCCACTTCTGTAATTATCCCGCACAAAATCCTCTGCCAGCTTAGAAAGGCAGTCCTCATCCTGACGGAGAAGGGAGGATGCGCGCGAAACGGCCTCATGAAGGGCGGGATTTATCCTTTCCAGCACCGGCACTGCCTGATGACGGATAAGATTGCGGCTGTAATCTTCGGCAAGGTTGCTGCTGTCCGTCACATAGGCGAGGCTATTTTCGGCAAGGTATGCCTCTATCTCCTGCCGCGTCACATTCAGCAGGGGGCGGATAAGGCGGCCTCTTTCCCTTGGGATGCCGCAAAGCCCCTTTGCGCCGCTGCCACGGCTGAGATTGAAAAGGACAGTTTCTGTATTGTCGTTTGCGTTGTGGGCGGTGGCGATACAGTCACAGCCCAGCTTGTCCGCCGTGTCCTCAAGGAAACGGTAGCGGAGCGTCCGGGCCGCTTCCTCCATGCCCATGTGCTTTTCCCTTGCATAGCCGGGAGTGTCACCGTGGGAGAGGACGAGCTCCACGCCCATTTCAGAGCAGAGCTTTTTTACGAAGTCTGCATCCCTCCGGGATTCCTCACCCCTTATGCCATGCTCAAAGTGGGCGGCAAAGACCTCAATGCCAAGCCTTGATGCATGGGTATGCAGCAGATGCAGAAGGCAGACGGAATCCGCCCCGCCGGAGACGGCGCAGAGCACCCGCCCGCCCTTTCGGGGCAGATACAGCTTTTCGGAAATATCAGTAATCATCTTCGCCGCGCCGCTTCTCCACGCTGCCAAAGGAGGTATACTCCGGCAGCCATGCCAGCTCCACCTTGCCGGTTTCGCCCTTGCGGTTTTTCAGCACGATGGCCTCGGCAAGATTGGGGTTTTCGCACTCGTTATTGTAATAGCCCTCGCGGTAAAGGCCGATGACCACGTCCGCGTCCTGCTCAATAGCGCCGGACTCACGAAGGTCGGAGAGCATGGGGCGCTTGTCGGCGCGGGACTCATTGGCACGGGAAAGCTGCGAAAGGCAGACCACGGGGATATTAAGCTCCTTTGCCATTATCTTGAGCATTCGGCTTATATCGCTGACGGCCTGGGTGCGGCTTTCATTTGACCAGCTGTGTCCGCTGCCCGCCGACTGCATCAGCTGGAGATAGTCGATGATGACCATGTCCAGATTGGGGATGCGGCGGCACTGGGCGTTCATTTCCGATACGGTGAGGGTGGGGTTATCGTCTATCCTGATGTCCGTTGCGGAGAGGGTCTGGGCGGCATCGGCGATGCTGCGCCACTGCTGCTCGGAGAGCTGACCTGTCAGAAGATGCTGACTGGGCACAAGGGCAGCACGGGACAAAAGGCGCGACACCAGCTGCTCTCTGGACATTTCCAGAGAGAAGATGGCGATGGTCTTATGCAGGTTCATGGCGGCATAGAGGGCAATATTCAGGGCAATACTGGTTTTGCCCATGCCGGGTCGGGCGGCGATGAGGATAAACTCGGACTTGTTGAGACCCAGAATGGTCTTGTCCAGATCAGGCAGACCCGTGGATATGCCGGGGAGCTTTCCGCCGGAGGCAGCAGCTTCCTCAAGGGAGTCAAAAACATTCTGCACCACGGAGGAAATGGGCATAAGTCCGCCCACCACTCTGCCCTGACGCAGAGCGTATATCTTCCGCTCGGCAGCCTCCAGCATATCTTCCGCCTCGCCGGAGCCTTCCTGCACCATGCTGTTTATATCATCCGCCGTCTCCGCAAGGCGGCGCATGAGCGCCTTGTCCCGGACGATGGCGGCGTATTCCAGCACGTTTGCAGCCGTGGGCGTGATGCGCATGACCTCTGCCACAAAGCTTTCGCAGTTGTCCTCGTACACGCCGCGGACCTTCATCTGGTCCAGCACCGTGACCGGGTCGATAGTCTGCCCATAGGCGAACATGGCGGCCATGGTGTCGAATATATTGCGGTTGAGCTGCACATAAAACTCGTCCGCTTTCAGTTTTTCCAGTACATCGGGGATGCATCTGGGGTCAATGAGCATAGAGCCGATGACGGCCTGTTCCGCCGCTACGGAATGGGGCGTTTTCCTCCCCAGCAGCTCATCCATATAAGACCCCTCCTTTATCCGGCGGGCCTGCCCGCCTGGCTTTTATTCGTCTAAATCGGCTTTTCAGCCCTCCACTACCAGCACGTTGATGCTGCCGCTGATCTCATAGCCCAGCTTGGCCTTGACGGTGAAGCTGCCGTAGCTCTTTATAGGCTCGGCCTGAACTATCTTGTTCTTTTCGATGTCCATATCGAACTGGGCCTTGAGAGCGTCGCTTATCTCCTGAGAGGTGACAGCGCCGAAGAGCTTGCCGTTGTTGCCGGCCTTGGCGCGGATGGTGACCTGAACGCCGTTGAGCTTTGCGGCATACTCCTGCGCCTGTGCCTTTTCCTTGGCTATCTGGGCGGCCTTGGCCTTTTCCTTGAGCTTGAAGGCGTTGAGATTATCGGCAGTGGCCTCGGTGGCAAGATTGCGGGGCAGCAGATAGTTTCTGGCGTAGCCGGTGGAAACTTCCTTCATTTCGCCCTTCTTGCCCTGGCCCTTTACATCAACATTGAATATAACTTTCATATTTTGCTCTCCTTTCAAGAGAAGTAATCATCTATTGCCTTGTATACCATGAAAACTGCCTCGGGCAGCTCCATTTCCTTGAATTGCACCGCTGCGGCGCTGCGGTTTCCGCCGCCGCCCAGCTTCTCCATGAGTATCTGAACATTCAGCTCGCCTATGGAGCGGGCAGATGCCATAACACCGCCTGCCCCGTCCGGAGCTATAACTATGGAGGCCTCCACGCCGGAGATATTCAGAAGCTCGTCCGCCGCCTGCGCTGCCACTATGCGGTTCTGCGGCTCGGAAGGCGCGGCAATGGCCACATTCTTATAAAGCTCGGCACTCTGCAAAATCTTATATCTGGCAACCGTGTCCTCCATACCGGTCTGCAAAAGCTTTTTGACCTCGGAGGTGTCCGCCCCGGCCCGGCGCAGAAAGGCCGCCGCGTCAAAGGTACGGTCGCCCGTACGGAGGGTAAAGCTCTTGGTATCCAGCACGATGCCGGCAAGCAGAGCTTCCGCTTCGCACTTCAAAAGGTCGCTCTGCTCCAGAAGCTCCTGCAGTACCTCGGTGATAAGCTCGGAAGCGGAGGAGGCGTAGGGCTCGATAAAGCCAAGCGCGGCGTTCTGGATATAGGTGGCAGCAACTCTGTGATGGTCGATGACCGCCACACGGTTGCAGGCGGAGAGAAGGTCCGCATCTTCCACCTGTTCGGGTCTGTTGGTGTCCACTATAACAAGGAGCGTGCGGCTGTCAGCCCTGGCCATGGCCTCCTGACAGCTGATGAAAACGTCCCTGTACTCAGGCTCGGCCTTGACCATGTCAATAAGAGAGTGGGCGGCGTTAATATTGGGGTCGATCACTATATTGACCTTGACGCCGCAGTTTCTGGCAAGGCAGCACACGCCCACCGCCGCGCCCACGCTGTCCAGATCCGCAAAGCGGTGGCCCATCACGTAGACCTTGCTGGAATCGCGCACAAGCTCAGCGAGAGTATTTGCCATGACGCGGGACTTGACCTTGGTGCGCTTTTCCACCTCAAAGCCGCGCCCGCCAAAGAACTCAAAACTTAGCCTGTCTTTTATAACGGTCTGGTCACCGCCGCGGGATATGGCAAGCTCTATACCCACATCCGCAAACTGCAAAGACTCACCCAGAGTGACCGCGTCCGCGCCGAAGCCGATGCTGATGGAGGCGCCTATACCGCTGGGGCTTTCCACCTGATGCATCTCCTCGATTATGCGGAACTTGTCCTCCTTCATATGGTCGATATCCTGCTTTTCAAATATGACAAGATACCTGTCTCTGTCGTAGCGGCGGAGAATACCGCTGTACTCCTCGCACCACTGGCGGAGCCTGTCCTCCACAGCGTCCCGGATATCGTTTTTCACACGGTCGGGCTGGTTTCTGTATAGCTCGTCCAGATTGTCTATGACCACGATACCTGCCACCGGGCGGGTATTTTCATATTTTACGCGGATACTGTCATATTCGGTCATGTCCACCCAATAGGTTATACCCATGAAGGCTTCGCTCTCTTCATCGTTGCCGGAGCGTATCACATGACCGTGGAGCCTGTATTTCCTGTCGCCCAGTTCAAGGAGCGTGGGATACTGTGTCTTACCCTCCAGAAGCCAGCTGCCGGTAAACTCCGGCACCATGTCGGCAATGCAGGCGTCCATACGTGAGCCTTCGCTGCCGCACATCTGGAAAAACTCCTCATTTCCCCAGATAATGCGTGAGTCGGAAAGCTGGAAAACAGCAATAGGCATGGGGAAATTCATAAGGGTGCTGTTTTTGGCGTTCTCCGTATCGTAAGTGATGGACTCAATATAGGCTTTAAGCTTTCTTTCCCGGCGGTGGCGGGTGAAAAACACCACCAGCCCCAGAACAAGGCAGACCGCGCCCTGACAGGCAGCCAGAATATAGGCTTTGAATATGAGCGCAGCCACGGCAAACAAGGCCATGAAGCCCAGACATATCCAGATGCTGGGGTCAGCTATCTTTTTTGTATTCTTTTTCAAGAGTGCACCTCCTGTATAGAAAACAACATGGTATACATGCAGACAGTATTCTCAATATTAACATATTATAGCAAATTCTTCCCGGCATTACAATAAATAAATTTGAGCGGAAGGTGGATAATAAAAACAGTTGCAGACACTCCATTATATATATGAAAGAGGTCGATGTGGTGAAAGCTGTAATAATGGCAGGCGGACAGGGTACGCGGCTGAAAGCGGTCAGCGGAGACACACCAAAGCCCATGGTCTCCCTGCTGGGCAGACCCATGCTGGAGCATATTGTTTTTCTTTTGAAGGAAGAGGGCTTTGAGGACATCTGCATCACTTTAAGATACAGGGCGCAGGAGATAAAAGACTATTTTGGCAGCGGCAGGAAATTCGGGGTGAGCATTGAGTACCGGACGGAGGACACACCCCTCGGCACGGCAGGGGGCGTGAAAAATTGCCGGGACTTTTATGGGGATGAGGACTTTCTCGTGATAAGCGGGGATGCAGCCTGTGATTTCAGGCTATCCAGCCTTGCTGCAAGGCACAGGAAGGAAGGGGCCGCCATTACAATGGCCCTGCACAAAAATCCGAACCCCCTCAGCTACGGTCTCACCGTCACCGACGAAAGGGGGTTTGTGCGAAGCTTCATAGAAAAGCCTGACTGGCCCAGAGTTGTCAGCGATACGGTGAACACAGGCATATATGTTGTCTCCCCCAGAGCCATGGAGCTTGTGCCGGAGGACAGGGAGTATGACTTTGCAAAGGAGCTTTTCCCCCTGCTTTTGAAAAAGGGCGAAAAAATAGCCGGGCTTGTCATGGATGGCTACTGGTGTGATGTGGGCAGTCCCCTTTCCTACTACCGCTGCTGCGTGGACGCGCTGGAGGGCAGGCTGAGGCTTAAGATGGGTGATGAATTTTCCAGGGCTGCCGGTATGCACACAGAGCAGGAGCCGGACGAGGGCGGGCTTATCTGTAGCTGCCGCAGCAGGGCAGCCCTCATGGCCGCGCTCTCACAGGCCTTTCTGGAGCTGGGCGCGGATTACTCCGACGGTATACGGGTGCAGGGCGCAAACTACCATATGCACATTGCTCCACTGGCCTCCCGCTCCGCCGTGCGTATAAAGGTGGACTCTCCGGATGCGGAATTTGCAGGGCGGCTGGCCTTTTCCGCCAAGGAGCTGGCAGATGCCTTCGGACTGTGATGCTTTTGAACCGCTGCAAAGTGCAGCGGTTCATTTTAATGCACGGGATAGGCTTTATTTGTCCTTGACAGAGAGGGTGCCGCGCCATTATATTCTAAGTAATAACTGAAACGGAGGATCAGGCATGGATATAAAGAAAACCATAAAAAATCTGGAGCTGAGACATTTTCCCGTGAAGTTCTTCGCCACCGGCGAGGAAGCCGCCAAGTATCTTTGTGAAGAGATAAAGGACACCACCGTGGGCATCGGCGGCAGCAAGACCGCAGAGCAGCTGGGTCTCTATGAAAAGCTCTCTGAGAACAACACCGTGTACTGGCACTGGCGCACCCCCGGCCACGAGACCCTCATCAAGGAAAACGAGGCCGCCGTTTTCATCTCCAGCGCCAACGCAATAGCAGAGACCGGCGAGATACTCAATATCGATGGCCGCGGCAACCGTCTGGCAGGTCAGGTCTTCGGCAAGAAAAAGACCTACATAGTTTCCGGCACCAACAAAATATGCCCCGACTTTGAGTCTGCACTGTTCCGCGCCCGCAACGTGGCTGCCGTGGAGAACGTAAAGCGCTTCCCCTTTGATGTGCCCTGCAAGATAGACGGCAAGTGCCATGACTGCCGCTCCCCCCAGAGAGTCTGCAATGCACTTCTGGTGCTGTGGGGGCCCATGATGGATATGGATATGGAAATCGTGCTCATTGACGAAGAGCTGGGTATGTGATTTAGGAAAAGGAGATAAAAAATGAGCTTTGTAAGACGCAGGGAAGATGTTCCCGTAATGTATAAGAAGATGTTCAACGGCGAGGGCGAAGCAGAGATGCACGTTATCCTCAACGGCGCCGACGAGATGTACAACAAGGGCCGCGTGTTCAACCATGTTTTTCTGGCTCCCGGCGCTGAGATAGGCTGGCACATCCACAAGGGTGACGGCGAGACCTATTACATACTCTCCGGTGAGGGTGAGTACAACGACAACGGCAATGTTATCACTGTCCGTCCCGGCGATGTGACCTTTGTGGACGACGGCGAGGGACACAGCATGAAGAATGTCAGCGACAAGCCCCTTGAGGCTATTGCCCTGATACTCTATAAGTAAGCTTCCACTTGCAGGAACGGTCTGACTTTTAAACGGTCAGACCGTCCTTTTCATTGACAGGCAAATATACTGCATAGTATAATTCAGGTGTATTCAATTACGTTTTTTACGGGGGTGTTATCATGCGTAAGCTTGTATCTCTTGTATTGGTTTTGCTTTTGGTGTCGGCATTGTTCCCGGCGGCTTTGGCCAGCAGTGCGTCCGATGCCGATGAGCTAAAATATCCTACGTGCCCGGTGTGCAAACGTGCTTTGCCTGACTGCGTCTGCGGTGAGAAAAAGCCCGCTCCCACGGCTACACCCGCGCCGCATATATGCAGCTACGGTATTTACGAGTACAACGGGGACGGCACTCACACCGCCATATGCAGCGGGGCGTTTTTCCATCGATATGTGGAAAAATGCTACAGCGACAATAATAAGAACCACAAGTGCGACCACTGCGCCGGAGTGATGACTGAGCACGAGTTCAGCTATACCCCCTGTGAGCCTTTCTCCCACAAGGCCGTCTGCTACTGCGGAGAAGAATTTATTGAGCCGTGCCGCTTTGCCGATGACAAATGCGAAAAGTGCGAAAACATATGCAGCATTTATACTGTCGACAGCAAGGTACTTGAAGAGCTGAACGCAGGCGGCAGTTCCGACAGTCTCAGCGCCGACGGGCTGAGGCGGGATATGTTTAGTATAGACTACGGCGCAGAGGAAAACTTCCGCGCAGAGATAAGCCAGCAGGCTCTGAACACGCTAAGGAGCGAAAACCCGGATATGGGTATTTCCGTCAGCAACGACAGCTTCAGCATGATGATGAGCGCAGATTTCCTTGGTACTCTGGATGAAGGCGCCTATGTGGACAGCAAGAGCACTGAGGATGGCTTTGCCCTTGAGCTGGGCAGCGGCAGCACTGAGCTTGTCAGCCTGAATACAAAGGGGATAGCCTCCCACTGGGGTACATCCTCTCTCCTCTGCCGGCTGGACTGCGCTCCTTCCGATGAGCTTGATGGCGCAGTGGAGCTTTTGTCTGTGGGCTTAAGCTCGCATGAGGGCGGCTTTGCATCTGTCAGTGAAAGTCAGCTTGAGTACGAGAAAGAGCTTTTTAAGACAAGATACAGGCTCAACACAGTGGATTATCCCTATGCCCGGACTGAGTTTGACAGGGCTTATTCTCTGTTCTCATCGTTGGAGCAGCCGCAGATGAACATCGGTATTGCTTCTTTTGATGACTGGGATGCCGCTGAGGCTTATGTTCTCCTGAACAGAGACGACCGCTGTCAGCTTGCCCCCGATGATGAGGGCTGCTACGAGGCCGATGTGCTTTTGACCCCCGGCAGGGAAATAGAATTTGGCCTGATAATAAATCATTTTTGAGTATACAACAAAACGGCTGCGGCAGAATATTGCCGCAGCTTGTTTATTGTGGTACAATGTTTCCAACACGTTATGGAGTTTGCTTATATGAAAAACGTAATCATAATCGGTACAGGCGGTCACGCCAAGGTTATTGCAGATATAGTTTTGTGCGCCGGGGACAGGCTCGTGGGCTTTCTGACCAGCGACAGGGACAAAAAGGAGTTTCTGGGCTATCCTGTTCTGGGGCAGGAGGCAGACTACTGCAAGTTTCCCGATTGCAGCTTTATCATTGCCATAGGTGACAACAGAGCAAGGGAACGTATCGCCGGTGCGATGCCGGGGGCTGACTGGTACACTGCCATTCATCCCAGCGCCGTAATTTCAAGGCTGGGTGTCCGCATCGGAGAGGGCAGCGCAATCATGGCAAATGCTGTGGTAAATCCCTGCGCTCAGATCGGCGCGCACTGCATAATAAATTCATCGGCAGTTGTTGAGCATGACAATGTGACAGGCGACTTCAGCCACATTTCCGTGGGTGCAAAGCTGGCGGGGACAGTCAGTGTAGGAAAGCGCTGCCTTATTGGCGTGGGCAGCTGTGTGCGGGAAAAGGTCTGCATCACTGGTGGCTGTGTGATAGGCGCCGGTGCGGCAGTTGTGGATGATATTACGGAGCCGGGAGTCTATGTGGGTGTTCCGGCGAGAAAAATGAAATAATACAAGCCAAACCTGCATGACTTGATGTTGCCGAAAGGCAAGATAGGTGATGTACTTTCTTATGTTGATAAGAAAGTACCAAAGAACCAAATTAAGAGGGGGAAGATTTCGATTTCTTCCCCCTCTTAATAATCTCCCCTAATTGAAACGACCAAAGAGGGGACTTCTCCCCTCTTTGGAATCACCCTGTCTGCGATGCAGACTTTATTCATTGGTGTTCTATTATTTTGAAAAGTCCTTGCTTTTAAGGCTTTACTCGTCCAGCTTGAGAACGGCAAGGAAGGCTTCCGTGGGTATCTGTACCGTACCCAGCTGGCGCATTTTCTTCTTGCCTTCTTTTTGCTTCTCCAGCAGCTTTTTCTTGCGGGTGATATCGCCGCCGTAGCACTTGGCAAGCACGTCCTTGCGCATGGCCTTGACGGTCTCGCGGGCAATTATCTTGCCGCCGATGGCAGCCTGTACGGGCACCTCGAAAAGCTGGCGGGGAATATTCTCCTTGAGCTTTTCGCAAAGCTTTCTGGCTCTGCCGTAGGCCTTCTCCCTGTGGGCAATGAAGCTGAGTGCATCCACCTGATCGCCGTTCAAGAGCATATCCACCTTTACAAGGTCGGAAACCTTGTAAAGGCTGAGCTCATAGTCCAGGGAGGCATAACCCTTGGTGCGGGCCTTGAGAGTATCAAAAAAGTCATATATTATCTCGTTGAGGGGCATCTCGTAGTGCAGCTCCACAAGGCGGGTGTCAAGATACTGCATATTCTTGTACTCGCCGCGCCTGTCCTGACAGAGGGGCATGATATTGCCCACAAACTCGTTGGGCGTAATGATGGAGACTTTCACATAGGGCTCATAGGCCTCGGCAATGGAGACGGGGTCGGGGTAGTTATGGGGATTGTCCACCACGACCTTGGTACCATCGGTCTTGACGACCTCGTAGATAACGGAGGGCAGGGTGGTGACAAGCTCCAGGTCAAACTCCCGCTCAAGGCGCTCCTGAATTATCTCCATATGGAGCATACCGAGGAAGCCGCAGCGGAAGCCAAAGCCCAGTGCAACAGAGCTTTCCGGCTCATAGGAAAGAGAAGCATCGTTGAGCTTGAGCTTGTCCAGAGCTTCACGGAGGTCGGGGTACTTGGAGCCGTCCTCGGTGTAGATACCGCAGTAGACCATGGGTCTTGCGGGGCGGTAGCCGGGCAGGGGCTGAGCGGCGGGATTCGCAGCGCCGGTAACGGTGTCGCCCACGTTTGTGTCCTCAACGTTCTTGATGGAAGCGGTGAAGTAACCAACCTCGCCGGGGCCAAGCTCATCACAGGGCTCAAGGCCGATGGGTCTTAAGTGACCCAGCTCCACCACCTTGTACTTTGCGCCTGTGGACATGAGCAGTATTTCACTGTCCTTTTTAAGCACACCGTCCATCATGCGGATAAAGACGATGACGCCGCGATAGTTGTCGTACTGGCTGTCAAAAATGAGGGCCTTGAGGGGAGCATTGGCATCACCCTCGGGCTGGGGCACGTTGGCCACGATATCTTCAAGCACAGACTCAATATTGATGCCGTTTTTGGCGCTTATCTCCGGTGCGTCCTGTGCGGGCAGGCCGATTATCTCCTCAATTTCGTTTTTGACGCGCTGGGGGTCGGCAGCAGGCAGGTCAATCTTATTGATGACCGGCAGTATCTCCAGATTGCTGTCCAGCGCAAGATAGGTGTTGGACAGGGTCTGGGCCTCAACGCCCTGAGAGGCGTCCACTATCAGCACCGCGCCCTCACAGGCGGCAAGAGAACGGCTGACCTCGTAGTTGAAGTCCACATGGCCCGGAGTGTCGATAAGGTTGAGGGTATAGTCCTGCCCGTCGTGGGCGGTGTAATTCAAACCCACGGCGCGGGCCTTGATGGTAATGCCGCGCTCCTTTTCAAGATCCATATTGTCAAGGATCTGATCCTCCATTATGCGCTGCTCCACCGCGCCGCAGGCCTCAATAAGCCTGTCGGAAAGGGTGGATTTGCCGTGGTCGATATGGGCGACTATGGAAAAATTTCTGATAAACTTCTGATCTAACATACTCTGTCCTCTAATTTCTCAAGCTCTGTCCGGGCTTTGCCGGTGAGTTCTTCTACCTGATTCAGAATTTCATGGGCAAGACCGGCGATCTTCGCGGGCATGTCCGGCTCATCACTGCGGCAGAGAAGATAGTCCGCACTGACCTGATAATAGTCGCAGGCGCGGCACACAAAGTTAAGCCCCGGCTCACGTGCGCCGTTTTCATAGTGGCTCAGAAGAGCCTGACTTATGTTCAGCTCCGCTGCCGCCTGACGCTGGCTTATGTTCCTTTCACGGCGCAGAGCGGAGAGTGTTTGCGGGAAGGTTCTGTCCATACCGCTTTCGCCTCCTTTGATTACTTTCCGTATTATATATTTGCTTTCAATTCCAGTCAAGAGCAATGCTTGCAAGATTATGCAATAAATATGCGCTGTCATCTTGAAAATAAACGGAAGAAGTGATAAATTATCTTTGTGTGAAAAAATATTTCGGGAGGAATATAGAAATGTTTGAAAACCTTATTGAAATACTCAAGGCCAATCCCCGCAAGATAGTCTACACCGAAGGCCACGATGCACGTATCCTCGAGTCCGCTGCACGCCTGAAAAAGGGTGGCTTCCTCACCCCCGTGCTGGTGGGCAATGTGGAAGAGGTCAAGGCCAACGCCGCAAAGGGCGGTTTTGACATTGAAGGTCTTGAAATTCTCGATCCTCTGACCTACGAAGGCATGGACGAGATGGTTGAGACCATGGTGGCTCTGCGCAAGGGCAAGATGAGCGCTGAGGACTGCCGCGCCGCTCTCTCCAAGGGCAACTACTTTGGCACCATGCTGGTAAAGATGGGCTATGCAGACGCTCTTCTCGGCGGCGCTACCTACTCCACCGCCGACACCGTCCGTCCCGCTCTGCAGCTGGTGAAGACCAAGAAGGGCGCAAACCTTGTAAGCTCCTGCTTCATTATGGTTCGCGGCGATGAGATGCTGGCAATGGGCGACTGCGCCATCAACATTGCATATGAAGACAGACTCGACAAGGAAGGCAACGTTGTCCTCTCCGCCGCAGCTCAGCTTGCTGAGGTTGCTGTTGAGACCGCAAAGACCGCAAAGGTCTTCGGCATTGAGCCTAAGGTCGCAATGCTCTCCTACTCCACCAAGGGTTCCGGCAAGGGCGCAAACGTGGATCTGGTCCGCAATGCCACTGCTATCGCCAAGGAAGCCGCTCCCGAATTCGATATAGACGGCGAGATGCAGTTTGACGCCGCTGTCTCCCCCACCGTGGGTCAGCTGAAGTTCCCCGGCAGCAAGGTTGCAGGCTATGCCAACACCTTCGTGTTCCCTGAGATCCAGTCCGGCAACATCGGCTACAAGATCGCCCAGCGTCTGGGTGGCTTTGCAGCATACGGCCCCATCCTTCAGGGTCTCAACGCTCCCATCAATGACCTGTCCCGCGGCTGCGACGCAGAGGAAGTCTACCAGATGTCCATCATCACCGCAGCTCTGGCATAAGGCCGAAGCTCTGAGGATAAAATATTCAGGGTCCTGTTGCAAAATCTGCATTTGAGAAAGCCAGAATTTGTAGGGGCGCTTATTAAGCGCCCGCGGGCGGATAATATCCGCCCCTACGTCCACAGGACGTAGATTTTTCATAGCCAAAGGACTTGTTGCAAAAATAAGCAACAAGTCCTTTGGCAATGGAGGGAGTATGGACAGGGAAAAGTATATGGAAATGGCGCTTGCGCTGGCACAAGAGGCGGCGGAAGCGGGTGATGTGCCTGTAGGCTGCGTCATAGTGGACAGCGAGGGCAAAATCATAGGCCGGGGCAGAAACCGCCGTGTGGAATGTGCCGATGCCACCGCCCATGCAGAGGTGGAGGCCATAAGGCAGGCCTGCGCCCATATTGGTGACTGGCGGCTTTCTGACTGCACCATGTACGTTACTCTGGAGCCCTGCCCCATGTGTACCGGAGCCATCATCAACGCCCGTATACCAAGGCTGGTTTTCGGCGCAAGAGAGCCTGTAAGCGGCTCCTGCGGCAGCGTTATAGACCTTTTCTGTGAAAACTACGGTCACTCCCCCGCCGTATATTCCGGCGTTCTTGGAGAAGAATGTGCGGATACGATGAAAAGATTTTTCAAAAAGATGAGATAAGCGGCGCAAATTTGCGCCGCAATTTTCACACTTGACTGAAAATGTCGTGTATCTTATAATTTACCGGGTTTTGTAGTATTTTAAGTCATTGAAATCAGGTGTAGTCATGCTGTCAGCTTTTTTCAAAAAAGTCCATACTCTTTTTTCCGGCTGTAATATTTTGCATTTTGCAAAGCGCAAGGCCATTGTGGGCCTTGTGCTTGGAATAGCAGCCTTATATATTTGCGCACATTTTTACGGTTCTCTCCGGCTCGGCGCTATCTTTGCGCTGGGCTTTGTACTGATTGGAGCCGTAAAATTTGATTACAAAAAGCGTAGTAGAGAGACGATTTTACACATTGTCTGGTCTCTTGTCTGTCTGTTCATAATTTGTTATATCTCTCTGGAGTTTCTTGATACAAGGATCGCAGATAATCTTGAGTTCCGATACATCCTTCTGAATTTTCTTTGCGCACTTATTATATATCTGCTTTCTCTGTCCATCACAGGACGTGCAAGCCTTGCTCTCATTATTTCTGCTGTCGTTCTTCTTTCAATGTCTACAATCAACGGTTTTGTCTTCCTTTTCAGGGGAAAAGAGTTCTGTGCGGCAGACATTCTTTCTGTCCGTACTGCTGCAAACGTTGCTTCACAATATACCTACTATCTTCCACCGCATATTTCCACCAGATATATTATCTCCATATTGCTCGTTTTCTCGATGTTTTCGCTTCCGCCATCCCGCACGGTCACCTTCAAGGGCCGCTTGGCATACCTTGCCGCCACATTGCTCTCTTCCTTTCTTCTTGTCTTCGCATCCAGGGACATCGGTGTAAAAACATGGGAATATCAGGGTTCTCAATTCAATGGCTTCTATCTGAATTTCTATCTGGGTCTAAGAGACTCTTTTGATGAAAAGCCTGACGGATATTCCCCATCTATGGTGGATAAATTATCCAAGGAGTATGAAAACTCCTCAGTTCCAACAGATTGCCCCAACATTGTTGTCATAATGAATGAGGCTTTTTCGGATATTTCCGTCTTCAGCAATCCAATAATACCCGTTGAAGAATACATGCCTTTTATTTCATCGCTTGAAGAGAATACTATAAAGGGTCATGCTCTGGCTTCTGTCTTTGCAGGCTCCACAGCAAATTCAGAATATGAATTTCTTTTTGGACACACCCTGTCATTTTTCCCCAATCCCACAAGCGCCGTTCCTTACCAGCAATATATTTCATCAGAGCTTGCCTGTTTACCGTGGACAATGAAGCATCTCGGATATGACACCTTCGCCACACACCCATATTTGTCAAGCGGTTGGTCAAGAGATGTTGTCTACCCAATGTTTGGTTTTGAACGCTCTGCATTTGTAGCTGAATATCAGGGGAAAGAGCTTGTCCGAGGCTATATCAGCGACAAAGGCATGTACAGCTATTTACTGGACAGTCTGTATTCGCGCGATAGCAGCTCGCCTCTCTTTTTGTTCGGTATAAGCATGCAAAACCATAGTTCCTATGACTATTCCGGTGAAAACTACGAGAAAACAGTTGAAATCGCCGAAGCTCCCGGAAAGTTTCCGCTGACGGAACAGTACCTTTCTCTTATACGCAAATCCGATGAGGCTGTGGAATATCTGCTGACCGAGCTGGAAAAATTTCCGGAAGATACCATTGTCCTGTTCTTCGGCGACCATATGCCGAAAATTGAGGATGAGTTCTATACCCTGCTCAACGGCGGTACACCGGATACCCTTGACGAGCAGATGCTCAAGTACACTGTTCCCTTCTTTATCTGGGCAAACTATGATATTGAAGAATACACCCTTGAACAGACCAGCCTCAACTATCTGGCCGGACATCTTCTGGATGCTGCCGGAATAGAGCTTCCGCCCTATTATCAGTTTCTGAGGGATACGGAACAGATCATCCCTGCGATAAACGCCTTCGGGTATTATTCCAAGGCGGAGGAACGAATGATTCCTCTTAATGAGGCCAAAGGCGAAGAAGCCGAAGCTATCAGGAATTATCGGTATGTTCAGTATAACAATATGTTCGATGCCGATAATAGAAACGAGCTGTTTTTCGGGCAATATCTTCCTGATTAGTTTATTTGAATAGCCGCTGCTTACCGCAGCGGCTATTTTGCGCAAATTTGCGCCGCAATTTTTTGTTATTGCTTATGTGCAGCTTTTCGGTTATAATCCGTTGGTATTTTAAAATCTCAAGGAGAATTGTAATGAGTCAGAAAACAAGAAGAATCCTCATGTCCCTTTTCGGCGTGCTTATATGCGCTGTGAGCGTGGGCATTTTCAAGATAGCGGCACTGGGCGTTGACCCCTTCCAGTCCCTCATGAGCGGTCTGGACGCTCTCATCCCCATCCCCTTCGGCACACTGTACGTAATCGTCAACCTGGTGCTTTTGAGCTTCAGCCTTATCGTGGACAGGCACAACATCGGCATTGCCACTTTCATCAATCTGTTCCTGCTGGGCTACATCACCGAGTTTACATACGAGTATTTGCAGACCGTCATCATTGACCCCTCCATGCTGACCCGCTTTATCTGCCTGACCGTGGGCGTTGTGGTCATCTGCATAGGCTCCGCCCTTTACATGACCGCAGACCTGGGCGTTTCCACCTATGACGCAGTGGCTATCGTGCTCTCCGGCAAGTGGAAGCTGGGCAAGTTCAAGTACTGCCGCATCGCCACCGACCTTGTATGCGTTGTCGCGGGCTGCGCCATTTTCCTCATTGCAGGCGGCAGCTTTGCCCAGATACCCACCATCGCCGGCATAGGCACTATCATCACAGCCTTCTTTATGGGCCCGCTGATAGACTTCTTTAACAGGAAGATCGCCATTCCTCTTTTGAACAAATAAGCTTAAATCCCGGTGCTCGGCTGAGCACTGAAGGTGTAAACTAAAGGTAGACATACGGAAAAGAACCCGTGTGTCTACCTTTAGTTTATGGTAAAATCAGAGTATATGGGGGTGAAGAAATGAGAAAAGGGCAAACAAAACGTGTATGGACAAAAGAACAGAAACTTGA
>JAFTXM010000133.1 GCA_017465025.1 Oscillospiraceae bacterium
CATCTCGTCGGCCTTGAAGTCGAGAATTTTGGTGCGTATCTTCTCCACGGGGAAGTCCACAGTTTCATGGATAATGGTATATTCCTTCTTCCCGGTGGGGGCGTACTTGAAGGTGCCGGGGCGGATGGTACCCACCTGGGGGCGCATCACGGGCACGGTGATGACAGCCATCATCTTACCGCCGACGGCAGGCTCTATAAACTCAATGTCAGTGGTTTTGGGGTCCCACACAAGCTCGGTGGCGTCGCTGGTGCAGCCGGTGGGCAGGCGGCAGGCGAAGCGGGGTGCAAAGTCACGGCCGAAGATGGTGCCGCCCACCATGACGGCGGTAGGCTCATACTTGCGGCAGAGCACGGTGAAGAGATTGGCGTAAGCGTCGCAGTTAAGATACTCATAGCCGGTGCCGCTGACAAATATCACCTTGTCCACACCACATTCCAGTACCTTTTCAAGCTCAGCTTCCGGAAGCTTGCCCACGATGACTGCAACAAGCTCCTCGCCGGAGGCGTCGCAGAGCTTTCTTGTCTCACAGCAAAGCTCAAGGGAGACAGGCTCAACGGCGGTTCCGTCGTGCTGGATGAAAACCCACATATCCTTGTATTCACTCTTATGTTTCATCGTAGCACCTCCTTAAACAAGCTCAGGCACAAGGGCAAGGAGCTTTTCAATGCTCTTGTCTGCGCTGCCTTCGTCTATTATCTGGCCTGCCTGACCCACCTGAGGGGGATAGGTGCGGGGCACCTTGGTGGGAGAACCGGGGTCGCCTATCTGCTCAGGATCAAGGCCGGGGATGGTTTTGGAGCTGAAGCGGGTGATCTGGGCTGTGCGAGAGGCTTTCCAGCTTTTAAGATTGGGGATGCGGGGGCGGTAGTGGGTCTTTTCCACGGTGAAAAGGCAGGGGAGGGTGGCCTGGGCAAGCTCCACGCCCTTTTCAAGCTCGCGCTCACCGGTGACAGTCTTGTTTTCAAGGTCAACTTCGGTGATGATGGAAAGGGAGCTTATCTGGCTTGCGTCAAAACGCTCGGCAAGCTGTGAGCCCATCTGACCGGTAGCGCCGTCAAGGGACTCCTTGCCGCAGAATATCATGTCAAAGTCCCCAAGCTGCTTTGCGGCGGAGACGATAACATAGCTTGTGGCCAGAGTGTCGGCGTTGGCAAAGGCACGGTCGGAGAGAAGCACCGCCCTGTCCGCACCGGCGGCAAGGCACTCACGGAGGGCCTCCTCTGCCATGTCGGGGCCCATGGTGATTGCCGTGACTGTGCCGCCGTACTGCTCCTTCACCCGGACAGCCGCCTCAAGGGCATTGGCATCCAGCGGATTGAGAATAGCGGGCACGCCCTGACGGATAAGGCTGCCGGTGACAGGGTCCATTTTCACAAGGTTCACGTCCGGAACCTGCTTTACACATACAAGTATATTCAGCATATTTTCCGTACCTCCCTTAAATATCGTGGCATACCTTGCCGGGGTTCAGGATGCCGTCGGGATCGAATACGTTTTTGATTGCGCCCATGAGGGAGTAGGCGGTGTCGCCCACGCTCTGGCGGAGATATTCCTTCTTGGCGTGGCCGATGGAGTGCTCACCGGAGACCTGACCTTCAAACTCTGTGCACTTGGCGTAGCACTTGTCCATAAGCGCCTTGACACGGCGTTTGAACTCGTCCTCCTCAAGCTCGTTGGAGCAGCAGTAGATATGGAGGTTACCGTCACCGGCGTGACCGAAGGAGCGCACATACACGCCCTGCTTTACGGCCTCATCGTGGGTGTAGACCAGAAACTCTGCAATACGGTCAACAGGCACGACCACGTCCATCTCGTCAAGGAGCCTGGTTTCGGCCTCGATAACGGTGAGGAAGGCGCTGCGGGCAGCCCACACATCCTTTTTGAGGCTGTCTGTCCACACCACCAGCACATCGTAAGCCCCCACCTGCTCGGCCACTTCGCCAAGGCGATCCATCTTCATGGTAAGCTCAGCCTCGCTGTCACCAACGAGAGTAACGAGAATATACGCGCCCGCTTCCTTGCCGTTTACCACCGTGGGGAACACGGCGTTGCCGGTGAAGGCGGCGGAGGAGTCCACAATATCCCTCTCCATAAACTCTATGGACTGGGGGTCAAGATTTGCAAGCTTGATGGCGGGGACGGAGGCGATGGCGGTGGCAATGTCCTTGAAGGGGAGAATGAGGCTTACGTCCTTTATGGGCTTGGGGATGAGCTTCAAGGTCAGCTCTGTGATGATGCCCAAAGTACCCTCAGAGCCTACCATCAGGTGCAAGAGACTGTAGCCGGAGCTTGTCTTGCACACGGTCTTGCCAAGCTTCATTATCTCGCCGGAGGGGAGCACCACGGTCATGGCCAGAACATAGTCACGGGTAACACCGTACTTTACAGCGCGCATACCGCCTGCATTGGTGGAGACGTTGCCGCCCACAGTGGCGGTCTTTTCGCCGGGGTCGGGGGGGTACATCAGCCCGTGGGCCAGCGCGTCCGCCGCAAGGTCGCAGAGAAGCACGCCCGGCTGGATATGTACCACCATGTTGTTCATGTCGTAGGAGATTATCTTATTCATCTTCTCCGTGGACAAAACGATGCCGCCGTAAATAGGTACGCAGCCGCCCACAAGCCCTGTGCCGGTACCTCTCACGGTGACGGGGATCTTGTTCTCGCTGCAAATGCGCATGATCTGGGCCACTTCCTCAGTGGTCTCGGGCAGGCACACGGCCTCGGGCATAAATTTGCCGTAGATGGGCATCTCGTCGTGGGAATAGTCCGGCTTTACCTGCTCGCCCAGCTGGAAGCGGCGCTCACCTACCACGGCGCAGAGCTTTTGGGCTATCCCGGAGTTGAGCTTATTGTACTCAGGCATGGGACATTTCTCCTTTCCTTGTGTGAAATATTCAGAAAATTACTTTACTTTTTATACAAAGCATATCGTTTTCATTATATAGGTATCTTTTCACCCCCGCAAGAGCAAGTTCAGAAAGCTGCGAAATGATACCAAAGCGGACGAAAAGATACGAGAGAGCGAAAAAGGGCTTGTTACAAAACAAAGTAGCAAGCCCTTTAGTTATGCCGAAATATACGTCCTGCGGGCGTAGGGGCGGATATTATCCGCCCGCGGGCGACTGATAGTCGCCCCTACAAATTCTATCGAAGAATTTACAAATTTTGCAACGTACCCTTTTTTATTCAGTTGCAGACACTGCTGAGAAGCTCCACGGTGTTTTCCCACGCCTTGCCCGCCTTGAACTCCTCAAGGCTCATCACATGGCCGCCGATGTTGGACATATCCAGAAGATTTGCCCGCTGTATCTCCTCTGTGACGGAGGAGGTGCAGTCAGAAATGACGATGGCGTTATACTCAAGGGAGATGGCGTCGTACATGGTGCTGCGGATGCAGTTGGGTGTGGTCGTGCCGGCGAGGATCACCGTGTCCACCTTCAGTCGTCTCAGCATCATGTCCAGCTCTGTCTGGAAAAAGGCGGAAAAGCGGGGCTTAATAATGTGCCTGTCCTCAGGGAGCACGGTAAACTCTTTAGGGTAGTCCGCCGTCTCCGGGCAAAGCTCAGATAGGGGTCTGCCCCCGGCAAGCCATGTTTTGTAGCGGGTATGCTCCACATCGCTGCCGTCGGCTCTGTAGCGGCGGGTCACGAAGAACACGGGAATACCCTCTTTGTGGCAGTGGTCAATAAGCTCAGCGCAGGCGGGCACCGTGTCCGCCGCCATTTTGATGCAAAGAGAGGAAGCCTCGTCCAGAAAGCCCCGCTGCATATCTATCATGATAAGGGCCTGTCTTGTTTTGGAGTCAGGCATACTTTTTCACCACGGCGTTCATGGCCTCAAACTGCTCCTCCATATCCCGCACCAGCTTGAACTGGGTGCGGCAGCGGTCAAGGTTCTGTTCGGGGTAGTGGATGCGGAAGTAATGATCCCCGTCCAGATAGTCTGTGAGGAAGCGGATGCCGCACTCCAGGGTCATGAGCCTTGCGCCCCAGGGGAGATACTCAAGCTCGGCTTCGGTCAGGCTGCCCTTTGCACCCTCAAGGAAGCCGCGCACGTATACCTCGTAAAGCTCAATGTCGAAATTGACCTTGGAAAGATCCTTTTCGTCCTCCTTGCTGTGGTTTGCGCCAAAGCGGATGGAGTCGCCGAAGTCGTTCATGCTCAGGCCGGGCATGGTGGTGTCAAGGTCGATGACGCAGATGCCCTCGTGGGTATCCCGGTCTATGAGAATGTTGTTGAGCTTTGTGTCGTTATGGGTGACCCGCAAAGGCAGCTTGCCCTGACGGAGCGCCTCAAGGGCCACGGAGCAGTCGGCCTTTCTGTCGGTGACGAATTTGATTTCATCGGCAATGTCCTTTGCTCTGCCCAGCTTGTCGGCCTTGAGGGCGGCTTCAAACTTTGCGTAGCGATCCTCGGTGTTGTGGAAGTTTGCGATGGTCTCGTGGAGAGTCTCGGCGGGGTAGCCCTGGAGCATGTACTGGAAATTGCCGAAGGCTCTGGCAGAGGCCTCAAAAAGCTCAGGCGTGGCGGACTGGAAGCAGTCGGTATTCTCTATAAAGGGGGTGAGCCTCCAGAGCTTGCCGCTTGTATCGGTATAATAATCCTTGCCGTCCTTTGTTTTCACAAGGCTCAGAGTCTCCCGCATGGGGTCGCCCCCGGCGGCGGTGACCTTGTCGCGCAGATAGGAGGTGATGCCGATGAAGTTTTCCATCAGCTTTTCAGGCTCAGGAAAGGCGGCAGAGGAAAGCCCCTGCAGGATATAACGGATGCAGTCCCCCTCCTGAGGCTGGCAAAGCAGGCAGAAGGTGTCGTTTATGTGTCCCTGACCGTAGCGCACCGCACCCACAAGGCTGGCGGGCAGCTCATATGCGGCAAGGACCTCAAGAATATTTTTGTCATTTTCTGGTACAAAGGGGCTTGTCATAGAAGCGTCCTCCTTGGAAATTACTTTGTCACAATAAAAGGTATAACAGCCAAAGAAAAAAAGCAACAAAAGCCGCATGTAGCTACTGACAAAAATTAAAGCTGAAATTTGTACATAATGCCTATAAAACCCAGAGAAAGCCGATAAAATGCGGGGAAATATCGGCGTTATGGTCATAGAAAATGATATAAATCTGACAGAATGACTTGATTTGTTACGATGCCTCTGTTATAATCCAAGAGGTCAGAGAAGGTCTTTTGTCTCTGTTCGGTCGCCCCAAAAAAGGACGTCCTTTTTTATTCCCGTTCACACGGGAATAATGTTTCTTTACTGCGTGCTTTTACGGCGAAAGCCGTTGGAAGTATATACATCATTATAGGAGGAAATCTAATGAAGAAGATCATTGCAATGCTGCTGGCAGTCATGATGCTCGCCTCTCTGGGCACCGCTGCTTTCGCAGAGGACAAGGTCACCGTTGAAGTTATCGCTGCTCAGTACGGCACCAAGACTGCCGACTGGTGGGTTGGCTTCGAAGAGAAGTTTGAGGCTGCAAATGCCGACATCGACCTGGTTGTGGAAGTCGTTTCCTGGAACGACATCAACACCGTCGTTGACACCCGTATCGCCAATGAGCAGCAGCCCGACCTGCTGAACATCGACGCTTACATGAAGTACTACGAGAGCGATCTGCTTCTGCCCGCAAGCGACTGGTGCTCCGAGGAGACCTATGCAAAGTTCTACCCCGCATTCCTGGCTGAGTCCATGGATGCAGAGGGCACTGTATGGGCAGTTCCCGACCTGGCATCCGCCCGCGCACTGTATGTCAACACTGACATCCTTGCCGAGGCAAAGGTAGAAATCCCCACCACCTGGGCTGAGCTGCGCGCAGCTTGCGAAGCCATCAAGGAAGCCTGCCCCGATGTCTACCCCTGGGGCGTCGACATGACCACTGACGAAGGCCAGGCTGCTTTCGCATACTACACCTGGAACAACGGCGGCGGCTTCGTCAATGCTGACCGCGAGTGGGCACTCAACTCCGCTGAGAACGTTGAGGCTATGGAGTTCATCATGGGCCTGATCAACGACGGTCTCACCAACTCCGACCCCGCAAATGACACCCGCTATGCTCTGCAGGATCTGTTCGCAGCAGGCAAGCTGGCAATGATGATCGGACCCACCCAGGTTGAGCAGTATGTCGCCGATGCCGGCAACAAGGTCAACTACGAGTCCGCTCTGATCCCCGCAAACGAGGGCAAGGCCAACGCTTCCATGGGCGTTATGGACCGTATCATGTGCTTTGCTGAGGAAGGCCGCTCCGAGGCTGAGCTTGCAGCAATCACCAAGGTCGTTGACGCATTCTACGATGACGAGCCCTACGCTGAGTGGGTTCTCATGGAGAACTTCATCCCCGCAACCATCCCCGGCGGCGAGCTTTGCATTGAAGCCAACCCCGACATGGAGAAGTGGGTCAACCTGGTAGCCGGTGCTCAGTTCTACCCCTCCATCGAGGGCTGGGACGAGGTTAAGTTCGGCGTTATCGACGCTCAGCAGCAGATGCTGCTCGGCGAGGACATCCAGGAAGTTCTGGACATCCTGCAGGAGGAAGTCGCCGGCTGATTGCCTGACGGCTGAGGCGGAGCGAAGCTGCTTTCGCCCCTCAAGTTTAAGTTTATTGCGCACCATTCAAGTGGGTCGGGCTTGCCCGACCCACTTGTACGGGCGTTTTCAGAGCACATCCTTTCGCCCCATTATGCCGGTGTGTTCTGAAAACGTCTGTACTGTCAGCAAATCGGCTGTCCAAATAAAAAGGGAGGAATGCCCCGTGAGAAAAAACAAACCCCGCACTCTGCTCGATAAGACAGAACCCTATCTGTGGATACTGCCCAGTGTGATTTTGATGGCTATCTTCATCATTGTCCCCATTGGCTCGGTTTTCCAGATGGCCTTCAGCGAAGTCAACAAGGCCGGTATCATAAAAGGCTTTGCAGGCTTTGAAAACTTTGAGAAGGTACTCACCAGCTCCAAGTTTGCACTGGTCCTTAAAAATACCGCGGTATGGACCGTGTGCGTTGTTGTGATATCCACTGTGCTGGGCTTCATTCTGGCGCTGCTGCTCAACAACGCCTTCAAGGGCAGAAAAATTGCCCGCGCCATCGTGGTTTTCCCCTGGGCTACTACTCTGGTCATTCAGGCCAGCGTCTGGAAGTTCATCATCAACACCGACTACGGCGCACTGAACACGCTTCTCAAGACCTTCGGCATCATTGAGGCCAATATCAACTGGATCCCCACTCCCGCAGCCTACTTTGCATGGGAGATCGCCTGTGGTATCTTCGTCACCATCCCCTTCGTCTGCTTTACCGCCCTCTCCGGCCTTCAGAGCATTGACTCCAGCTATTATGAGGCGGCTGATATTGACGGCGCTACCTACTGGCAGAAGCTTTTCAAGATCACCATACCTCTGGTCAAGCCCAGCCTGACCGTGGCCACGGTGCTGAACATCATCTACGTCTTCAACTCCTTCCCCATCATCTGGACCATCACCAAGGGCGACCCTGCCAGCCGCACCGACACTATCGTTACATACCTTTACAAGCTGGCCTTCCTCAACAGTAAACAGGGTCAGGCCGCAGCCGTGTCCGTCATAGGCTTCCTTATCCTTCTGGCCTGCGCCAGCGTTTACATGGTATCCACTCTGAAGAAAGGAGATGAATGATAATGGCTGACAATCTTACTATCAACTGGAAAAAGCTGCTTACCCGCATTCTTCTCTACTTCTCCGTGGCTGTCATCTGCGTCATTATTCTCTACCCCTACTTTGTCATGGCCTGCACCGCCCTGAAGACCCGCGCCGAGATATTCGACCCCAATGGCGCGATTTTGCCCGCTTCTCCCATCTGGTCAAACTTTGTTGATATCTGGACTCTGGCTCCCATGGGCAAGTACCTGCTCAACTCCGTTATCGTGGCTGGCGGCTCCACCATTATTGCAATGCTCTGCGGCATTCCCGCAGCATATGCCCTCGCCCGTATGAAGTTCAAGGGTCAGACCGTGTTTCTCGGCTTCATCATCGTGTCCCAGATGTTTGCCCCCGTTGTGCTGCTTATCGGTATCTACAAGGTCATCAAGTTCCTCGGCATGACCAATACCCTGCTGGGTCTTATCTTCATAAACGCCGCTTTCAACCAGGCATTTACCGTGTGGCTTCTGCGCGGCACATTTATGAGCATCTCTGCCGAGATGGAGCAGGCCGCCACCATTGACGGCTGCAACCGTGTTCAGGCCATGCTGAGAATTCTGCTGCCTGTGGCGGCCCCCGGCATTGTCACCACCCTGATCTTCATTTTCATCAACGCATGGAATGAGTTCACCGTGGCTCTCTGTCTTATCTCCACCGACACCATCAAGCCCCTCACTGTCGGTATCAACATCTTCAACGGCTATAATATCATCGAGTGGCAGTATCTCTTTGCCTCCTCCATCGTTGCCATTATCCCCGTTGTCATCCTCTTCATGTCCATTGAGAAAAACCTCACCTCCGGTCTTACCGCAGGCGGCGTCAAGGGCTAAGAGAAAAGAGCATAATACTGAAGGACGCAGCCCGCAGGCTGCGTCCTTTTTTGCATTTTAGGTGAAACTGGCGCAAATTAGAAAGATTGGGAAATAAAGTCGGGAATGTTTTTCATATTCCACATCACCGATGTACAACGCTTACTCCTTCTATTTTTTCAATTATGTCCTTTGATTTGTCAAGTTTTTCGGTCATATCAAGTATACTCGGATAACGGATTTACATGAGTCCTCCTAGAATTCACGCCATTCTGTTGCTCCGTTTTCAGGCTTGACAATCGCCATCTGCCTAAATTGTACTTCTCCGTGTGAAAGGACCAAAATCCCTTCTCTGTATTGTTCCTCAGCAATTTCCATTGCTTTTTCTGCTGAATCCGCAATAATTTCAAATTCTTGTACTATAGTCTCCTCGATTGCGATGACAAATTTTTTGTTATCTTTCATGATTTTCCCCTACATGGTTTTTCTATACATCCCTTTTCCGAGAACGGTGATATAGCCTTTCGCCTCCAACTCTCGGTTGAGCTTACGCATAATCTTGTATGCGTGGGATTCTGAAATCTCCAACTCCTTTGCAACTTCGTCCACTCTGATGAATTTCTTTTCCATTCAAATCCTCCTTTCTTGATTTTTGGGTATAATATTCCTTATTTAGTGTCGGAATACTTTCTGGCCGCCATCCGATTTGCCCGGGCGGACAAACTTAAACATAATCAGTTAAGTTTGCATCATCAGTATACTAAACAAATTCCGTTATGTCAAGTGGTTTTGGAGAAAATATTAAATTATTTCATTTAGGCTATCTCGACAATAACTAAACATTTATGTTATACTGACAACAACAATCCGAAAGGGAGAGAAAAGCTATGGCAATCGGTGAAAGAATCCGTTTTATTCGCAATCTGCGTGGTATGACGCAGAAGTGGCTCGGTCAAGCCGTGGGATTTCCCCAAAAGACCGCTGATATTCGTATGGCTCAGTATGAGTCCGGCTCCAGAACGCCCAAGGAAGATTTGGTAAAGGCTCTTGCGAATGTTCTGGAGGTTTCTCCTTTGGCTCTGAGCATCCCCGACATTGACAGCGATCTTGGCTTTATCCATACGCTTTTTGCTGTCGAGGACATTCATGGTGTCAGAGCTGA
>JAFTXM010000134.1 GCA_017465025.1 Oscillospiraceae bacterium
ACTGGACGAGTATGTCTATTACTTTAATAACAGGCGGCCTGCGGCCGCTCTGGGCTATAAAAGCCCAGTTCAGTACAAGACCGAACTGGGCTTCTAATACTATGGGTTTTTTAGTGTCTACTTTTGCTTGACAGATGCATGTTCGAAAGGAACACAGGATTTTTTGATTATTTTTTCTGTGAGAAGACCCATTCACGCTGTATGTAATAGCTGAGGAAAAACAGAACCATATCAACTGCAAACTTGATGAGGGTTGCGACAATGGGCAGACTGTTGGCGAAAAGTCCGTTTATAAGGGTCACAAGCCCCGCTGATACGAGCATCTGGGGTATGCACAGGCAGTAATACCTGAACATTGCCCGCTTGTAGCCGCCGTTTTTATTTTCAAAGACAACGGAATTATTGGCGTTGAAATTGAAAAAGGAGGATATGGCACGGGCCACGACTGTCGCCAGAAGTTCGGCATATTTCCCGGCGGCTGCGGCGAAAAAGCGCATCATCAGATAGAATATGCCAAGGTCAATAAGCGTGGAGCCAAGAGAGCTGAGCATAAATTTAATCATGACCTTGAAAATACGCCAGGAGTCCTTCACCGCATCGTAGTGGGAGCTGTAATCGTCCGGGTCATAGACCGTCTCAATGGGCTGCTCATAAAAACCTATACCCATACGCTTCATGTTGAGCAGCATATTGGTCTCATACTCAAAGCGTTCGCCCTCTATCTGGCAAAAGGCAGGAAGATATTTCGCAGGTATCGCGCGAAGTCCGGTCTGTGTATCGGAAAGGATTATGCCGTAGCACAGTCTGAAAAGTCTGGACGTGGTCTTATTGCCAGCGATGCTTCGGGGAGGTATGCCGGGCTTATTGAAGTCACGGCAGCCGAGAACAACTTTATCCTCAAGCTCAAGCATACGCTCACCGCAGGCAATAATATCATCCGCAAGGTGCTGGCCGTCGCCGTCGATAGTGATAACACCCTGAAGCCGGGGCATATTGTCTGTAACATAACCGAAGGCGGTTTTAAGGGCGCGGCCCTTGCCGCGGTTTACCTCGTGATGCAGCACGACTGTCTGTTCATAGGCTTCTACCGCTTCAAACCAGCACTGATGCTCTGCATCACTGCCGTCATCCACTATAACGATATGCTCAAAGCCCTTTTCAATGAGGCCGTCAACCACGGCCTTGAATTTTTTGTCCGGATTTAAAGACGGCAACACTATGCCAAGATCAGCAAGGCATGATTTCTGCTCGTTCATTTTTTCTCCTTGTATTGGACACATCAGGCCAGAGATAAGGCCCTGATATCTCCGTTATTTTCAAATACTATAATTTTAAGCTCGGTAGTGTCCACATTTTCGCCGCTGCCCTGAGTAATAGTAGTGGTCTGTGCCACAACATCACATACATAGTAACCACTGCCCAGATCAATGGCGTTGACAAGCTGATAGCTGTCCAGCCGGAAGGAATGGGTATGTGCCCAGCTAAGGCCGTCAAGGGCCGCGTAAAGGCGCTTGTCAAGGTCGCCGCCGGGCATGATATAGCCTGTAAGCTCAGAGTAGCCGCCGCTGGAATACTTGCCCATAACGCCGGAGATGAAGTGAAGATATCTCTCCGTGAACTTGGAGCAGAAGCCATCCAGACGGGCAAACTTTTCAGGATCACAGGGCTTTATGAACTGGGAGTCGTCACGGCTGCTGTCTATCTCGTACACGTTGCCGTTTTCATCCAGTATTGTGGGGGTAAGATAGCCTATGACCTTTTCTGCCCGATAAGTGGTCTTTGTGGGAAGATTGGGGTTGACATCGTAGAAATCTTTTAGAGAGTCATACTTTATCCCCTGCTCCACAATATGCTCAGGGCCGAGAGTGATGCCGTTGAGCTGAACGGAGTATGTTGCGGGGACTGTGACCTCAACACTGGTGTAAAGGCCGCTCAGGTCAAATTCCTCACTGTGGACAAGCCAGGGGCGAAGATCCCAGGGCAGCTCTACTTCCTTATCAAGAAATTCTATGTTGAAGTTTGCATTCTTGGTCTCGTCCTTGACAAGATAGACCTTGCCGAAGCTGCTGTTGCCGACTCTGAGGGAGTAGGCATTGAGATTGGGATCTGAGCTTACGGTGCGGACATGACCGATTTCACCGTTGAGCAGCTCCATTACAACAGCCTTGCACTCCTCATCGCTCTGGAAGGGGTGCTCCATAAGGGACATGGTCTCCGCAAGACCTTCTTCCCATATATCAGTGCTCAGTTGGGAAACATAGCTGTCTATCACATCGTCAGGCATGGATTTCTCATAGAGATCGGCAAAATCCCAAAGGGTTTGCAGCACAAGAAAAGCTCCTGCACAAAGCACAGCTGTGTAAACAATAAGAAGCACCCAATATATAATTTTATTTCTCTTTTTCCTGTATGACACGAAAGCCTACCTCCAAATTATTTGAAGAGGAACGCGGAGGGCAGAGGACGTGCGCCCGCTGTACTGGAGTTCCTGTTGACGTATTCGCCGTTATAATACATGCTGGTGGAAGAACCGCCGTCCATATTGATGGCGTTCACAGCACCTCTTGAGAGCATTATCTCCATGCAGTCCTGATAGGTGGCACCCATGGAATGGGCCTGTCTGCCGTCGATAACCAGCATGAGGATTGCGCCGTCAGAACGCTGACCGATGGCGGTACGGGGATTGACGCCGCTGGGCAGAGAGGCGGGATTTACAGGCTCGCCGTTCATAATGAGCACAGGGCCAAAGGAAACACCGTTTTTGATGTTATTGACTTCAGCCGACCATGCAGTGTAATAGCCCACGTGCATAATACCCTTGTCGTCAAGGCCGACAAAAACGCTCTCGCCGTTGGTATCGCCATAGCACACACCGTCAATAACTGTCAGACCTTCAGGCTGACCGCCAAGACCGGAGCCGCCCTCGTCCTTGAAGCCGCCGGCGTTTATGCCGCCGATAGCGTCATACTTATTGACCATTTCCTCAAGGGTCAGGCCCACGCCGCCGTAGTTATCGGGCATACCGACAATAACACGGGTGGGATCAAGGATCGTCAGCATAAAGCCTGCATAGCCGGGTCCTTTGATTTCTTCAAAGATAACACCGTCTCCATCATCGTCCTGAGCAAACTGCACGCTCTCAGCCTGAGCCGCACCTATAGCGTCGGCGCTGGCAATGCTGATAAGAGAGGAGTCAAAGTCGGCCACGACTTCCTCCTCATCCACAACGCGAATATCCATAACCTCATCGCGGGTAAGGAAAAGATTGGACATAAAGTCAAATCTTCTGGTCTCCAACATGGTCATTACAAATTCATCCCTCAGAGCCTCGGACGGGCCTTTGGTAAGCACATAGACAAGTCCGATACCGGCAATCAGGACAACCAGAGCCGTGACCAGCATAAAGCCGAAAATACGGTCCATGACCGTCATAAGCCCCTTGAGCTTCTGCTTTCTCAGCTTCTTTTCACGCTCCAGTCTGGGATTGACCATTTCTTCCATCATTTCAAAATTCTGCTTTTTATTTTTCACTATAACACCTCAGAAAAAATTGGGATGCTCTTTTTTTCAAGCTTTTTACGCATACATGGGGATTATATCACAGAATATATGCATTGACAATGAATATTTTATTAATCTCAGCTTTGAAAAATCCGGAGCGCAGCAAGCGCCCCGGATTTTATTCTACCATTCAAATTTCAGACTGATGCAACATTAACATCCGATTCATAGTTTCGTGTTCAGCTTTTCAAATCAAATTTTATCTCTGTATTGGGACGGGGTCATTCCCTTGAGCTGATGAAAAATTTTCGTGAAATAGCTTATATCCTCAAACCCGCACATATGAGCCACCACGTGTATCTTCTCCTGTGTTCCCCGCAGCAGCTCCGCCGCGCGCTGTATCCTGCACGAGCGAAGATACTGCATGGGTGTTGTGTGGATCGAATTGCGAAAGCAGCGCAGACATTCACTTTCGCTTATACTGGCGCTGGCGGCAATATCCGCCACGCTTATTCTGCCGTCCAGATTATTCTTTATATACTGCATCATTATTTTCATCCGCTCGCTCTGCCGCAGGGTTCGCCCGGAGTGCTGGATACTGTCTTTGCAGTTTTCACCCAGCAAGGCAAGAAGCAGAGAAAGCTGATTTCTTGTTTCTATCTCGAAAAACCGGCTTTCCTGCCTGTTAGCCTGCCACGTTTTTTCAATGCAGTCAAGCGCCTGCGCCTGCCACTGCTGTTGTGGGTCAAAAAAAGCAAAGGACAAGCTGCGGGCATTCACCACCACATCAACATACTTTTCATGGAACACGCTCTGCTCATTGCCGCTTACAAGCCCGGGATGAAAAACAATGGAGTGAAAGCGGCAGGACGAATGTTCATAGTCCCAGCAGGCATGGAGCACGCTGGAGTTTATGAAAAAGCCCTCTCCCGCGCGCACGATATATTTTTCATCACCCGCCGCCACTATGGCAGTCCCCTCATCCACTCGCACCGCTTCCAGCTCCTGATGCCAGTGCCAGGGCACGTAATTTACACCAAGGTCATCATGGCAGCACGACACCGGATATTCTACAGTTCCATGATTTATAAGCTCCCTGCCGGAGCTATCCACAACAGTCTGACATGATGCAATGGTCATACCAAAAGCCTCCTGACGGTTTTTTTATATAAAATGACGGTTTTGTCCATAGCTTTCCATTTTTTTGCCTGTATAATCATATCATCAAGCAGGGAGGAAATCAATATGGCCGGTCTTCTTTTGGCGCTTATCTATGTTTCGTTTATAAGTCTCGGGCTGCCGGACTCCGTTCTTGGTGCGGCCTGGCCTACAATATACCCTGAATTTGGCGTGCCCCTCTCCTATGCGGGGATTGTCTCTGCCATAATTTCAGCAGGCACTATCACCTCCAGCCTTTTAAGCGATAAGCTCAATCGCCGTCTTGGAACAGGCCGGCTCACCGCTATAAGTGTGGCTATGACTGCTTTGGCGCTTTTTGGCTTTTCGCTTTCTCATTCCTTTATCGCCCTTTGTATTCTCGCCGTGCCCTACGGTCTGGGCGCAGGCAGCGTGGATGCAGCGCTGAATAACTACGTGGCTGTACACTATGAAAGCCGCCATATGAGCTGGCTGCATTGCTTCTGGGGTGTGGGCGCAACTCTCGGCCCGTACATAATGGGTCTGGCCCTCACCGGCGGACAGACATGGAATCAGGGCTACAGATACATCGCATTTATCCAGATCATCCTGACCTTTATCCTCTTTATGAGCATACCTCTCTGGAAGCACAGAATAGTCGTAGCCGCTGACGACGGAAGCATTGACGATAAAGAGCTCTCTCTCAGAGAGATTTTCTCCATAAAGGGAGCTAAGGAAGTAATGCTGTTTTTCTTCTCCTACTGCGCTATTGAACAGGTGATGATAGTCTGGTCAGGTACATATCTCAGCCTGCACAGGGGCTACAGTGCGGAGGCCGTTGCCAGTCTTGCGGCCATGTACTGTCTTGGCATGACCATCGGGCGCGGTATAAGCGGTTTTGTCACCATGAAGCTGGACGACAAGAGCATGATACGTCTCGGAATAGGGATAATGGCTCTGGGCGCAGTGACGCTTTTGCTGCCCGGAAGCCGCGGGCTTGCCCTTGTGGGCATCGGCCTTATAGGTCTTGGCAGCGCCCCGGTTTACCCCTGTGTCATCCACTCCACGCCGGAGCATTTCGGCGCTGACAAATCCCAGGCCATCGTCGGCGTTCAGATGGCAAGCGCCTACTGCGGCACCTGCATAATGCCGCCCATATTCGGCGTTTTGGCAAGAAAAATAAGCGTGGCACTTCTCCCCTGGTTAGCCCTTGCAATTATTGCGGTCATGATATATATGCATGAGCGCCTCGTAAAAGAGACCGCAAAATAAGCCTTTCAAAGCTACAATTCACGCCGCAGCTTTTACTGCAGACAAACCCGGCTTACACACGAGAGTAAGCCGGGTTTGTCTGCGTTTTGAATAAGCTGTCGCATAAACCAAAAAACATAGCTCCCGAAGTGCAATACTTCGGGAGCTTTGCTCTTATATGGACACTGTCAAATTTCACTTTTTTGCATTGTCCGAAAGGCGCTGTGCAAGCTCTTCATCCGCTGACACCATCAGGGTGGAATAGTCCGTATATATAACCTTTCCCGGCAGTGCGCCGGAGGGCTTTTTCACATTTCGCACCATTGTATAGTCCACCGGAATTTTCCCGGCTTCCCTGCCCTGTGAATGATATGCGGCGATGCTTGCCGCCTGCAAAAGCGTGCTTTCCGGAGGCTCCAGACCGTCACAGCGGATGATAACATGGCTGCCGTGTATTTTCTGGGCATGGAGCCAGAAATCAGTTCTGCGGGCAAGTTTGCAGGTGAGCTGGTCGTTCTGGCTGTTGCTGCGGCCTGCAAGTATCTCATAGCCATCATCGGACATATAGCGGTGGGGCTGCTGCTCTTTGACTTTACGGTCAGGGGATTTTTTTATTTTTCGGATAAACCCGGTTTCCGCAAGCTCCCGGCGGATATCTGCCAGATCCTTCTCGCTGGCAGCTCTGTCAAGCTCGTCAAGAACACTGTTGAGATAGTCAAGCTTCTTCTCTCCCTCATCAATAATCTGGGACAGATGCTTATATGCGCCTTTCAGTTTATTGTACTCCTTGAAAAGCAAGGCTGCATTTTCCTGAGGGCTTTTCAGCGGGTCAAGCTCTATCCTTATCTCAGGGCAGTCTTCAACATAGTAATTTTCAAGTACTGCCGTCCTGTCGCCCTTCTTTATGCGGTAGATATTGGCAGTTATAAGCTCTGCATTTATGCGAACCTGCTCTCTGTTCTCAGTGCGCTTGAATTCCTCCCGCTGCAAAGCAAGCTTTCTCTGCAGCCTGTCGCGGGCGGTTTTTACGCTTCTTGTCAGTTCATGGCTGCGGCGGCGCTGTTGCTGTTCCTTGTCACGTTTTGAGTAAAAGGCATCCAGCAGCTCTGAAAAGCTGTCATAGCTTACATTCTCCCCGGCACTGCCATACTGGCTGATCCACATGAAGCTGAAATCCCGGGCTTTCCCCTCTTCATAGAGCATAGTGGGCACAAGCTCGCCCTCAATAACTGTTTCCCGCAATGCCTGAAAGGACGCGGAGATATTGTCATAGCTTCCCTGACTTCTGAAGGAAAGCTCCCGGCATATAAGCGGAGAAAGACCGGAAAAAGTGTCCATCAGCCATTTTTCCAGAGGTATATCCCGGTCATCCTTATTTAAAAGCTGGGCAAAGTTTTCGCCGTCACAGTCAAGGAAGGCGGTTTTGGGCTGCACGGGAGGCAGCTTATATATCATGCCGGGCAGAAGCCTCCGGGTGGCATCTCCGGCAAAGTCCATGCGGCGCATACAGTCAATTATCCGCCCGTCCTCCCCCACAAGAATAACATTGGAGGAACGGCCTATAAGCTCGGCAATGAGCCTTTTGCGGCTTCTGACACCAAGCTCGTCATAGCAGTCGAGGGTAATTACCATCATGCGTTCATTGTCCGGCTGCTCAACCGACACTATATGGGCGCCTATAAGATGCTTGCGCATGAGCATACAGAACATGGGCGGCTCCTGAGGATTTTCATAGGAGGCCCTTGTAAGCTGTACGCGGGCGGTTCCGGTTCCGGCAGACAGGAGAAGCTTCATATTCTCCCCCTGTGAACGAAGGGATATAAGCAGCATACTTCTCTCCGGCTGCTGCACCTTGTCTATCCTGCCGCCGACGATTTTTTCACTCAGTTCGTCCGTTACGGCTTTTATGGTTATGGCATCAAGAGGCATATCATTCTCCTGTTATAAGCTTGAAAAGCTCGTCTATCCTGTCAGTCTCCCCTCTCAGATAAAGCCAGCCGAACAGGGCTTCAAGACCTGTTGCGGCGTGGTATTCACCAATGGAGGCATTATGAGGGACAGAGTGCACCTTGCAGTTTCTGCCGCGCTTGAAGATGGCTTTTTCTTCATCTGTCAGCAGGGGCAGCAGCTTTTCGGAGGCCTCCGCCTGTGCAGGGGCTTTCACGTAGGACACGGTGAGCTTATGAAGCTCTGTCACCGACTGGTGCCCCTGTGTGCAAAGCATGGTACGGACAAGCAGCTCATACACGCTGTCGCCTATGTGGGCAAGGCCGAGCATGCTTATAGAATTTATATCGTGGATATCCATATCGGGTCTGAAAAAGTTCATACTAACCTCTCATCGGGAAAAATGGCGCATTTTGAGTTCAAAATGCGCCATATGTTCATTCATCAAAAAGCTCGAAATCTTCGATGGAATCGTTATCCGGCTCCGGGTAATCGTCCATGGGTGGAAAGTCCTCCGCAACTGCCATACCCAGCTGCACCTGTATCTTGTTCCAGCCTTCACGGTCAACGATAACACGGCGGGGCTTTGCACCCTCATAGGGGCCGACAATGCCCAGTTCCTCCATCTGGTCAACTATGCGGGCAGCTCTGGAGTAGCCCAGCTTTACTCGCCGCTGTAGCATGGACACAGAGCAGGACTTGGTCTCCAGAATGACCTCCACAGCCTGAGGCAGCATGGCATCATACTCGTCTGCCATCGATTCCTCTTCCTTGGGAGCTTTGCCGCCGCTTTCAGCCGCAGTCTTCTCATCAAAGGACTTATTCATATAGGCCTCAAGCTCCGAGTTGCTCTCAGAAGGTGCCGCACCTTCCTTGATGAATTGGATGACATTCTCGCGCTCATCATCGGACACAAAAGCGCCCTGAATACGCATGGGTTTGCCAAGACCCACAGGAGAAAACAGCATATCGCCCATACCTACCAGCTTTTCGGCACCGGTCTGGTCGAGAATAATGCGGCTTTCAAGGGATGAGGAAACAGCAAAGGCAATACGGGAGGGAATATTTGCCTTCATGAGGCCGGTGATAACATCTGCGGAGGGGCGCTGGGTGGCCACCACAAGGTGCATACCGGCAGCGCGGCCCATCTGGGCAACGCGGCATATGCTCTCCTCCACTTCCTTTGAGGCTATCATCATAAGGTCGGCAAGCTCGTCTATGATAATTACAACCTGCGGGAGCTTGTCTTCACCGTTTGCCACACAGTGCCTGTTGTAGCTTTCAAGGTCTCTCACGCCGATTTCGGAGAACAGGCGGTAGCGCTTGAGCATTTCCACAACGGACCATTGCAGCGCACCTGCCGCCTTTTTGGGGTCGGTGACTACAGGCACATAGAGATGGGGAATCCCGTTATATATGCCAAGCTCCACCATTTTGGGGTCTATCATGATAAAGCGCACTTCGTCGGGCCGCGCCTTATAAAGAATACTCATGATAAGCGAGTTCATGCACACCGACTTACCGGAGCCGGTAGTACCGGCGATAAGAAGATGGGGCATTTTCGCAATATTGCCCACCACAGAGTCACCGCCTATGTCCTTACCCAGCGAGAAGCTGAGCTTGGATTTGGCAGACTGGAACTTGGGGGACTCTATAATATCGCGAAGGTACACTGTGCTCACAAGCTTATTGGGCACTTCGATGCCGACGGTAGAAATTCTGTCTGGAATGGGGGCGATACGTACATTTATAACGCCCAGAGCCAAGGCCAGATCGCCCGCAAGGTTTGTAACACGGGCAAGCTTGACACCCTGCTCAAGCTCAATATCATATCTTGTGACCGTAGGGCCGTGGGTAACGCCAACGATGGCGGCATGGATGCCGAAGCTGTGGAGAGCTCCTTCAAGCCGCTCCCTGTTGAGCCTTATTTCATCCCTTGCGTCCACATCGGCGGAAATACCGCCTCTTAAAAGACTGATGGGCGGAAACTCGTAATCGGACACAGCCTCATTGGCAGATATCTCGTCGGCAACGGCCTGCGCTTCTGCCGCAAGCTCAGACCGGCTGAGCTTCTTTTTGGGGGGATCGGATATCTCGGCGCTCATGGCTACTGGGCGCATAAGCTCATCCACAGTGTTTCTGAGCTCGTCAATATCCACACCGGCGCGGCGGGCTTCCTCTTCAACGGAGGAATGAAGCTCTGTTTTTTTCACAGGCGGCTTTTCTCTCACGGGAGGCATTTCTCTCATGGGAGGCATTGGGGGCTTCTCAACGGGCGCCGCAGGCTTCTTTGTACTGCGGGCAGGCTTTCTCGGTTCGGGAGCTTCACTGTAGTAGCTCTCCTGCTTTCTGTCCCGAAGATCCACCAGGGGCAGAATGTCATCCATATCTCCCATGGGAATATCCATGACGGAATAGGCCTCTCTTGGGATACGCTCAATCTTCTTCACATTTCGTGCCGGGGCTCTGGGAGCCGTGGTATTGAGCATAACAGGAGCGACAAACTCCTCATCGTCTGTCATGGGGGTATTGACCACGTACATGGAAGGGTCATACTTTATCACGTGGGCGCGCTCCCGGGCCTTGTTCATGGCATCGCCGAACCTGAACTGGAAGCATTTTACAAAGCAGAAGATAAGCGCCACCATCAAAACAGGCAGTGCACCATAGGTGCTGAGAGCATTGCCCAGAGCTATGGCAATAAGCCCGCCCAGCACGCCGCCGCAGTCCATATACTGTCCCTGTTCAAAAAGCTGTCCGGAGACAAGGGAGATTTCCTGACCTATGTAAAGATCGTCATAGAAGAAAAGATGCCCGATGGCGGCAACAAGAACAGGAATAAAAAGGGCGCAGAATACGCGCAGGCTTACAGGAAAGCCCTTGTGAAAGCCGAGAATAGCCGCAGCCACCAGAAAAGCCGGCACATAAAGCCAGAAACCCCAGCCCACAAGCCCTTTTATAAGGGTAGAGAAATATACGATGAATTTCCCGTCGGAATTAAAGTGGCTTATAACCATGAACACCGCCAAAAACAGGAAAACCAAGGCAGACACCTCCCTGCGGATGGGAGGTGCAGCGGGTGCGGGGGGCATTATCGGTTCTTCGACCTTTTTTGATTTTGTTGTAGTCTTTTTGGAAGTACTGCTCTTTCCTGTCTTCTTGGCGGAAGATGTCTTACCGCCGGTCTTTTTTGCAGTACTTGCTTTTTTCGTTTGTGCCATTTAAGAAAATCCTTTCTTGGCTCAGAAAATCGTTGAGAGGATAATGGCCAGAACGCCCATTACCCAGCAGTAATATGAAAAGCCGCCAAATTTACCCTTATCAAAGAAGCGGCGGAAAATACTGATGGAAATTATGCCTGAAACCATAGCCGCAACCATGCCTACAAGGTAGGCCGGAACGCTGGCAGGGTCAATTCCCTTTTGAACAGCCTCTGCCAGACTGAGGATATTTGCACCCAGCACAACAGGCACGGACATCAAAAAGGAAAATTTCACCGCAAAATCACGGCGCAGACCGGTGGCAATACCGGCGGTGACGGTGATACCGGAGCGGGAGAGGCCGGGGATCGCCGCGACACACTGGCAAAGGCCGATTATAACAGCATCCAGAATGGTGATATTGGTGCCGGTCTTGCTGCCCTGCACCATTTTGTCAGATATGTAGAGGGCGCAGCCTGTGAGGATAAGCATTATTCCTATGAACACATTTTTATAGAAAAGCCCGTCAATGAGCTCTTTCACGGGCAGAACAAGGAGCATAGGGAGCGAGGCCACAACAATCATCAGAAAGAGTCTTGCAGAGGGATAGTGCTTTTGCCGCTGCCCGGCCAGAGGGCCAAGATTTACAACACCCAGAACCTCCCTGAACATATTGACCATATCCTGCCAGTAAACCACGATTATTGATGACAGGGTACCAAGGTGCAAAAGCACATCAAAGAAAACATGGCCATTGTCCACAGTGGACATATCGAAAAGATTATTCATGATAGAAAGATGACCGGAGCTGGAAATAGGCAAAAACTCAGCTATACCCTGCACCAGACCCAAAACTATCGCATTCCACACGGACATACACGCTTACCCCCATAATAATCGTAATAATTATTTTAACACAATTTTATGTAAAGTACAATACTTATTACAAGTTCGGATTTATTTAAAAAGGACGGGTTTATTCCGTCCTTTTGTCTATTTCCATGTGAAGACAGTCCAGAGCATCCCTCAAAGTTCCAAGGCTGTCAATAAGCCCGAGACTCACCGCCTTCTCCCCGTATATAACGCTGCCCACATCATTTGCCAGCTCATCCGTATTGGTCATAAGACCCAGATAGTCTTCCCTGCTGATTTTGGAGTGAGCTGTTACAAAGCCCACTATGCGCTCCTGAATACGGGCAAAATAATTATATGTCTGAGGTACACCTATTACAACTCCGTTTATCCGAACAGGATGTATGGTCATGGCGGCGGAGGGTGCAATGAAGCTTCTTTTAGCCGCCACTGCCAGAGGAACGCCGATGGAGTGACCGCCGCCCAGCACAAGAGAGGCTGTAGGCTTGCTCATGCCGGCAATGAGCTCTGCTATGGCAAGGCCCGCTTCCACATCGCCGCCCATGGTATTGAGAAGCACCAGCAAGCCGCCTATCTCCGGGCTTTCCTCCACCGCCGCGATAAGGGGCAGAACATGCTCATACTTGGTGCTTTTGCTGTCTTCGGGCAGTATCTGGTGACCCTCTATCTGCCCGACAATGGTAAGGCATTGGATAGTTCCGCCTTTTGCTGCACCCAGCTCCTTAATCTCGTCCAAAAAAATCACCTCAGAGCTATTATGCCCTGAGGTGAACGGGATAATGAAATTACTTTGCGCTGTAAGCTGCAAGAACGCCCTTGTAGGTCATATAGCAGTCAAACTTTGAGACTACTTCAAAGGGGGCGTGCATGCTCAGAACGGGTACGCCTGCGTCAATGGTGTCGATATTGCGGTTTGCCATGAACTTGGCTATTGTACCGCCGCCGCCCTGATCCACCTTACCAAGCTCCGCCATCTGCCAGACAACATTGTTCTCGCCGAAAAGCTTTCTCAGATAGGCCACCACCTCGGCGGAAGCGTCACTGGTGCCGGACTTGCCGCGTGCGCCGGTAAACTTGCAGATGCCCATGCCGTAGTTGATCTTGGAGTCGCTTCGTTTCTCAGATACTTCGGGATAAAGAGGATCATAGGCATTGCAGACATCGGCGGAGAGGCAGAAGCTATTGGCGTAGCAATGTCTGAGCTTTACGCCCTGCTGGTCGCAAAGGTCTTCCATGAAGCAGTCGAATGCGGCACTCTGCATACCGGTAACACCGTCAGAGCCGGTCTCTTCCTTGTCGGCAAGGATGCAGACGCAAGTCTTTGCAGGGTTTTCAACGTCAAAAATGGCTTTAAGCTCAGCATAGGCACAGACCCTGTCGTCGTGAGCGTAGCCGCCTATAAGTGAGCGGTCAAGACCGACTTCACACACGTCAAAGGCGGGAACGGCAGTAAGCTCGGCAGAGAGGAAATCCTCCTCTGTGATACCGTAGCTGTCGTTGAGAATACTCATGACGGCAAGCTTTACTCTGTCCTTGCCCTCGTCGGCATAGGGTACGCTGCCTATGAGAATATTGAGGCCCTCGCCGGTAATGCCATCCGCCATGGTCTTGGTCATCTGATCCTTGGCAAGATGGGGCAGAAGGTCGGTAATGACGAACTTGGGCTCACCGGCACGGCGACCGATGCTCACTTCAACTACTTCGCCGGAACGAAGGGCTACAACACCGTGAAGCTCCAGAGGAATGGTGACCCACTGGTACTTCTTTATGCCGCCGTAGTAGTGAGTCTTGAAATAGCACATCTCGTCAGACTCGTACACAGTTACCTGCTTGAGATCAATTCTGGGAGCATCCACGTGGGCGCCGGCGATAACAGCACCCTCGCTTAGAGGTTTTTCGCCGATGACAGCAAGGATAAGGGCCTTGCCGCGGTTATTTCTATATATCCTGGCACCGGCCTTCAGCTCCATGCCGGGAACATACTCCACAAAGCCCCGTTCCTTCGCAAGAGCGATGGCGTTGCTCACGGCCTCACGCTCGGTGCGGGATTCGTCCAGATAGGACATATATCCTGCGCTGTAGTCCTCAAGCGCCATGCGCTCTTCAGCGTCAATAAGGTCGTAGCCGTTTTTCTGCTCATAAAAAAGCTCTTTTCTCAATTCGTCCATTTTATAATACCTCCGTCAGTAAATTTATCACTAAGTCGCAGAATTCTTCCTGCGTTCCGTTGTTGTAAAGGATATGATCACATTTTTCTATGAAGTAAGAGTCCTCACGCTGGGCATCAATGCGCTGATAGGCGGCAGCCTTATCAATGCCGTCTCTTTTCATTATACGCTCTGCACGCTTTTCCCTGTCGGACAGCACGCCGATAACAGTATCGCAGAGGCCGGAAAGGCCGCTGCCGATAAGCTCAATTGCGTCTATCGCCGCAATTTTACCGCCGGCCATGGCAAAGCTGCGAAGCCTTCTTCCAAGCTCTGCACCTATGTGGGCATGGCTTATCCTGTTTAAAGCGGCAAGCTCCTCCGGGTCGGAAAATACTATGCTGCCGAGTTTTTTTCTGTTGAGTACGCCATTTTCCACCGTACCGGGGAAACGCTCGTCAAGCTCGGATATAAGAGCTTTGTCCTCTTCAAGAAGCTGGTGATAGATGCTGTCGCAGTCCAGAAGGAGCGCGCCGAAGCTTTCAAGCTGCTTTAGTACTGTGGTTTTGCCGCAGCCGGTAGGCCCGGTAATACCCAGTATGCACATATTATCTGTCAGAGCCTCGGCAATATCTTCCTCTGAGAGCGCAGCCTGACGCAGTATTCTGTAGGGTGTCCGGCTCATATCCAAAAGCGTGGACTCAAGCCCGATGCCACATTCTCCGCCGTCGATGACGGCCTCTATGCTGCCGTCAAAATATGCCATTACTTCCCCTGCCGTTTTGGGGCTTGGCATATCAGAAGGATTGGCAGAGGGAGCGGCAAGGGGCAAGCCGGTCAGCTTCAAAAGCTCCAGCGTTTTCGGATGGTCCGGGCAGCGAAGGCCAACTGTACTGCCGCCTGCCCGTACAATATCCGGCACAATATCCTTTGATTTTAAAACTATAGTCAGCGGGCCGGGCCAGAATTTATCTGCAAGGGCAAAGGCCGCATCAGGCACATCTTCGCAGTATTTCCCTATGGCGCTTTTATCCGGCACCATAAGGGACAGCGGCTTTATGGCGGGTCTGCCCTTGACCTCGTATATACGCTCCACCGCTTTTTCATCAAGGCCGTTTCCCGCAAGGCCGTAAACCGTTTCGGTCGGCACAGCCACAAGACCGCCGGACTTGATTATATCAGCGGCCTCGGTAATTCCATTATCAATAAGCAGGGTCATACTCACGCCTCCGTCTGGGCAGCCAGCTTCGCTGCCTGGTCTGCGGTAACGATGGCATCGATAAGCGAATCCAAATCGCCGTTTATAATATTTGCAATATTGAAATTCTTATTATCGCCGCTGAGCCTATGGTCTGTTACTCTGTTCTGGGGGAAATTATAGGTGCGGATACGCTCTGAGCGGTCGCCGGAGCCTATCTGGCTTTTGCGCTCTGAGGCAAGGGCGGCGTTCTGTTTGGCAAGTTCCGCCTCATAGAGCTTGGAGCGCAAAATCTGCATGGCTCTGTCCTTATTTTTATGCTGGCTGCGTTCATCCTGACACTCCACCACGACACCGGTGGGCAGATGGGTTATGCGTATGGCGGACTCGGTTTTATTGACGTGCTGACCGCCTGCACCGGAGGAGCGGAAAGTATCTATCTTAAGGTCATTGGGGTCAAGCTTGAAATCAACCTCACCGACTTCCGGCAGCACCGCCACCGTAGCGGCGCTGGTGTGTATCCTGCCGCCGGACTCTGTGACCGGTACGCGCTGAACACGGTGCCCTCCCGCTTCAAACTTAAGGCGTGAGTAGGCCCCCTGACCTTCAATGACAAAGCTGATTTCTTTTATGCCGCCGAGCTCAGTCTCATTCACATTGGCTACTTCTATTTTCCAGCCCCGGCGCTCCGCGTACATGGAATACATTCTGAAAAGGTCGGAGGCAAAGAGCATCCCCTCCTCGCCGCCTACGCCGCCGCGTATCTCCATGATGACATTTTTATTGTCATTGGGGTCCTTGGGTAAAAGCAATATTTTTATCTCCTGCTCAAGACGCTCCTTATCCGCCTTGGCCTGAGAATACTCCTCCTGGGCAAGCTCACGAAACTCAGCATCGTTCATAAGCTCCAGAGCCGAGTCCATATCCCTTGAGGCCTTTTCATAGGCGTTGTACGCCTCCACAACAGGGGCAAGCTCACGGCTCTCCCTGTCGCAGCGGGCAAAAAGCGCAGCATCCTGATAGGTTTCAGGCTGCTGCATACGCGCCAGAAGCTGCTCATACTGAATTTTTATGGCTTTGAGTTTGTCAAACATACAGTGCTCCAAACATTTACAATTATGCCGTTTATTTTAGCACAAGGAGATTGGGATGTAAACCGAGACACAAAACAAAAAACTCACCGCCCGATGAGCAGTGAGTTTTACGCATTGATTTATTTGCCGAGATAAGCCTTTTTGACCTCATCATTGCTGAGAAGCTCTGCACCAGTACCGGAAAGAGTAATTCTGCCGGTTTCAAGAACATAGGCATAGTCGGCAATCTTGAGAGCCATATTGGCGTTCTGCTCAATGAGAAGGACGGTGACACCCTGCTTGTTTATCTCCTTGATAATATCAAAGATGCCCTTGACAATCAAAGGAGCAAGACCCAAAGAAGGCTCATCCATCATGATGACCTTGGGGCGGCTCATGAGGGCACGGGCCACGGCCAGCATCTGCTGCTCACCGCCGGAAAGAGTACCGGCAAGCTGCCATTCGCGCTCCTTGAGTCTGGGGAAGAGATCGTAGACCCATGCAATATCATCCTTCAGATCGTCCTTACGGAGATATGCGCCTATCTTGATGTTCTCAAGAACGGTCAGATCCGCAAAAACTCTTCTGCCTTCGGGAACAAGGGTAATGCCCTTGGAAACGATGGAGGTGGTTTCCTTGCCAACAAGCTCTTCACCGTTGAAGGTGATGGAGCCGCTCTTGGGCTTAACAAGACCGACAACGGACTTGAGAGTAGTGGATTTACCTGCACCGTTTGCGCCGATGAGGGTAACAATCTGGCCTGCGGGAACATCGAAAGAAATACCCTTTACGGCCTCAATGCCGCCGTAATTGACCTGCAAATCCTTAACGGAAAGAATTATATCACTCATCCTCGCTCACCCCCAGATATGCGTCGATAACACGCTGGTCATTGGACACCACGTCGGGTGTGCCGTCGCAGATAAGTTTGCCAAAGTCAATGGCATAGATCCTGTCGGAGAAGTTCATAACGAAATCCATATGGTGCTCAATGAGCAAGATGGAAAGGCCGTATTTCTCCTTGATCTGAACAACGAACTCGCCCAGTTCCTGAGTCTCCTGAGGGTTCATACCGGCAGCAGGCTCGTCAAGAAGCAGCAGTTTGGGCTTTGTGGCAAGGGCTCTTGCAATCTCCAGACGGCGCTGGAGACCGTAGGGCAGGCTGGTAGCCAAATCATCACGGTACTTGAGAAGGTCCTGCTCCGCCAGAAGTGCCTCTGTCTCCTCGGCCATCTGCCTATCTTCTGCCCTGGCAAGGCGAAGAGTGGCAGAAAATACATTCTGCTTTGCAAGCATATGCTTTGCTGTGAGAACATTTTCAAAAACAGTCATGCTCTTCCAGAGGCGGATATTCTGGAAGGTACGTGCGATGCCAAGCTTGGTTATAGTATCGGGAGTGGGATTGACGCTGTGGCGGTCGGCATAGAGTGCGGCATTTTCACCGGCGTAGATTTTCTTCATCTTGCCTTCCGGGTGTGCCACGACTATGGGCTTGCCCTCAAACTCCACGATACCGTTGGTGGGCTGATAAACGCCGGTGATGCAGTTGAAGGCTGTGGTCTTACCGGCACCGTTGGGGCCGATAAGTGCAACGATCTCACCGGGATTAACTTGCAGGGAGAGATTGTTGACCGCAACGACACCGCCAAACTGCATGGTCACATTTTCAAGGCGCAGAATGGGATTTTCAGACATTGCCGTCACCTCCCGCGTTTTTCGGCGTTTTTTTGCCAAATAGCCTGTCAAAGAATTTTACTATTCCCTTCACGGAGAATTCCCTGTCACCCATTATGCCCTTACTGAAGAAAAGGACAACTACCATGATGATAAGGGAAACAACTGCCATACGGAAACCGTTCTTGAAAACTCCGGGGGCGTGGATGCCGAGGAATGTACCGGAGTCCAAACCGCGCAGCAGCCATTCCATGCTGGCAATATACATAAAGCTTGTAATCACGGAGCCGGTGATGGAACCAATACCGCCCATGACAACGACCAGAAGAATTTCATAGGTCATTGTGCTCTTGAAGGAGAGAGCCTGCAAAGTGCCCATGTACATGGCAAGCATACCGCCGCCAATACCGGCAAAGAAGGAACTGATAATAAAGGCCAAGCGCTTGTGCTTTGCAAGATTGATGCCCATTGCCTCGGCTGCAATCTCATCATCACGAATTGCTTTGAAGGCACGTCCATAAGTGGAGTTTACCAAAAGCACAATCATAGCAATGAAAATACCAATGAGAACCACATAGCCGGTGGCAGATTTGAAATCAGGATAACTCTTGAGCAGGTTGGATCCATTGGTGAGAGGACCAAGATTGGGCCACTGGAAGAAAGCTCTGAGAATTTCTGCAAAGCCGAGAGTGGCAATAGCCAGATAGTCACTCTTGAGGCGGAGCACAGGCAAACCGATGAGGTAAGCAAAGAAAGCCGCCACAAGTCCGCCCAGAATAAGGGTGAGAATAATGCCCATATTGAGACCTATAGTCTCACCAAGAAACTCAGAGAAGAATTCCGGGATAGAAAACTGTATCCAGCCACCATCAAAATACTGATATACACCGGCGCGCTTTGCCACAGGGATACTAAAAATAGCATAGGTATAAGCGCCAAGGAGCATAAAACCTGCCTGTCCAAGAGAGAAAAGGCCGGTAAAGCCGTTCAAAAGATTCATTGAAACAGCAACCAAAGCATAAACAGACGCCTTTTTAATTACCATGACAGCAATATGATAGCTGGGAAGGAAAAAATCTATAACTGTCATCACAGCCAGCAGGATTAATAGAAGTGCTATGCCGACGATGCTTTCCTTTCGTACGGAGTACTTATTTATCATCTCGCACCTCCTTAAACTTTATCGGTGACCTTCTCACCGAAAAGGCCGGTGGGCTTGACGCAAAGGACAATGATCAGCAGTGCAAAGGTGAAAGCGTCAGAGAAGGTGGAGTAACCAAGGCCCTTTATCATTTCCTCGCAAAGGCCGATTATAAATGCACCAACAACGGCACCGGGGATTGAACCGATACCGCCGAAAACAGCTGCAATAAAGGCACGCAGACCGGGCAGAGAGCCGGAGGTAATAGCTACTGAGGGATAATTGGTGAAATAAAGAATAGATCCAACAGCAGCAAGAAAAGAACCAACTATAAATGTAAAGGAGATAACGGTATTTATCTTAACTCCCATCAGCCTTGCCGTTTCAAAGTCTCTGGAGGCGGCACGCATGCCCATACCAATCTTGGTATTCTTAATGAAATAAACCAAGACAAAAACAAGGAGTATGGTCAGCACCGGCGTAACGAGAGTAACACGCTTTGTTGTAGCCCCAAGTATGGTGATAGTTTCTGATACCCAAGGAATAGGATTGAGCACCGGCTTGGGAAGACCACCGGTGATATAGAATGCAAGATTCTGAATAAGATAACTCACGCCGATAGCGGAGATCATAAGACTCATTCTGGGAGCGCTTCTGAGAGGCTTATAAGCCACACGTTCAATGGCGAAACCAAGAACCACGGTGCATATAAGCACAATGGGGATAGAGACATAAAGAGGCATGGACGAGGTGGTATAGACCATTACAAGGCCGGCCACCATGAATACATCGCCGTGGGCGAAGTTTATGAGACGCAGAATACCGTAAACCAAAGTATAACCTATAGCAATAAGGGCATACTGGCCACCGGCGGAAACGCCGTTAATTATGTAAGGAAGTAGAGCTTCCATGGGTTTCCTCCAATCATTTCTTAAAACATGCCAAGGCTTGGCGGCATTTCGACGCCGCCAAGCCTTCGGATAACTTTAGTGCAGAGAATTATCAGTCAATGCCCTGAATCTTAACAAACTCCCAAACGCCCTCAGCGGTGTTGGCAGTCTTGATGTAAGCCTGGTCACGCTTTGCATCGCCGATCTCGTCAAACTCGATCAGACCGGAAACGCCTTCATAGCTGACACCGGGCAGAGCCTCGAGGACCGCAGCGGGTTCGGTGGAGCCGGCGGCCTTGAGTGCCTCAAGAGCGACAAAGTATGCATCGTAGCCCATGACGGTGACTGCGGAGACCATGTCGTTGCCGCCGTTGTTGGTCAGAGCATCGGGATTGGCATTGATCCAAGCCTTGATGCCTTCGTCGAACTCAGGATTACCACCCTCCTGGTAGAAGGTAGTGATCTTAACTTCAACATCCTTGCCGGTGGAGCTCTCAACAACCATGTTGTTGTCCCAAGTGTCGGAGCCCAGCAGCTGGCCTTCATAGCCCTGTGCGGAAGCAGCCTCGATAATCAGCTGAGCATAGTTGGTGGAGACAGGAGCAAAAATAACGCCGCAGCCTTCTTCCTTGGCTCTGTTGATGTAGGAAACAAAGTTAGAGGTTGCTTCGGGGAAAGTCTCACTTACAACTTTGCCACCGAGAGCTTCGAAGCTGTCAGTAAAGTAGTTTGCAAGACCGAGGTCATAGTCGGAACCAAGCATAGCCAGAGTCATGGCCTTCATGGTGCCTACTTCGTTGACAGCATAGTTTGCATGAACGGTGCCCTGGAAGGGATCCAGGAAGCAGATGCGGAAGTAAACCTCACAGTCAGAGGTGACCTGGGGGTTGGTGCAGGTAACACCGATGGCAGGAACGCCGGCTTCCTGGAAAACAGTGCCGCCAGCCATGGAGACGCCGGAGCCGTAGGAACCGAGAACTACGGAAACACCACGATTAATAAGCTCGGATGCAGCAGAAGGACCATTTTCAGCGTTGGTACGGTTATCAACTATCTCAAGCTGAACCTTATACTCCTTACCGCCTATCTCAACGGTGGGCTGAACAGAATTTGCATACTGCATGCCCAGAATTTCCTGCTTGCCGCCTGCGCCGTTATCACCGGTCTGGGGCTCGAAAACGCCTATTTTCACAACAGCTTCTCCGCTGTCTTTCTGGCCGCATGCGCTAAGTGCAAACACCATGACCAGAACAAGGACCAATGCGATGATCTTCTTCATTGTATTCCCTCCATAATTATTCGTCTTTTATTTTGTGTCCGTATATCGCGGACACGTGTTTCTGAATGACGATAAAAATATTATGCACTATAATTCGCTAAATTGCAATTATCGCTTACGCCCAAATTGGCCACAGTATTTTGTGTCATTTTATCAATTTTTCACAATTTGTGGCCCTGTTCGCCAGTCCTGACCTGCTGTCCTGTGCTGATTTTGGCTATAGGAGAGCACATAAAGGTCGTGGGCCTTTGCGCCGACGGCGAACACTTCCGTGCAATCTGACGAAAGCTTGTTTATATGGGCAGCTTTTGTTATCAATGGAAGGGGTGAAACTGCTGTAATCTCTCTTAAAAGTTTGCAGCCTTTTTCATTGGCAGCAAGCACCCTTGCATAGGGTACTGCGTTCCGGTTCATCCCCTCTTTTATGCCGAGAGCTGCACAAAGGCAGGCCCTCCGCACCCGGGAAAGAGCGTATCTTCTGGTTTTGGCCCTTTCAAATACTTCATCCAGAGTGGCAGCAGACTGAACTGCTTCAAATATCCTTGCCCCCAGACCGCCGCCGGCATCAGCGCTTTCCTCAAAAGCTGATTTATCCAGCATACGAAGTCTTGACAAAAGGGCAATTTCCATAAGGCTTTTGTCGGCAAGCTCCCTGCCCTGTCCCCTCTCAGCCTCGAACACTTTTTCCGCCCTTTCGGGGACAAGCCCCCTTATGCTCTCTCCCCTGCCCAGCATCTGCCTTATCTCACTTGCAGATTTGGGCCCATCCGTTCCGGCTGAGTCATGGGCGCTGCCGATGCGCTTTACTGTAAAAGGCTCAATGGGCAATTTCAGCTTTCTGATGGTCTTTAAATATTCCACGCCGAGGATATTATTGGGCATTTTAAGATACTGCGCCAGCTCGCCGGACTTTTCGGCGACAGCAAGCTCTCTGGCTGCGGCAAAGGACAGCTCAGGCTGCGCTTTGAGCCTTTGCTTTACTATATAATATATTTGCTCATCCAGTAAAATATCTGCAAGCTGTTCAAGGGGCGCTGCGCTGCCAAGCTCGCTGCCGAAGCTCAGATGTGTAACACCGAGACTGCCCAGCAGTCCCACCGCCCCCTGCGCAAAGCCTTCAGCCGAAGAAATCGCCCAGGGCAAAGGCAGCTCCACCACAAGGTCCACACCGCTTCTGCAGGCGGCCTCGGCCCGGGCAAATTTCGAGTACATCGCCGCCTCGCCCCGCTGCACAAAATCGCCGGACATTACCGCCACTACCGGAGTATCACCAGGAAAATGCCGTTTTGTGCTGTCAAGCTGGTACAAATGCCCCAGATGAAAAGGATTATATTCTGCTACAATACCAATTATATCCATAAAATTTACTCCTGAGATATAAAAAAGGCTTGCGTTTTTTTCTAATTGTATTAGAATGTTGCTGGATGTATTTTACTTAATCTTACGAGTATTTACAATAGAAAGGAACGGAAAAATGAAAATTCTTGTTATCAACGCAGGCAGCTCCTCTCTCAAGTATCAGCTTATTGATATGGAAAATGAGACTCTGCTTGCAAAGGGTCTTTGTGAGCGTATCGGTATTGACGGTCATCTCAAGCACAGCCCTCTGGTTGGCGGCAAGCCCGTTTTCAATGAAGACCTGCCCATGCCCACCCACGCTGAGGCAATTGCAGCCGTTATTGACAAGCTCACCAGCGCAGAGTATGGCGTTGTGGCTTCCATGAAGGAGATCGACGCTGTGGGTCACCGCGTTGTTCACGGTGGTGAGAAGTTTGCCTGCTCCGTCAAAATTGACGATGCAGTTATGGCAGCTCTGGACGAGTGCACTCCCTTTGCACCTCTCCACAACCCCGCAAACATCACCGGTATCAACGCCTGCAAGGCAGTTATGGGCGATGTTCCCATGGTGGCAGTATTTGACACTGCATTCCACCAGACCATGCCCAGCAAGGCATACATGTACGCTGTTCCCTATGAATACTACGAAAATGACGGTGTCCGCCGCTACGGCTTCCACGGCACCTCCCACCGCTACGTTTCCTCACGCTGCGCCGAGCTCATGGGCAAGCCCATCGAAGAGCTGAAGATCATCTCCTGCCACCTGGGCAACGGTTCTTCTCTGGCAGCAATCAAGAACGGCAAGTGCGTTGACACATCCATGGGCTTCACTCCCCTGGTCGGTCTCCCCATGGGTACCCGCTGCGGCGACCTTGACCCCGGCGTTATGCAGTACCTGATGGCAAAGTACGACATGGACATCGACAAGATGCTCAATATTCTGAACAAGAAGTCCGGCGTGCAGGGCATTTCCGGCATCTCCTCCGACTTCCGTGATCTGGAAAAGGGCGCTACCGAAGGTAACGAGCGCGCAAAGCTGGCTCTTGAGATGTTCTCCTACTGGGTTGCAAAGGTTGCAGGCTCTTACGCTGCCGCAATGAACGGCGTTGACGCCATCATCTTCACCGCCGGTGTTGGCGAGAACGGCCCCGACACACGCAAGGCAGTTCTGGATTACCTTGCATTCCTGGGCATTGAGGTCGATGCTGCTGCCAACGCAAAGCGCGGCGAGGATATCATGATTTCCACCGCCGACTCCAAGGTCAAGGCCTTCGTCATCCCCACCAACGAAGAGCTGGTCATCGCCCGTGACACCGCCGAGATCGTCGGCTGAGTTTCAGGGAAAACAAAATAACAATCACCCCAATTTCTGTGTGCGGAAATTGGGGTGCTCTTATGAATATCAAAGGGACTTTAATAAAATGGACTTTGAGAGATATAAGAAGACCGCTAAAAGCTACGCGGCATATGTGTTGATTTTTATAAAATGGCTGAACATCGGGCTGCTGCTTGGTGTTTTAGGCGGGCTTGTGGGTACCGCTTTTTGTTACAGTATCGGTTTTGTGACAGGGCTGCGGGAGGCAAATCCTCTTCTTGTGTGGTTTTTGCCGCTTGGCGGCCTTATTATAGTATTTCTTTATAAGAAATGCGGCCTGCACCCTACGGATACCAACGGCGTGCTGCTGGCAGTTCACACGCCCGCCAGCATTTCCCCCTCCACAGGGCCGCTGATTTTTGCAGGCTCCACCATCACCCATCTTTTCGGCGGTTCCGCCGGGCGTGAGGGCGCGGCCTTGCAGCTGGGCGGAGTGCTGGGCTGGCACACGGCGCATCTTCTCCGCCAGCCGGAAAAGGACACCCATGTTGTTGTGATGACCGGCATGAGCGCAGTGTTCGCCGCACTTTTCGGCACACCTATCACGGCTGCCATCTTTGCGATGGAAGTTGCCAGCGTTGGTATACTGCACTTTTCCGCTATAGTTCCATGCCTGACATCCTCTCTTGTGGCTTCTCATCTCGCTCTCGCCCTCGGCGTAACGCCGGAGAGCTTTCCTCTTGCAGTGCTTCCCCATGTGGGTACGGGCAACGTGGCAGGCGCTATGCTGGTTGCCGTTTTCTGTGCCGTACTGAGCATGATATTCTGCATCGGGCTTAAAAAGGGGCATAAATACGCCAAGAAATTATTCCCAAGCAGCTATGTGCGCATAGCCGTTGCAGGCATTACAATAAGTCTTCTTACCTGGCTTTTGGGCACAAACGATTATAACGGTGCGGGCATGCACATAGTGGGGCACGCGATACAGGGTCACGCCCGGCCGGAAGCATTTATACTCAAAATTATTTTCACTGTAATAACCATGAGCTGCGGCTACAAAGGCGGCGAGATAGTCCCGGCAATGTTCATAGGCGCAACGGCAGGCTGCGTCATCGGAGAGCTTCTGGGTCTGCCTGTCGGACTTGGGGCTGCAGTAGGGCTTGTATCTATGTTCTGCGGCTCTCTCAACTGTCCTATCAGCGCGATCTTTCTGGGGCTTGAAATTTTCGGTGCGGACAACCTGCATTTCTTCGCCATTGCCGCAGCGGTAAGCTATGTACTTTCCGGCAACTTCGGACTGTACTCAGAGCAGAAGATAATGTACTCCAAGATACACCCCGAATTCATAAACAAATATGCGGACTAAAAAACAGCACCGGAATTAAAACCGGTGCTGTTTTTTCAGTCGAGAAGCTTGCCCAGCTTGGAGAGGCCGGGGATCTTGTCCTTATCCAGAAGGTCATCCAGATCAAAATTATCCAGATCCAGCTTGGCCTTTACAATTTTGACAATGGAATTTACCTTTTCATCCGGCAGGTCAATGCCCAGAACGTCCTCAATGGCCTTGGCGGGATTTCTGTCAAATTTGGCTTCGAACTTGTCATCGTCTTTCATTATCTCGATAAGTCTTTTGGCAATATCCCTGATGTTGTCCATAATACAGCTCCTTTAAAAAAGTTTTTTCGAATACCGTAATTATATTATACAACATTTCCCCCAAAATACCATAGCAATTTATGCTCTGTCAAAGCCGATCGTTATTTTGAAGAGGTCGCCGTCTATATTAAGCTCAAAGCTGCCCTTGCAGGCCTCAACATAGCTTTTGGCAATTGCCAGACCAAGGCCGCTGCCCTCGCTGCTTCTGGACTCATCCCCCCGGACAAAGCGGCCTACTATCTCTTCCGGGTCAAAGTCCATATAGTAGGATGCAATGTTTTTAAATTCCATCCAGGCTTTGCCCTCATTGGCCCGCAGAAGGATAAACACTCTCGTCCCGCTCATGCTGTACTTTAAAATATTGCCGATGAGATTGCCTACAGCACGGGACATTTTCTTGCCGTCGGCACTGATATACACATCCTTCTCAAGATTTACCACAAAATCAAGACCGGAGCTGTTTATCTCCTTTTCATACTCGGCAAGGGACTGCTCTATCAGCAAGGCGGCATCCAGCCTTTCAAAATTTATGTTTTCGTTGCCGCTTTGCACCTTGGATATGTCGAAAAGATCCTGAGTCAGCCTTTTGAGCTTGTCGCTCTTTGAGGCAATTATGGCGATATAGTCGCTTGCCTCCTCCGGGAGATCTTCCACTTTTGACAAAAGCTCAGTGTAGCTTATGATGGAGGTCAGGGGCGTTTTAAGGTCGTGGGAGACATTGGTGATAAGCTCGGTTTTGAGCTTTTCCGCTTTCAGTTTTGCCGCAACAGACTCGTCCAGACCCTTGGCGATGTGGTTGATATCATCTGCAAGCTCCTTTAGGTCTGCACTGTGGGGTGCGGCGATTTTATAACTGAGCTTGCCGCCTTTTATCTCTTTCGTGCCCTTGCGTATCTCGTCCATGTCCTTGGCGCGCTTTATGAGGGCATATACGGCTGCGGCAAATATGACAATGGCAAACAGCAGGAATATGGGCGCATCGGGCGTAAATGTACCGCAAAGCCACAAAAGAAAGCTGAATACGGATAATCCACCTATGAGCCAGCGTCCTGTTTTCTTCGCCATTATGGAGCGAATTTCAGTGGAAAGCGCTCTCCATGTGCGGGCAAAATATCTCCAGATGGTTCTCAGGACGCGGAAAAGCCAGAGAATAACTGCTTTGGCAATACGCCATGCAAGGGCTATCAGCACACAGCATACACTGTCCTTTATAAATTGCCCCTGTTTGAGCTTGCGGACGAGCATCAGAAGCGAGCCTACAGTGATGAGCATACCGAGTACAGCCGTGACGTAGATAAGCGGCTCTGAGATATACTGGGGGATAGCTCCGTAAAGCGTGCTGACAGAGCTTTCTATAAGAATCACACACAGAGCAACCGCACCTATCGAGCCGCCCAGCATCAACGCAAGATATATCTCCGTCCAGAGCTTGTCCATGCCTGAGCGTTTTATTTCACCGGCGCTATTTTTACCGGCAGCGGCGATGAGATAAATTACAATAAGAACCATGCCGCCAAGCAGCACCAGCAGCGTCCGGTAGCTTTCGCGTATCACCGCTTCCTGAGCGTTCCAGCACTCTTCCATTTTCCGGGCATAGTCGTCCTTGATGGCAGAGCACACAACTATACTGTCACTGCCGTACATTTCATCTGCATCAAAGTAGGAGTTAAGACTTCTCAGGCTTCCTCTGTAGCCGGAGGACTCATAGCTGCACTCACCCGCCGAGCTTCTTTCAGCAAGGTAATAAAAGCGATTTTCCATCAGGTCCTTTTCGCTTTCCGCATCACAGTTTCTGAAAACCGCGTCATTTATCCTGACGTAATACTCCAGCCCCTCGGAGTCTTCAAGGAAAGAAAAATACTCCTTGACATGCTCGTATACGTTCATGTCGGCAGCCTCAGCTTCCGCAGGTATAAGCGCAGGTGTGGTCGGAGCCGGTATCGGTTCCACAGTGGGCTTTAGCTCCACCACAGACTGAGTCCGGGGTATTATCGTGGGTACAGGCGTGAGTTCAACAGGTGAAGGCGTAAGCGTGGGTGCCGGAGTTGACTCCATATAAAGTATCTGACCGTTGTGCTGATGTATGTGTACGCTTCCGATGTCCAATTCCCTGTATGCGGAGACAAGAAGCTGAATCGGGGTATCGAGCAGATCGCCCACAGCACGGGAGCTTTCAAACTCGTTTTTAAAATCATAGACGCTGTATTCATCTACAGAGACATACTCGTTCACCGCACTGTACAGCTCATATGTAAATGCCAGAGTCAGTGCAAGCAACATGATCCATGCTATCGTTTTAGTTACTTTGGAATAGAATATTTTCTTCATTTTAAGCCTCTCAGTCCAGCTTATAGCCTATACCCCAAACCACTTTAAGATATCGGGGCTCTTTGGGGTTTATCTCTATCTTCTCCCGGATATGGCGAACGTGTACGGCAATGGTATTATCCCCTACCACGCTTTCCTCGTTCCATACCCTGCGGTAAATCTCATCGGCAGAAAGCACCCGCCCTTTGTTTTTTGCAAGCAGCTCAAGAATTTTATACTCTATGGGAGTCAGGCGCACCTTCTCGCCGTCAAGTGTTACGGTTTTGCTTTCAGTATCAACAGCAAGTCCGCCGCTGACAATGCGGCTGCTTTCTTTTTCAATGGAGCCGAGGCTGGTATATCGCCGAAGCTGTGAGCGCACTCTGGCCACAAGCTCCGAGGGGTTGAAGGGCTTTGTAACATAGTCATCCGCCCCGGCTGTAAGGCCGAGAATTTTATCCGCATCCTCTGACTTTGCAGAGAGCAGGATGACCGGGATGTTTCTTGATCGACGCAGCTTCATAAGAGTCTTTATCCCGTCCAGCTGCGGCATCATTATATCCAGTATCATAAGATGAACAGGATTTTCGTTGAGCTTTTCCAGCGCTTCAAGGCCGTTATAGGCTTTCAGCACCTCATAGCCCTCAGCTTTGAGAAAAATCGAAATGCTCTCCACTATATCCCTGTCATCGTCAACTATCAGAATAGTCATGCATCTCACCTCTGTACTTATCATACACCATGTTTCTTAAGATTTGTGGAAGAATTTTATTAATTTTTCTTAAGAAACCGCGTATCTGTAAAACAGCTATTATTATCTTGAAATGGGATGATATTTTTGATATTCTGTCGGGGAAGCCACTTTCAGGATAAATACGACCGTTTGGTTTGGGAGCATAAGAGATGAGCAAAAGAAATTTCAACGATATAAATAAATACCGTACCGCGATAATGGGCTTTGCTGCCCTGTGGATTTATTTTTATCACGAGCAGGGTTACGAGTGGTGCCACGTATATTTTTCACCCCAGATAGTCAGCCGTTTGCTCTATTTTATCAAGCGTCTGGGGTTTTGCGGCGTCGATATTTTTCTTTTGTTATCCGGTATCGGTCTGGTTTATGCAATAGAGAAAAGCAGCATCGGAACATTTTACAGACGCCGTCTTGAGCGCGTTTTTGTTCCCTTTGTCATATTGGGTGTATGTACCGCTTTAGTAGAAAAATGGAGCATTGCTTCGTTTTTGAAAAAAATCTTCTTCTATGATTTTTTCTTTGTCGATACTATCAGCTTTCTTTGGTACATACCTTCGGTCATTATACTTTATCTTTTCTTTCCCTTGTACTACCGTTATTTCAAAAAATCTCAGCATAAGTTTCGATTTACCCTGATATTCATACTTATCTGGCTTGTCTTGACCGTTTTGTTCAAAGACTTTATCCGCTATGATTTCTACCGATTTACAAACAGAATTCCCGTATTTCTCTGCGGAATTCTTTCCGGCTGGCTCATACGGGAAGAAAAGCTCTGTTTGGGAAAACTCTCGTGGGTCGTCCTCGGCATAAGCCTTGCTGCCGGTATTCTTCTTGGGTTTCTGACCGTCTCCCGCGGTGTTTATTTGCTTGTACCGATGTCGTTTTTCGGTGTCCCCGCGTTTCTTATAGGTATTGCCGGCACTGCATTTCTTGCAAAGGGCTTTTCTCTCGTGGATAACAAGCTTGTTGGAAATCTTATTGTAAAATTTTTCTCATTTTTTGGTTCTTTCTCGCTGGAGATATATTGTGTTCAGGATTTGATTGATGACGTTTTCAGAACAATGATGATGAGCACATATGAACATTGGATGGAAAACTGGTGGAAGATCGACATTGCCGTTTTCCTGTGTACAATAGCTGCCGCTTTTATCCTGTACTATTTCACTAAACCGCGTAATTTCTCTATTTTCAGCAAGCTTTCGAGAACAGCAGATTGACTCCAAAAACCCCACACGCGGTATCAGTTCCGCGTGTGGGGTTTTTGTTTGGAAAATATGATTACAGATGGGCTGTATCAAAGGGTGAGAGAAGGCGCTGTGTACACTCTTGCTGCATACTCCTGATCAAGCAGGTAAAGGCCCTTGGGATCCTGTCCGAAAAGCTTATAGCGGTTGATCATGCTGTCCGCATTGTCCTCTTCCTCCATCTGCTCATCCACAAACCAGTCAAGAAACTTCATGGTACGATAGTCCTTGGCCTGATGTGCTTCGTGATAGATATTATTGATAAGCTCCGTGACATAGCGCTCATGCTCGGCAGCTATGAGGAGAGGATCAAGCACAGAGTCGAAATGCTTATCAGGCTTTGCGACAGCGTCAAGGGTAACATCAAGCCCGTTATTCTGAAGGTACTTCATGAAAAGAAGGGCATGGTCACGCTCCTCCTGAGCCTGAATCATATAGTAATTCGAATATCCATCCAGATCAAGCTTATCGTAGTATATTGCCATGTCAAGGTAAAGGTATGCGGAATAAAATTCCTTGTTGATTTGCTCGTTCAAAAGGGCAGCGATTTTGTCATTCATAATTAATCTCCTTTTCAATTTTTCATTTTTCAATTAGTCAATTTTCTGTTACAGTTCTCGCAAAGGCCATTAAAGGACAGCTTATAGGATTCGGCAACACAGCCTGTTTCCTCTGAGACTTGGGCATACAAGGGGGTCATCATATCCGGAAGCTCAACATCAATGACCTGACCGCAGTGCTTACAGACAAAATGGGCGTGCGGGTCTGTGCGGGCATCATATCGCTCCTGCCCCGCTACGTGAGCAACATTCACCACAAGGCCTTCGTCTGCCAGTATCGAAAGATTGCGATAGACAGTACCCAGACTAAGCTCAGGTATCTCCGGTTTCAGCGCAGCATAGAGCATTTCAGCCGTAGGATGATCCTTCACAGAGGACAAAGCGTTCAAAATGGCAGTTCTTTTTTTGCTGTTCTTACGTTTTACTTCCATCAGGTCCTCCTTATTAATAATAATTATTAATATTAATAAGGATTATAGCACAGGCATATTATTTTGTAAAGTAGAAAAATACCGGAAAGTCGTCCAAAACAACTTTCCGGTATTCTTTATTTCAGATATTCAACAGGCCAGGGGCTTAGCTTTCCTCTGTTTACAAGATACGCAGAGTCTGCAATTTTAGCCATGGGAGAATCTGTCAGAGAATCAGAATAAAACTCCTCAGTATGAGCTCCGGGATAATCCTCGTAAAAACGGCGCACTTTTTCCACGTCGTGACAGTTTTTACCGCAGATTTTCCCGGTCTTTTTATCCATGGGTGTGGCAATGAGAGAAACTCCCAGTTCTTTCACTATGGGAGCAAGCAGAAATTCGGGAGAGGCCGAGATGACAAGGTCATCAGCCCGTCGCCGCTCCATATACCAGCGGCCTATCCCCTGCTTTTTCTCCTGCCAGAAGCTTTCGACCAGTCCGTCCACATCCTCAAGCCTTGAAAGGAATGAAAAAACCTGCTCTTTCAGTTCCTTGGTTTCTACTTTTTTTGCCGCGTACAGCAAAGCCTTGACAGCAGTTTTTGGGAGAGTCGGTATGACAGCTCCCGGATAGTGCCTGAGGCACCACTTATAAAAGTCTGCTGAGCTGTCGTTTATATAAATTGTTTTGTCAAAATCGTAGGTATTCATCCGTCAGAGAACATAGTAAACGTAATTTTCCTTGCGGGGCTTCATCTGAGGTGCTTCGTCAGCATAGCCGAGGATACAGTTTCCGACACCGATATAATCGCCTTCTATACCCCACTTTTGCAGAAGAGCTTTGCCCTCAGGCATATCAAAAAGCTCTTTTGCGCGGTTTATCCAGCAAGAAGCGAGACCATTGGCATAGGCGGCGTTCATAAGATTGCCCATTACGAGACTGCCATCGGCCACGGCATTTGCGTTATTTGCATCTGCCAGCACAACCAGAACGGTGGGTGCGCCGTAGAAGGGATCGCTGCTGACACCCATTATCTGGGCATTAAGCTTGGACATATAGGCAATTTCTTCCTTATCCTGTACTGCGACAATAATTGCAGACTGAAGGTTTTTTGCGCTGGGAGCGGAAACTCCCGCCTGCAATACAGCGCCCAGCTCATCCTTGCTTATCTGCTCCTGTTTATACTTACGTACACTGCGCCGGTTAAGAAGACACTCCATTGCTTTATTCATCTGTACATCCTCCTTATATCATTTTTAAATCTTATGACTCGCAAAGAATTAAGGTATATGGCAAGGGCAACAGCAAAATCCAAAATCACCACAGCAGTCAGTCCAAGGCCGCCGGTAAGCGAAATGATCAGCAGCACCGCCTTTGCCAAAAGGCACAATAGTATATTTACCCTGCCCACGAGACGGACAAACCGTGAAATTGCCATCGTATCCGAAAGCGCCCCGAGACGCTGGGAAAAGATAAGCACATCGCCCTTTTCATAGGCCTCCGGACTGCCCAAAGCGGCAATGGATATGCCGGTATCCGCACGCCCCAGCGCCTCCGGATCCCCTGCCCCGTTGCAGACAAAAGCAAGAGTGCTCCTTTCAGCCTTTGTAGCCATGAGATACTCAAGCGCAGAAACCTTGCCCTCGGGATTAAGCTCCGCCCTCACAAGGTCCATATTGAGCGATGAGGCCAGAGGTCTTGCCACAGAGAGAACATCCGACGTAAGGGTGACCATATTTTTTATTCCCTGCACTCTCAGCTGCTCAAGCTGATCAAAAGCGCCCTCTCTTATCTTGTCCGCAACAAGAATGTATCCCACACATTTGCTGTTGACCGCCACAAATATGGCAGCACCGCCTTTTTTCGGCACAGGAACCTCAATGGAGTGCTCGGCAAGAAGGGCAGCATTGCCCACGTACACATGCTTTCCGCTGACTATAGAGCTGACACCTCTGCCTGGTATTTCCTCACACCTGACGTTTTTTCCAAGCTCCGGGTGCAGCCCATAGGCCTTGCACACTGCTTTGGCAATCGGGTGCTCTGAGCCGGCCTCCGCATGGGCGGCAACCGCCAAAAGCTCCTGCTCTTCCATGCCTATGGGCACAAGGTCCACAACTGAGTATCTGCCCTCGGTAAGCGTACCGGTCTTATTGAAAACAAAGGTCTGAGTATCTGCAAGGACTTCGAAAAAGCGCGTGGCCTTGAACACTATTCCCTTTTTTGCCGCCCATACCCTGCCGCAATGATATGCATAATTAATGCTTATCGCAAGGGCTGAACAGCCGGACAGGGCAAGAATAGCCGCCGCGCGGCTAAGCCACAGATGCCACTGGCCTCCGAACGCAGGAAATATGAGAGCCACGGCAAGGGAGACCAGAACAACAGCCGGGGTATAAAAACGCTCCAGCTTACCGGCAAATTTTTCCTGCCGGGGCTTATATTTATCCGCTTTCTCCAAAAGCTCGCTTATCATAGCTGCGTTGGAGCTGGAATAAATACATTCTGCCCTCATTCTGACCGTGGACGAAAGATTGGTGCAGCCGGAGAGCACATAGCTGCCCTCACTGACTGAGATACCGTTCATTCCATCTATAAAAACGGATGCGTCCACCGTGCTTTTGCCTTCAATAATCGTTCCGTCAACGGGAAAAATTTCCCCGACCCTGACTTCAAGAATATCATTTTCCGCAATTTTTTCAGGCTCTATCTCGTCGACACGGCCCCTGTCATTGACAAGATTTGCCGTCTGCGGCAAGAAAGAGTCAAAATATCCGGAGAGCTTGCGGCTGCTTGAAAGGATATATCCCTCTGCAAGCTTGAGCACACGATATGTAAGCACGATGAGTACCGCGGCGGCATAATGCCCCAGAGCAAAGCTGAGGACAGATGCCAGCAAAACCAGCACGTCCGCCTCAAGTATCTGGATGCTGAGCAGTTCATCCACAGCGCGCAAAATCACCTGGACGGCAGCAGCCGCAAAAGCCGCGCCAAAAAGGCCAAGGCCAAGCCAGCTTTCACCGCCCACAGCCAGTGCCGCTGCCAGCAAGATTGCGGACAGGGCAATAAACACATAGTTTTTCCAGCCAAGCTCAGTCAGCTCGTTTTTTATACGGGAGCTTTTGCGCTCTCTGAGGGGAACATTCAGCACGCTTGGTTCAGGCTCTTTTTCATGCTTATTCTTTTTGGGTGGAAGATGTTTGCTCATGTTTCTTCCCTACCTCTCCCGGCTTGGGTACAAAGTCTTTTTATCGCCGTAAAAATCAAAATGGCAGTCAGCACACCTGCGCAGTCCAGCAGCACATCCGTAAACTGCATTGAGCGTCCCGGCACATAGTGCTGGTGTATCTCGTCGCTTATCGCATATACAGCGCCGAACATGAAAGCAGAGAGCTGCGCCGGGGCTTTGCTTATAGTATATCCGAGCTTTCCGCCCTGTAAAAACATCATAAGGGAACTGAGCCCCAACGCAAAATACAGGCAGAAATGAGCAAGCTTTCTTATCGGCATACCAAAACGCTCCATAAGCTCTTGCGCGCGGAGCAAGGAAAGTATCTCATACAAAATACCGTCGCTGAGCTTCTGCGAGGCATTGGCATCCTGCGCTGAAAAAAGAAAGATCAAAAGCATTATAAAAGCAGTGCTAAGGACATATGCGCCAAATTTCAGCCGCATTTTTGACAATTCAAGCTCTCCCCATGCAATAATGGATTTCATTATACACTCAAATATGCTATAATTCAAGCATTGCAGAGCAAGGCGTGATTATAAGGAAGTTATGACATGGCTGAAATTATTGAGATAAAAGATATTTCTTCACCGGAGCTTGACGTATACGCAAGGCTCACTCAGGCGCAGCTGAAAAACAAACAGCAGCGGGGAAAGGGGCTTTTCATAGCGGAGGGCACAAAGGTAATAGAGATCGCACTGAAAAGCGGGCTGGAACCGGTTTCCCTGCTTGTTGAGAGGCGGCACATTGAGGGCAAGGCAAAGTACATCATTGACTCATGCCCCAATATTCCGGTATATACGGCAGCCCAGGATATACTCAGCCGCCTTACCGGATTTGAGCTTACCCGTGGTGTACTCTGCGCCATGCAGCGCCCGGAAGAAAAAAAACCGGAGGATATCTTGGCCTGTGCAAAGCGTGTGGCGGTGCTTGAGAACATAGTGGACGCTTCAAATCTTGGGGCGATTTTCCGCTCCGCCGCCGCCCTGGGAATTGACGGGATAATCCTCTCTCCCTCCTGCTGTGATCCTCTCTACAGGAAAGCCGTAAGAACCAGCATGGGCACAGTTTTCCAGATCCCCTGGTTTCGGTTTTCCGGACAGTGGCCTGTGGAAAACCTGGAACACCTGAAATCGCAGGGCTTTAAATGCGCCGCTCTGGCTCTCAACAAAAATGCTATGAGTATTGACGCGCCTGAACTGACAAAGCTTGAAAGGCTGGCTTTGGTTTTGGGCACCGAGGGCAGCGGACTTTTGGAAAAAACTATCAAAGCCTGCGACTACAGCGTTTACATTCCTATGAGCGCAGGTGTGGACTCCCTGAATGTGGCCGCCGCAGCTTCCATTGCCTTCTGGCAGCTCAGATACAAATAAAAATGCCGCACCTGACCGGTGCGGCACGATCTTTATAAAGCCCCAACGTATTTATGATAACATTTCTTTGTGAGATATGTCAATATATCTTTCGTTTTAAAGGTCAATGTGTTGCTATTTTCGTCCTTTTGCACTAATGCGTTTGTTTTATTTCATGCAATTTAGCGTATTGAATTATTGTATTCCGTGTGTTACATTATAGCCAGAAAGGGTGATACCGATGTACAGGTAAGCTTAAGGCTCAGGATGAAGGCCTTGAGTCACTACCGGGGATCTTCAACTGAATAAACTTCCGATTAATATATAGCTTCTGATGATGAGACGAAGAATTTGATGATATGATCATAATGAGACGGAAGCATTGCAGGCAGTTTGAAGGTCAGGCCGGAATCGAACGAAAGAGAGGTAACCATTGATGTTAGATAATAAGAATTCAGAGAAATAACCCTTGGCTGTCGCCGTCGTCAGATGCTCAGTCAAGGGTTGTTTCTTTTTTTGCCCATTTTATATTGCCGACATGAAATAATGCCCACAGTCATACGTGACCGCAGGCATTTTTTATTTTATATCTCGATAATCTCTGCATGGGGAACTCTCTCCTGGGTATACATGATGAGCTTGTCCCCCTCCATAAGTCTGAGGCGCCCTTTGGGGATAATGGTCTGATTGCCGCGTTTAACCATAAGGATGACCGTCTGCCTTGAGATATCCAGCTCCCTTATTGAAAGGCCGTTCCATGGATTATGGCGAAGGAGCTCCACTTCCTTAAGCTCTATATGCTTGTCATCCTTGACGGCCTCGGCAGCAAGTATAACCGTATCGCCGGCAGAAAGCAAAGTATCGCCTCGTGGTACGATATTCTCCTTGCCTCGGCGTATCATCGCCACAAGAACACCGTGGGGCAGCTGCAAATCCATGACAGTCTTGCCCGCCCACTTATCTTCCGACTCAAGCTTCAGCTTTATAAACTGAATGTCGTCCTCGCTTGCATACTCGCTCAAGCGCTTTATTCTGGAATACTGCTCAACAAAGCCCGCAGAAATTATACCTGTTGGTATTGCAACAATACCCACACCAAGAAAACTGATAAGTATGCCAAAAATCTGGCCGAGAGTAGTGACGGGATAAATATCTCCATATCCGACGGTGAGAAGGGTCGAAACCGACCACCATATGCCGGAAAAAGCATTTTTGAACACATCCGGCTGGGCTTCATGCTCAAGGCTGTACATACAAAGACTTGAGGCAAACATCAACACAAAAATTATAAAGACAGAGCTCATAAGCTGCTGCTTCTTGCTGGATATTACCTGCGTTATTACATTCAGGGAATCATAATATGCGTTGATCTGAAAGAGCCTGAATATGCGGATTACGCGGAACATTCTGAAAAACGTAGCCCCGCTGGGGAAGAAAAACGGAAGGTAGTAGGGCAGAAAGCTTAAAAGGTCAATAATTCCTGTGAAGGAAAACACATAGCCCAGCACCGCATTCTTCTCAACTCTGGCGCGCTTGGAATAGTTTGCGGTCCATATTCTCAAAGCATAGTCCACAGCAAAAAACGCCACGGTCACCGCCTCTGCCGCAAGAAGAAGCTTACTGAAATGCTCTTCCATGTAGTCAAAGGTATATAGCACCGTTGCCGTCAGGTTTATAAGAAGCATGAGAGTGCTGAAAATATCATAGCCGCGGCTTATTCTGTCCCCGGCTGAACCGACCTCTATTATTTCAGATATACGTCTGCGTCTTTCAGCCCAATTTTCTTCTGCCTTGTTCATGATTTCCTCCAGTGATGAGAGCAAAGTGAATAAACACACTGTTGCATATTATATCATCGAAAGAGATAATTTCCAAGCATTAAAAAAATCGGAGTTCCTTTCTGAAAGAACTCCGATTTTATAAAGTTATAGGAATGTATTACCAGGCAAAGGTCACAAGTCCGTAGATGTAAAGGAACACGACTACGACCGGTACAAAATACTTGAACAGAGGCTTCATCCAGGGCTTTACCTTCAGGCCATCGCCTGCGTTGGCTTCGGCAATGAAATTGTCCCAGCCCCAGCCAAAGCGGGTGCAGCAGAACAATGCTATCACCAAAGAGCCAAGAGGCAGCAGGTTGTAGCTGACGATGAAATCCCAGAAGTCAAGCCATGCAGAGCCTTCCGCAAAGGGCTGGAAGGTGAACACGCTGTAGCCGAGAGCTGTTGTGAGAGCAACGAGGAAGATACCCACACCGCAGACAATGCAGCCCTTGGGACGGTTCCAGCCGGTCATCTCGCGGACACAGGCCAGAATATTCTCAAAAACAGCAAGCTCTGTGGAGAATGCAGCAAAGACCATGAACAGGAAGAAGAAGCTGCCCCAGAGACGTCCGCCCTGCATATTCACGAAAACAGTTGCCATCGTATCAAACAGAAGGCCGGGGCCTGCACCCACTTCCAGATTATAGCTGAAGCAGGCGGGGAAAATGATAAGGCCGGCAGTGATTGCCACAAAGGAGTCCAGCAGGATTATATTGATGGACTCGCCCATGAGCGAGCGCTCCTTGCCAAGGTAGCTGCCGAATATGGCCATGGAGCCGATACCAAGAGACAAGGTAAAGAACGCCTGATTCATCGCTGCCACAACGGTAGTTCCGCTTATCTTGGAAAGGTCAGGCAACAGGTAGAACCTCAGGCCCTCAGCCGCACCGGAGAGGGTCATACTGCGGATAGCCAGCACCAGCATAAGTCCGAAAAGTGCCACCATCATATACTTGGTGACCCGCTCAAGACCGCCCTGCAGGTTGAAGCTGAGCACGAAAAAGCCCATCACGACCGCAATGGCAAGGAAAAGAACGTTTACGCCGGGATTGGTGATCATGCTGACAAAGCCGAGGTCTGCATAGTTTCCGGTGATAAAACGATAGAAGTAATAAATCATCCAGCCGGTGACCACGGAGTAAAAGGCCATAAGGCACACATTGCCCAAAAGGGCAAGATATCCTATGGGACCCCACTTCTGTCCGGGCTTCTGGAGCTTTTTATACATTCCAACGGGGCTTGCCTGCGCAGCACGGCCTATGGAGAACTCCATTACCATAACAGGCAGACCAAGCAGCAGCAGGCACAGCACATAGATAAGCACAAATCCACCGCCGCCATTCTGTCCGGTAAGCCAGGGGAACTTCCACACATTGCCGCAGCCTATGGCACAGCCGGCACTGAGCAGAATGAAGCCCAAACGACTTCCAAGTCTTTCTCTTTCCATATTATCCTCCCAATTTGTTTTTAACTCCAACGATTTAACGTGCTAATTTGCATTATATAGTACGGGTGTAAAAAAGTCGATAAGACAAATTGCTCAAAAACGGCTATATTTTTTGTGTATATTGTAAAAATCATTGGAGTAGAGCAAAAAGCTCGGAGGCACATTAGCCTTCGGCGTTTGCAAGAGGCCGCTGGTTCAATATCAGCTGCCACAAAAGAAAAAAGCTCGCAGGGCTATGCCCTTCGAGCTTTAGTCTGTCAAAAAAGGTTATACAGCAGCTCCTGTTTCTGGTAAAATGGAAGAAACGGGGGCTGCTGTATAACCTTTTTTGACACGCTGAAATCTCTCTTGTCTGCTGAGACAAGAGAGATTTTTTATATAGTTTTCGTAATTAAATATGTGTGGGTATCGTTCCACCAATTTTTCCGCACGTGCGAGTCGATATTCAAAAATATCTAGGTAATTTCTTCAAAATAATGTTCATACAGTTTCTCAGCCCTGCTTCGAACCGCAGCTTCAAATTCCAGATAAGCGTGTAATAGCCTGCTGCCTTTATCAGTCAGAACGCTTCCGGAACCGGAGGCTCCGCCTTTATTACGGTGCACCAGAGTAAAGTCCAGTTCAGACTCTGCCTGATTGAGCATATTCCATGCACTTGAATATGATATCTGCATCCTGCTGCATGCTTCTCTGACGGATTGAGTTTCGTCTATAAGGTATAACAGGCTGATGAGCTTCTTGTCTACTATCTGTCTCCCACAGTGAATGCTCAGGTCCAGCGAAATACCGGTTATCATTGCATTGTGTGCTTTATAACGTTCAGTCATGTTCTGTGCGTCGCTTGCTGTCAGCAGTATGCCGTCATCATCCACAGGTAGGTGTAGCACATCAAGCATTGGATTTGTCTGCTCCAGAGCCTTCCTTGCCCCAACTGCCGAGAATAATAGCGGCTTTCCGGCTCTCTCTTTGCAGAAAGGCACTATCAGCTCTCTCTCGTGGGAAAGCATCCTGTTCAGAGTGTCCGGGGAGAGCAAGGGGCGGTCCGTATCAATGAGAAATATGCGCCGGCATTTTTTGCTGAGATATTCAAGTCCCACTCGGGCTGAAGCTTCCCTGCTTATATGGCTTTTGCTGCGGAGAAACATCACACCGTACTGAGAAAGCTGCTTTTCAAGGGGCTTATCATCCGGCTTGGTGACCACAACTATCATGTCCGTTCCCGCTTTGCGGAAAACTGACACCATTCTCTCAATTACAGAGAGTTTACCGGCGGGAAGCATGGCTTTGTCCCCAAGCCCTGCACTTACAATTACTGCACCTGTGTTGATTGCGGTCACCTCCCCAAATACAAAGAGAGCTTCATAAGAAGCTCTCCCTGAGAATACATGTTCATGGAACAGCTCCGAGCGTCTGGCAACAGACTCGTCCGTTTCTTTGAACACATTATATTGTCTTAAATCACGTCCCGCAAGTGCGCCAAATGAATTCCGCACGAAACCGCACGAAATTAAACAAAGCCGCACATAGTACTCAGCGCAGGATACAGCGTTTGCCGGGGTACATCGGTTTGTCTGAATAATCGAAAGCTCTCAGGCTGAGCTGAATCTTTGCCTGAGGATACAGCTCTTTTATTATCGTCTCCAGCGCTTTCTGATCCGGCTGAGCCAGACAGCTTAGTTCAAGCCTGAGCTCACGGTCATAGGCAACCCGGTAATCGACAATCCCGTCCACGGGGAAAATTGCGCTGTCCAGTTTCTCTATGGACAATTTTCCCTCTTCCCTTGTCACCCGGTCAATGCGCTTTGTGACGCCGCCGCAGGGGCAGGGCGGCAGAATACGGGTATAGTCTCCGGTGCGATAGCGGATAAGAGGCATAGCCTCAAGACCGATGGTGGTGATTACAAGCTCTCCGAATTCGCCCTCCGGCAGAACTTTGCCGTTCTCATCGACGATTTCGGCGATAATATGATTTTCCCGAAGATGCATACCCTCAAAGGCCGGACAGGTGACAGCCCCGCCAAGGCCACATTCCCGGCTGCCGTAGTGGGGATAGAGCTTTGAACCGAGGGCTTTTTCCAGCTCACGCATAAGCCCATCCGGACAGGCATCACCGGACACTAAAGCCCGTTTTATGGGGAAACTGTCGCCGTACACCCGGCACAGCCCCAGCAGTACCGCAGGGAATCCGATATAGGTGTCCGGCTGAGTCTTATTTACAAGCGCGCAAAGCTCTGCCCAGCTTTGACCAAAACCAGCTTTTACAGGAATAGCCCCCAGCCGCTCTACGGCTTTTGCAATCAAGTCTCCCAATCCAAAGGGGCCTGAGAACGGAAAGGCTATCAGGCACTTTTCACCGGCAGAGAGCATTTCGGATATACCGGCGGCAAAAAAGCCCACGGTGTGCTCTGTGTCTTTTTCGGTGTAGAATACACGTTTTGCAGGGCCGGTGGTGCCGGAGGTGGCCCCGGATATTACCCGGCTGACCTCAGACTGGGAGGAAAGCAGATAATGACCGGGTTTATCCGCAAGCATCTGCGCTGTGGTAAAAGGCAGGGCTTCAAGCTCTTTCAGGCTGCCGACAGACTCCGGGTAAGCTCTGCCGCTGTCATGCAGGCGCTTGAGTGTCTCATTCAGCCGCCTGAGCTGCAAAGCATCCAAGGCCTCCCGTGTAAGCTGCGGGAGGCCTTCAATTTCCTGTATCCAGTCTTCAAGCCTTGTTTTTCTCATTTACGATATAGAGCGCGTCCGTTCACATCGGTAAGATTATAGGCGCAGAAAGGCACCATGTCCTTTTTTCTGTCCACTTCACAGATGTAGCAGCGGCGAAGCCGCTCAAGGTCAAGATTATGTGCGTCCTGAAACACCATACCGGAGACGGTGAAGGTGTTTTCGACCAGCTCCTGCAAAAATTCATCCAGAGACGAAGTTGCCTCATCCCCGTCGCAGCAGGCGGCCTTGCCGCTCCACTGCTGGGATACAAAGTCTCTGGCCTCGCTGCTTTTTACACAGCAGCAGCCGGTGTTTTTCCTCTTGGGCAAAGGCTGTATGCTGCCGTCGGGCCGTATTCTGTAGCTTGCGTGGAAGGAGCAATAGGGGCTTTCTGCACCGCCGCCGCCAAAATGCTCATAGCGCATAAGCCCGTCCGTCTGCGCCTCAATACGGCGAAGCACTGCGGGTATGGTCAGGCGTATCTCCGGCGCATCCAGACCGCAGCGGCCAAAGTAGGATATGGGCTGAATGTGCACACCGCGCACATGGGGCGCATTGTTCAGAGCAAAGCGGATAATATCCCCCAGTGCCCGGTCGTTGACACCGGGAGCCACCGTAGGCACCAGCACTATCGGCAGTCCGGCAGCCTTGCAGTTTTCTATAGCACGCAGCTTTGTATCTTTGAGAGTTGCACCGCGAAGGGGTATGTATATATCATCATCCAGACCGTCAAACTGCAAAAACACCGTGCTGACACCGGCCTTTGCCAGATGCTGAGCGTAGCCCGGCTCATTTGCAAGGCGCAGACCGTTGGTGTTGAGCTGAAAGAAGCTGAAGCCCTTTTCGCGGCCCAGAGCAATTATTCTGTCAAGGTCATCCCGGACTGTAGGCTCGCCGCCGGAAAGCTGAATGTTGAAGGGGCCGCCGTGCTCCATCAGCATATCGTACTGCTTTGCTATTTCTTCAAGGCTCAGGTCAGTATCGGTATCATCCACACCGGCGGAGGCGAAGCACACCGGGCATTTAAGATTGCAGCGCTTTGTAAGCTCCAGCAGCACACAGCAGCCGTCCCGCTCATGGTTCTGACACAGACCGCAGTCATAGGGGCAGCCCTGCTCCACCGGCTTTGCCCGCACAGGAATCACCCTGCCGTCGGCATCGTTTGCGCCCCATGCCCTGTAGCTTTCAACATCGCCCTCCCAGATGAGAGTGCGGAAGCTGCCGTGCTCCCAGCAGCGTTTTTCCATATAGATATTGCCGTCCTCACCCAGCACCTTGCTGGCCGGAATTTTACCGAGGCAGACGGGACAGACACTCATGGTTTTTCCTATAAGCATTTTATATAAGACCCTTGCTTTCCAGTATTTCCATGCACTTTTCGTAAACCGCCGCTATGATCTGCGGGCAGTACTGCACCTTTTTTGCAGGGCTTGTGCCCACGATATCGCGGCAGTCGATGCTGCCGTATTCCAGCATCATTTCCTCCTCAAACCACTTGGAAAACTCCGCCATGGCTGACTTGTGGTGGGGACTGTCATAGTCCATATCAGCGGGCTTGCCGGTGAAATTGGAAATAAGACAG
>JAFTXM010000135.1 GCA_017465025.1 Oscillospiraceae bacterium
CTTCCGCCGCCGGCTGGATGAGCATATCCGCCCGGATCACTTCTTTACCAGCACCGTCTGCTCCATCTACTACGATACCGACAACTACAGTCTCATCCGAAACTCCATAGACAAGCCCATATACAAGGAAAAGCTCCGCCTCAGAAGCTACAATGTGCCAAAGCCGGAGGACGATGTTTTTGTGGAGCTTAAGGGCAAATTCAAGGGCCTTGTGTATAAAAGGCGGGTAATGATGAGTCTCTCCGAGGCCACGGCCTACCTCTCCGGCGAGCAGAAAGCCCCCCATGACGGGCAGGTCGTCCGGGAGGTGGACTGGTTTTTGAAAACTACGCCGGTGCAGCCCAAGGTATTCATCGCCTGTGACCGGCAGGCCTATGTTTCCAAAGAGGACGAGGCGCTTCGCATAACCTTTGATGAAAACATACGCTGGCGTGACTATGAGCTGGACCTGAGCGCAGGCTCCCACGGGGAGAACATACTACCCGCAGGCTATGTGCTCATGGAGCTTAAAATCCCCCAGGCCTGCCCAATGTGGCTTGCCCGGATGCTCAGTGAACATCAGCTTTTCCCCGCCGGTTTTTCCAAATACGGCACATGCTACAAAGATAATCTCATAAACGGAGTGATTTTGAATGTTTGATAGTATAATTACCGTTCCTGTCAGCCTCTCCCAGTTTCTCATATGCGAGGGCGTGGCTCTTGTGCTGGGCTTTCTGGGTTCCCTGGTGTTTACATACAGGAAGTTTCATACCGGCTCTCTGGCCGTTACGCTGGCGCTGCTGCCCCCGGTGGTGACGGTGGTGATAATGCTGGTAAACGGCAATGTGGGGGCAGGACTTGCAGTGGCAGGTACATTCGCTCTTGTGCGTTTTCGTTCCGCTCCCGGCTCTGCAAGGGAGATAACGGGGATATTTTTCTCCGTGGCGCTGGGCCTTGCCTGCGGCATGGGCTATGTGGCGCTGGCGCTGGTATTTTTCATCATATTCTCCGCTGCGGTATTTATCCTCACCGTGACCCACTTCGGCGAGGGGGGCGCGGTGCGTCAGCTCAAGATAACCATTCCGGAAAATCTGGACTACGACGAGCTTTTTGACGATATTTTTGAAAAGTACGCCCACCACTGTGACCTTATCCGCGTGCGCACCACCAACATGGGCACGCTTCTGGAGCTGACCTACAGCGTCAATCTCAAAGACCCCAGGATAAGCAAGAAGTTTATAGACGAGCTTCGCTGCCGCAACGGAAATCTGAACATCATCTGCGGCCGCGAGATAGAAAAGGATCTTATATAAAAAATCAGCTCCCCGTCCTTTATGAGACGGGGAGCTGAATTATTATTATGCTTTTTTGGCCAGCTTCTTTTGCAGCCAATCCTTGCCCTCCACGTAGCGGGAGACGATGTAGGAGGCCACATAGTCGCCTGCGGCGTTGACCATGGTGGCGGGGGGATCCACCAGATTGCCCAGAGCCAAAGCGATGGGGTAGGCAATAGCCAGCTGATCGGGGAAGAACACGGTGCACAGCACAAGCTCGCCGGTTCCGCCGCCGCCGGGGATGCCGGACATGGCCACTGAGGAGAACACCGCGATGATAATGGCAAGAATTGCCTTGCCGGTACCAAAGTCCATACCGAAGATGCCGAAGAGGAAGGCCACTTTGATGATGGCGCTCATGGCAGAGCCGTCCATGTGCATGGTTGCACCCAGAGGCAGCACTATGTCGGAAACTTCCTTGGGGATGCCTGTGTCCTCAGCCGCTTCCATGTTGGTGGGGATGGTGGCAACGGAGGAGCAGGTGCCGAAGGAGACAGCCGCGGGGGCAAAGAGATGGCGGAACATTTCCTTTGCCGCGCCCTTGCCGCCGCCGAAGCGGGCATAGATGGGGAAGAACACGAACATATATGCAAAGCACAGCACATAGTAGATAATGAGTGTGCGGCTGTAGTCGCCGATAAGCTCAGGGCCGTAGGTGGCAACCAGATAGGCAAAGAAGCCGTAGAAGCCGATGGGTGCATAGTAGCTGATGATCTTGACGGTCTTCATGATGCAGCCGGTCAGATCCTCAAGCATCTGGGCGGTCTTGGTCTCACGGCCGCCGTTAAGCTGCACGCCGAAGCCAAAGATGATGGCGGCAACGATCAGGGGCAAAATGGCGCGGCGGGAGAAAAGCTCGGTAAAGTCGGGCTTGGTGAAGAAGTTTACTATCATGTCGGCAAGGCCCAGCGTTGCGCCCACCTCGCCCTCAGTAACCACGTACTCGCCCTGTACCAGCGGGAAAATACGCGCCACTATGTACATGATGACCGCGGCGATGGCAGCGGTGACAAAGAAAGTGACAACGGTGGTACCCAGCACCTTGCCGGCCCTGCGGGCAGAGCCCATATTGGCGATGGCGGAGGCGATGGAGCAAAATACCATAGGCACCACAACGCAGAACATCATATTGATGAAGATGGTGCCCAGAGGCTCAAGAACAGTGGCGCCGGGCCACACAGCGCCGGTAATGCAGCCGGCAACAATGGCTATCAGCATGGAGAGAATAAACCAATATTTCTTAAGAAAATCCTTCATGGACCTAAATCTCCTTTATTCAGATTACGCAACTATTATATTTTCAGCTAAACGCAAAGTAAATTGTATGCAATGCTTGAAACATTGCAAAAAATGCTGTATATTTTCATTGAAAGGGGTGAGCCGCAATGAAAACCGAACGCAGTGTCAGCCGGGAGGGCTATCTGCACGAAAACTACCGCTATTTCCATCTGCGGGACAGCGCCGGTCAGGAACGGGATTTCCATTTTCACGATTTTGACAAGATCGTGGTGCTTATCAGCGGCAGGGTGGACTATTCGGTGGAGGATCAGGTCTACGCCCTGCGTCCCTGGGACGTGCTTCTGGTGAAGCGCCACAGCATCCACAAGGCCATCATAGACGTAAAAGAGCCCTACGAGCGCATCATCATATATCTGGACCGGAAGTATTTCGACCGCATCATGCCCGAGGCGGGTCTTTTATCCTGCTTTGACCGGGCAGGGCACACGGGGCAGTATCTCATGGTGCCGGACGAGGCGGCGCTGGGAGAGCTCAAGGCCCTCTTTGAAAGTTTTGAGAAAAGCGGGGACGACAGTCTTTTCGGGGCGCAGGCCCTGCAGGACACCATAATAATGCAGCTGCTTATCCGGATAAGCCGCCTCGCCCCGGCGGACGGGGAAGCGCACCAGAAGGTGTATGACGAAAAGATCGAGGCCAGTCTCTCCTATATAAACGAAAATCTCAGCCGGGAGCTGAGTGTGGAAGCTCTGGCTGAGAAAGTATATTTGAGCAAGTATCATTTTATGCGCCTTTTCAAGGCTCAGACCGGCAGCACCGTCCACGCCTATGTGCGCCAGAAGCGGCTTTTGCAGGCGGCAAGGCTCATCCGACAGGGCATGGACGCAAACAAAGCCGCTGCGGACAGCGGCTTTGCAGACTATTCAACATTTCACAGAGCCTTCCGGGATTGCTTCGGTGTAAGCCCCGGCAAGCTCAAACGATAGGTCCGGCGAAAAACTGACGCAGGGCTCAGTCGTCCTCTTTTTCCTCTTCTTCGTCCTCAGCCTCAAGGTCGAACTCCAGAAGCTCGCCGCACTGAGGGCATACGATGGAGCCTTCTTCAAGGGTCTCTTCGTCGAAGCTGATGTCAATGCCGCAGACAGGGCAGGTCACGTCGTAGATGATGCCGTCATATTCAAGCTCGTCATCGTCGTCATCGCAGAAGCAGCACTTGGAGCAGTCGCCGTCCTCGCAATCTTCGCAGAAGTCTTCCGGCACGTCCAGATCGCACACCAGCTCCTCCAGATAGCTCAGCTCCTCGCTGATATCGTCCAGAGCGCCTGCATGATCCAGATTGCTCTCCTGAAGGTCCTCTATTTCGTGAGCCATGTCGGAGATCAGTTCGCAAAGAACGCCCCACAGCTTTCCTTCCTTGGACGCATTCTCAACATCAAGACCTTCTGCCAATCCTTTCAGGTATGCCGCCTTTTCAACAATAGTCATAGAAAAACCTCCTTTGTATTATCCGCAGTCTTTCCGGCTGCGGTGTTTTTTGGGGGAGCCTGTACAGCTCCCCCCTTTACTATAAACTGATACGACTGCCTGTGCCTTATGCGCGGCTCAGGTACTCGCCGGTGCGGGTGTCGACCCTGATCATCTCGCCGCGCTCGATGAAGAGAGGCACCTTGATCTCAGCGCCGGTCTCGAGAGTGGCGGGCTTGGTTGCGTTGGTGGCGGTGTTGCCGGCAAAGCCGGGGTCAGTCTCGGTGACCTCAAGCTCCACGAAGAAGGGGGGCTCCACGTTGAAGACCTTGCCCTTGTAGGAGTAGATGGTGCACTCCATGTTTTCCTTGACGAACTTGAAGTTGTCGCCCAGAACAGAACCGTCAACAGGCTCCAGCTCGTAGGTTTCGGGGTTCATGAAGTAGTAGAGGTTATCGTCTGCATAGCTGTACTCCATGGTCACGCGGTCAACGGTGGCGTTCTCAAACTTTGCGGTGGGGTTGAAGGAAGTCTCGGTGACAGCACCGGTGATGACGTTCTTCATCTTGGTGCGGACGAAGGCTGCGCCCTTGCCGGGCTTGACATGCTGGAACTCAACGACCTGCATGACCTGGCCGTCCATCTCAAAGGTAACGCCGTTTCTGAAATCGCCTGCTGTAATCATAAAAGGGTCCTCCCATAAAAATGTACAAATAATAATATAGCTAAGATATTCTACAGTATATACGAGTATTTTGCAAGACTTTTATTGAAAAAGCCCCTCTGATGCGCAAAATTTTACAGCACGATAAGCTCCTTGGGGAAGGTGGTGAGATTTTCGCAGCCGTCCTCTCTGAGCACTATCACATCCTCAATACGCACGCCGAAGCGCCCCGGCAGATAGATGCCCGGCTCTGCACTGACTACGGCGCCCGCAGGCAGGGGCTTATCATTTCTGGGGTTCGCGTTGGGGCTTTCGTGGATATCCAGACCCAAAGAGTGTCCGAAGCCGTGGCCGAAGTGAGCCCCGTGACCGGCGGCGATGATAACATCCCTTGCGGCCTTATCCAGCTCCTGCCCGGTAATGCCGGCCTTTGCGGCCTTTATGGCCGTGGTCTGGGCCTTGAGCACAGTTTCGTACACGTTTGCCATCTCCTCCGTGGGCTTGCCCAGAGCGAAGGTACGGGTCATGTCCGAGCAGTAGCCCTCCTTGAGACAGCCAAAGTCGATGGTCACAAAGCCGCCTTCCTCAAGAAGCTCGTCCCCGGGCACACCGTGGGGCATACTGGTTTTTGCTCCCGCCACCACGATGGGGTCAAAGGAGCAGCCCTCCCCGCCGAATTTCAGCATCCGGTACACCAGCTCCGCCGCCAGCTCCCGCTCGCTTATGCCGGGCTTTATAAAGTGCATGGTCTCCATCAACGCCCGCTCGCTTATCTGCTGGGCGTGGCGCATACACTCCACTTCCTCCGCACTCTTTACGGCGCGAAGAGCCTGAAAAAGACTCTGGGCGCTGACAAGCTCCCGTGCAAGGCACTGCTGCCAGCGGATAAACTCTGCATGGCTGAGCTTTTCCTCCTCCACGCCAAGCCTCTGTATCCCCGCCTTCTGCACAAGGCTGCGGACGCTTTCAGAAAGCCCCCGCTTTGCATCAAAAAGCACCACCTCTGCCCAGCCGCCTACGGCTGCCGCCGCGGCCTCCACGTATCTGGAGTCGGTGATGAGCCAGGCCTCTTCCCGGCTTACAAACACCGCCCCGTCGGTAAAGGGGAAGCCCAGTGCATAGCGCTGGTCCTTCTCATCTGTAATAAGCACGCCGTCCAGCTTCCGCTCTTTCAGCGCATCCTGTATTTTCTTCACATTATTCATATACCTGTCTCCTCCGGTGTAGGTCTTGGAAAGCTTACTATAAACACCGAACCCTGAGGCTTGTTTTCACCCACGGCTATACTGCCGCCGTGCTTTTGCACCGCGTCATGCACGATGCTCAGGCCCAGTCCGCTGCCGCCCGCCTCTCTGGAGCGGGCCTTGTCAACCCGGTAAAACCGGGCAAATATATTCAGTCTGTCCTCCTGGGGGATGCCAATGCCCGTATCCTCCACCGTAAAGCGGATAAGCTTTTCCTCCGCCTCCAGCCTGAACAGGACACTGCCGCCCTCTACATTATATTTTATGGCATTTTCCACCAGATTGAAGATGATCTGGAACATATCGTCCACCGTGGCCATCACCACGCAGCCGTCGGGCAGCTCCATCTTCACCTTTACCTGCCGCTCGTCGGCAAGGGGACGCAGAAACACCAGCGCATCCAGCGCCACCTGCTTTACATCCACCGGCACGGGGACGATCTGCACATCGTCGTCAAAGCGGGCGAGGGTCAGAAGCTTTTCCGTGGTGCGCTGCAAGCGCTCGGCCTCCTGCCCTATGTCGGTGACAAACTCCCGTATGGTGTCCACGTCCATATTTTCGCTCTGCACGATGGAATCGGACAAAAGCCTTATGGAGGCAAGGGGCGTTTTCAGCTCGTGGGAGGCGTCGGACACAAAGCGGCGGCGCTGCTTTTCCGTATCCTCAAGCCGCTCTGTAAGGATGTTGAACTCATGTCCCAGCTCCGTTATCTCGTCCTGACCCCGTGTGGCAAGCCTGTGCCCGTAATTGCCGGAGGCCACTATCCGCATGGACTGCACCAGCTCCTGCAGTCTGTACAGCAGAAGGTCAGAAAACACGATGGCGATGAGCACCGCTGCAATGGCGATGATCAGGGAAAGGGCCCTTATCCTGCTTTGGATATTGAGTATCATCTCCGCCTGCTTTGCGTCATACTCGCTTAAATACACCGCGCCCACGGTCTTGCCCTGGTTGTACATGGGTACGGCGCAGCTGCTTTCAAAAGCCCCGTTCTCAAAGCTGGAGCGAAACACCGTTTTCCCCTCAAGGGCGGCGCCCAGCGCGGAGTCAATGGTAAAA
>JAFTXM010000136.1 GCA_017465025.1 Oscillospiraceae bacterium
CGAACACCGCCTCGCCGATGGCATAGTAGGCCTTGGCGTCATTGTAGCCCACAAAATAATATACTCCGGACTCATCGGTGTAAAGCTCATAGCCGCCTACGTCCAGCCCGCCGTTTATGCTTACGCGGCCGCTGTCACTGCGGGAAACGGAGCTGACCACTATGTCCTCGCCCCTATGGCTGATAATGTCCCCCTCCTTGAGAGCGGCAATGTCCACCATGTCATAAAGCTCATAGCTGTACACCGTGAACTGTATCATGATTTTCCCGCTCCCGTCCGTGTATATGCCGTGCTCATCAATGGACACCGGCACAGTGCAGTTGCCCAGCGCTGCCATATCAACGGCGGTGGGCAGAGGGCTTATCCTCGCAGATGCTTCCGGGGGCAGAGCGTCCTGTACACTTTCGGGTGCTTCCGGGGGCTGTACCGGCTGTGCGTTTATTCCGCAGCCTCCCAGAAGGCAGCAGGCCGCAAGCATGATCAAAAGATATTTTTTCATATTCGCCTCCACGATTTAATATTATGTAAACATAATAGAATTTTTTCTTCGGAAAAGCAAGGCTTGTTTTTTATTTATTCAGACGGTGCAAATCATGGAAAGTTCCCCCGCCCCTTGCTTGACACGCATAATACCCGATGTTAAAATACATGATGTATTATTATGTTTTCTTGAATTCAGCCTAAGGTGCTTTTTATGACAGATATAGCCATCATCGTAGCCACACACAAAAAATACTGGATGCCGGATGATCCTGTGTATCTCCCGCTCTTTGTGGGCAGGGAAGGCCGGGAGAATCTGGCTTATACCGGCGACAACACGGGGGACAACATATCCCTGAAAAACAGTCATTACTGTGAACTCACCGGCCTTTACTGGGCGTGGAAGAATTTAGACGCGGAGTATCTTGGGCTCGTGCACTACCGCAGGCATTTTTGCACGAGGTTATTTGGCTCCGCTAAAGGGCGCGTTCTCAGCCGCAAGGAAGCGGAGCGGCTTTTGAAGAAGGCCGATGTCATTCTCCCCAAGCCCCGGCGCTACTGGATAGAGACTACATACTCCCAGTATGTTCACGCCCACAATGCGGCTGATCTTGAGCTTACAAGAGAAATTATAAAAGAGCGCTGCCCGGAGTATCTGGCCGCCTTTGATACGGTCATGAAGCGCACTTGGGGACACCGCTTCAATATGTTCATAATGAAAAGAGAGCTTGCCGACGCCTACTGTGCATGGCTTTTCGATGTGCTTTTCGCCCTGGAGGAGAGGCTGGATATCAGCGCCTACAGCGATTACGACAAGCGGGTGTTCGGTTTTGTAGGCGAGCGTTTAATGGATGTGTGGCTGGAGAAGAACAAAATACACAGTCTGGACATCCCCTACGTTTTTATGGAAAAGCAAAACTGGCTGAAAAAAGGCACAGCATTTCTGCTGCGGAAGTTTAGAAGCAGGTAAAAACAAATGAGCCGTGAATTAATAAGCGTTATCGTGCCGGTTTACAAGGTAGAGGCCTATCTTGACCGCTGCATAAAGTCAGTTCTGGCACAAACGCATCAAAATTTTGAGCTTATACTGGTTGATGACGGCTCACCCGACCGCTGCGGTGAAATATGCGATGAGTGGAGCAGAAGAGACGGGCGTATAAAGGTTCTGCACAAGGAAAACGGTGGAATATCCAGCGCCCGCAACTATGCCCTGCAAATTGTCAAGGGCGAGTACATCAGCTTTATCGACTCAGACGACTATGTAAGCTGCGACTATTTATCCTATCTTCTTTCTCTTTTTTCGCACAGCGAAAATTGCGCCGTGACCGCCTGCAACCACTATGTGCTCAGAGGCGGCAAATCCAGCCCCAATTCCTCCCCGCGCAAGGATGTCTCCGTTTTTTCCCAAAAGGAGGCCTTTGAAGAGGTTTTGTTTCACGGCTGTGTGGATGTTTCCCCGTGGGGGAAGCTGTACCGGCGGGATGTTTTCTCGCATCTTCGTTTTCCGGAGGGCCGGATATATGAGGACACCTGGATCTTCGGCGAAATTCTCAACCGCACAGAGTCGCTGGTTTTTGGCAAAAAATGCTGCTATTTTTATGAGATACGGGAAAATTCCATCACTACCAGCCATTTCAGAGAAGAGAGCTTTCAGTATATCGAGGCTGCCGAAAAGCTGGCGGCGGACGCACTTGTATGCGACAGTTCCCTCAGCACAGCCGGTCTCAGGCGCATCAGTCACGCACGACTGAGCGTACTGAGACAGATGAAGGACTGTCCTGCGGAGTTCTTGCCCCGGCGCGAAAAACTAAGGGCAGAAATAATATCGGCAGCTCCCCTCTATATCAGGCATAAAAAAACGCCCCAAAGGGATAGGTGGGCGATATTTTCTCTCAGGCTCGGCCTTGAATTTTACTATCGCGCCTGGGGGCTATATACCCGTCTGCGCGGATAAAAGGAGAATAGTCAATGCGTCAATTATCGCTGCGGGAAATACAGCTATACGAATTTGATTTGCTCTGCGTTTTCAACAGGCTGTGTGAAAAGAACAGCTTATATTACACCCTTTGCGGTGGGACTCTGCTGGGAGCTGTGCGGCATAAGGGCTTTATCCCTTGGGACGATGACATAGATGTGCTCATGCCCCGCCCGGATTTTGACCGTTTGCTCAGTTTACAGGGCATTGACACCTCTGTGCTGCCCGACCATGTGCAATTAAGCTCCTGGCTTTCTCCGGATGGGCAGGCACAGCCGTTTATCAAGCTGCTGGACGCCCGGACAACAGTGGTCGATAAGTATTCCCACGCAGACAGGCATCTGTGGATAGATATTTTCCCCATTGACGGCTCTCCCGATGACTATGATGAATTAAAGGCCTTTTACAAAAAGGTCATGAGAAAGCGGCATATCCTACTTTTGAAGAATGCCAAAGCCGGTGAGGGAAAGAGCCTTTTCAAAAAATGCCTCAAGCCCTTTATAAAGCTGGCGCTTCTCCCCTTTTCCGCAAGGGATATGTGCAGCCGCTACGATGCCTTTGCAAAAAGCTATGACTATGCATCCAGCAATAAAATTGCCGGTATCACATGGGGCTACGGCCCTCAGGAGCAGATCGACAAGGCCGCCTACGAAAGCCCCCTAATGCTTGAGTTTGAAGGCTCATTATTCCCCTGCCCCTCCAACTATGACGAGTATCTCCGCAATCTGTACGGAGACTATATGCAGCTTCCGCCGGAGGACAAGAGAGGCACAAGGCACGATATACTCATATACATTGAGGACTGAAAAGATGAACACTGTTGTGATATTTGCCGGCGGCGCAGGGCAGCGGATGAACAGCAAGACCCTGCCCAAGCAGTTTCTTGAGCTGCACGGCAAGCCCATTATAATCTATACCCTTGAGCAGTTTGATGATCATCCTTTGGTGGATGGCATAGTTGTGGCCTGCCTGCCCGGTTGGGAAAAACATCTTGAGCGGCTGATACGCAAATTTGCCATTGAGAAGGTAAAGGCCATTGTCCCCGGCGGGGTGAACGGTCAGGAGTCCATCTTCAACGCTCTTCACAAGCTGACGGAGCTTTACGACCCTTCTGACGTGGTAATGATACACGACGGTGTGCGCCCGCTCATCGACGCGGACACCATAAGCGCAAACATTGAAAGCGTCAAAAAATATGGCAGCGGAATAACCGTTTCCCCCGCGATCGAGACTGTAACTATCGGCTCAGACGATAACAAGACTCAGGTAGGTCAGATAATAGACCGCAGCCTCTGCCGTATGGCAAAAGCGCCCCAGAGCTTTTTGCTGGGTGATATTCACGAGGCACATCTTAAAGCCCGTCAGGATGGTCTGTTGGATTTTATCGACTCTGCATCCCTGATGCAGCATTACGGTCACAGCCTGCATACGGTCGACGGCCCTGCCACCAACATAAAGATAACCACGCCCACGGATTTTTATATATTCAGAGCTATTGTGGACGCCAGAGAAAGCCAGCAGATTTTAGGCTATTAGGAGATTTTTCATGTTGACGGACACTCTCATTTTCAAAGAGGACATTGAAAATATTCTCGGAGATAAAAATATCCCCTGGAGCAAGCTGGACGGCAAGACTGTTCTTGTCACAGGCGCTACAGGGCTTATTGGCTTTTGGCTTGTAAACGCTCTCGTCTGCTATGGAAAGGCAAGCCCCGCCACGCCACGGGTCCTGGCTTTTGTGAGAAATCCGGTAAAAGCCAAAGCCATGTACGCACAATATGCGGGAGATGACCGCCTTGCCTTTATAGAGGGTGATATATGCCGGAAGCCGGAGACAGGCGAAGGAGTGGACTATATCATCCACGCTGCCAGCGAGACTGCCAGCAGCAGCTTTGTCAGCAAGCCGGTGGAGACCATTCACACAGCGCTCTCCGGCACGAAAAATATGCTTGAGCTGGCAAGAGAGCAAAAGTGCAAGGGCTTTATATATCTTTCCAGCATGGAGGCCTACGGCTAACCCATTGACGAAAGCCCTCTCACGGAGGACGCTCCCGCATATTTTTCCACCGGCTCTGTCCGCAGCAGCTATCCTGAGAGCAAGCGGATGTGCGAGGTGCTGACCACGGCCTACGCGGAGGAATACGGCATCCCCGCAAAGTCCATAAGGCTGGCGCAGACCTTCGGCCCGGGCGTTTCCAAGACCGACTCGCGGGTATTTGCAGAGTTTTCAAGAAAGGCCCTCGCCGGAGAGGATATCGTCTTTGCCACCAAGGGCGACAGCAAAAGAATGTATCTGTACACCGCCGATGCAGTGCGGGCGATCCTCACAGTACTTTTGAAGGGCGAAAACGGGCAGTGCTACAACGCGGCAAACGAAAGCAGTTACTGTTCCATCCTTGAAATGGCTCAACTGGTAAGTGAGCTTTTTTCCGGCGGAAAGTCGAAAATTCTTTTTGATAAGGATGAGAAAAACGCCCGGAAATACCCCGCGGCTCACAAGCTGTATCTGGATATTTCCCGGCTGAAAGAATTGGGCTGGGCAGCCAAAGCCTCGCTTGAAGAGATGTTTGAACGAATGGTATGCGCCATGGATGAGGTAAGCTGAAATGATAAGCGTTATCGTACCTGTATATAATGTAGCCCCATATCTTCCCCGATGCATTGACAGTATCCTTGCTCAATCCTTCGGGGATTTTGAGCTTCTTTTGATAGATGACGGCTCTACCGATGCGTCAGGGGCAATTTGTGATGAATACGCCCGCAAGGATAAAAGAATAAAGGTTTTTCACATAGAAAATGCTGGCGTTTCTTATGCAAGGAATTACGGCATGGAGCGAGCACGTGGGGATTACATCGGCTTTATAGACTCCGATGACTATGTGGGTACCGATTATCTGAAAATCCTTTTTGAGATGATGCAGGGGGAAAACATCGCCATTGCACAAATACGCTCAGTAAGCACAAGCGCTGAGACCATGAAATTCATAGCCTCGGATGACAGGCGTTTGGTTTTCGATGCAGAGGAAGAGTTCAAGGACATGATGCTGGCACGGGATTTTGGAGTCAGTGCGAACGGAAAGCTTTACAGACGGGAAGTATTCGATGGACACAGTTTTCCTGTCGGGAAAGTCTACGAGGATTTGGACACTGTCCCATATCTCATAGAAGCCGGGAGAAACTATGCTTATAGCTCTTCCGTTCAATACTACTATTATCAACGGCAAGACAGCATAATGCACAGTATAAGTCCCATCAAAATCGACCATTGGCTTGAGGGCATTGACAAGCTTTATAAATTTTGCTCTGCCACACATCCCGAATTAGTCGACTGTGTCCTCTGCCGATTTGTCAATTTTGCTTTCTCCACCATTGTAAACAATCTGTTTGAATATGATGATTATGCTTTTCAGGCCAACGAGTTCAAAGCCCGCACAAGGCACTACTGGAAAGGTGCATGGAAAAATCCCTGCCTGACGAAAAAAGAACGGTTCAGGACAGTTCTTTTCCTTGTGGATGTGCGGCTTTACAGAACGTTCCGGAAGCTATGGTTGAAGTTTAAGAAGTCTGCATTTTGACGGAATTATCAGAACTTTTATTCCCCGGAGAACACAGCACAGTATGAAATCCCCATCTTTAAAGAA
>JAFTXM010000137.1 GCA_017465025.1 Oscillospiraceae bacterium
GGTACACCTTTGCGATGGTACAAAAATCAACCTTACATCGTGATATTATCATTAAAAAAGGGGCTTTTCAATAGCGTTATGTAAACTAAAACAGTTATTTTAATTTTTATTTCAGTTTTTTGTCAATTTTTTCTCCACGCGCAAAGGTGTACCTTTCCGCGTATTTTATTTTCATTGTATAAATGGCAAAAAATCTTCGCAGAGCTTTTATTCTGCGAAGATTCTTTTAATTTTATCTTATTTTTCTGGCCTCCACATAATAGCGCTTATCCTCGGCGTGGCCGATGGAGAAGGTCTTTCTGGGGAGTATTCCATTCCTGCGTACATAGTCGAAAAGTTCATCCTTGCCTATGCCGCCGAAAACAAAACCTATGGTATTCTCAGATGCGGCAAGCTCTCTTGTAGCCTCAACGCCGTGGATATAGTCCACCTGAGCGTCTTCATGCTTTTCAAGATAGGCATCGATAAACTGCTGCAAAACCTCCGATTCCAGACCCTGCACATAGATTTCGCCGTTTGATTCAAGGCTCATGTACTCGATACGTTTGCCTTCATCGCCGGGAAAGGCCGCGCGGAGCTTAGCCACAAAGTCCGCCACATCCACATTGAACAGCACCCTGTATATCGGCTCAAAGTCTACAGCCTCGTTGTGGATATTCACAAGCTCCGCAAGGGCAAAGCGGCCCTCCTCTGTGCCGGTAAGCTCTGCCGCCGCCTTGGCTGTGGCAAGAGAATGGTTGCCGTCGCCCACGGCAAAAAGCAGTCTGTCTCCGTCCGACCCGCTCTTCCCGTAAAGCTTTTCAAGCTTCGTCATTACAAGGCTCTGACTATCCTTATCCAGAAGCCAGCCTGCAATATGCCCGCCGCCCAGCATCAGTTCAAAGTCATAGAGCTTTTCAAGCTTTGCTGTGTCTATTTTCTCTATTATCTCCCTGTCCCGGTCATCCATGAGCACCATGATATGGGGCAGCTCCAGAGCCGCGTCACGGCGGATATTGACCCTTGGCGGTATGCGGGAGAGAACCGTGCCCTCGGTAGGGCGTATCAGAGGCTTTGCGCCCTTTTCAAAGCTGTAGTCTTCCAGCCGGAACGCACCCACAAGACCCCGGCGCACTCTGCCGTCGGAAAGCCTGCGCTCCACAAGCACCATGGCATCCCTGTACTCCCGGAAAAGGCCATCATTCAGGTATTGCTCCATACTGCGGTTTATTTCCGCAATGCGCTCCGGCGCATCGCCGTCCTCAAGATATACCTCGGGAAAAACAAGTCTGAGCGCAGAGGGTGCATCACCCACGACTTCATAGGCGCGCTCCCAGTACTCCCGTTGGGAGGTAAACTGGTCGCAGGCTATGCAGGCCCATTTTTCAAAGCCGGTTTTGGGAATAAGAATATGGGCGCTGCCAAAAGGAATATTTGATTTCATTTCGCTCTCCTGAAAATTACTATTATGCAATATATCACCTTGGCTTTCTTTCGTCAATGCAGCTCCCGGCGCATACCATACAAATTCTCCAAATCGCTTATTGACGCTGACATTGGGCGGGTATAAAATATACACAACAATATTGACGGAGGGATAATATGCAGATACTCACTTCCTCGCTTGAAAACGGGATGATAAGCGCCCGTCTGCTTATAGAATACAGCGATATCCTTATGGCAGCAGGACAGCAGGCCGCTGTACAGCAGGCTATAGTGGAGCTTTCCGAAAGTCTTGGCGTAAGCGATGTGCACTATGCCAGCGTAAACGAAATGACAGAGACAGACATGGGAGATATCGAAATCGCAGTTGAGGCCGCCGTCAGCCCGGAAGTCAGCCTGGGGCAGTACAAGGGACTCAAGATCAAAATCGGCCACAATGAGGACTTTGAGAAAGCCGCCCTCAGTGCCGCTGCTGACAACATCAGCGTGGACATCCCTGAGCTTATACTTGACCGACAGCTCGACAGCATTGTAAACGAAGCCAGAACCGAGGTGCTGCAGAGCACTTCACTGCACACGCTGGCCGATATCCACAGCATCATTGTCAGGCTCAATATCGAGCTTAAAGACACAAGCAGCGAAGACGAGGTCTGGGAGCGGGCAAAAAAAGCCGCCGAGGACTACATAGATCAAAGTGCTCAGGAAGTTGAGCTTATGGTCGCGTCAATAAAGAAAGTATGCAAGGCCAAGGACGAGCGTATTTTCCGCGGCATTGTCACGAGAGCACAGGAGCGCAGCAAGCTTTCCGCTGAGGAAATTGCACAGCAGGTATTTGAAGCCTATCTTCGCACGGAAAACAAAACCATGGAGCAGTGGCGCAACGAGCGGCGGGACCTTGCGGAAAAACGCTGCCGCGAGGAGCTTATGCTCAAGGCCGTCATCAAGACCGAGAACATCTGCCCCAATGTGATGGAGGTACAGCAGTACGCATATGAGCTGGCCTGCGGCTACGGAATGAACGTGGATGAATTTCTTTCCTATGTGGGCGAGGATGGTATCCGTGCCCAGCTTTCCAGAGAAAAGGCAATAAAGCTGATAGTAGACTCTGCAAAGGGTTGATCCAATAATCAATATGCAATAATCAAAAACACCGGAAACGGAGCTGCCGTTTCCGGTGTTTTTTACGTAACATCATTCATGCGGCGGCGAAGTCTGTTCAGATGCCGCTCGAAATGACCGCCTGATATAAACTCCGCCAGAACATACTGCTCAAAAGTAGGCACAGAGCAGGAATAGGCGCTCAGCTTTGCATCGTAGCTTTCCGTCAGCTGCGGCGGCAATATCATATAGCCCATACGCATTGAGGGGGAAAGGCTTTTGGAGAAGGTATTGATATATATAACAGAAGAGCCCGTGTCCAGTGAATACAGCGATTGGATGGGGTGGCCCGGACGGAAAAATTCACTGGCAAAGTCGTCTTCAATAATATAGCCTCCACTTTTCGCTGCCCAGCCTAAATATTCCCAGCGCTTTGAAATACTGGCGGTAATGCCGGAGGGATAGCTGTTGAAGGGGGTAACATGCAGCACATCGAATTTCTTTTCGTCGAGCTGTCCGGCAAGGATTCCGTCCTTTCCCATATCCAGTGGGCAAAGCTGCACATCGTATCCGCTGTAAACGGCTTTTATCTGCTCATAGCAGGGATTTTCAATCCCGTACACCTTATCCCTGCCAAGAATTTTTATTACGCTTTCGTACAGCTGCTCCGCACCGGAACCGATTATTATCTGCCCGGGCTGAGCCAGCATCCCCCGATAGCGGTATAGATAGTCCGATAGGGCATTTCGCAGCACGGCACAGCCCTTGTTGGGAGATTTCGAAAAAAGCTCCGTCCCCCTCTCACTCATGACCTTACGGACCGTCCTGAACCATATGGAGTGCTCCAGCTCATCCACCGGACAGATGTTGTCTGCCGCCAGATGCTCGATCACGGCAATATCGCCCTTATCTTCGCGCCCCAGCGCGTCTATTCTGCAAACAAAGTAACCGCTGCGCTCCTTTGAGCTTATATAGCCCTCCCGCTCCAAAAGCTCATAGGCCGCCTCCACCGTAATGACGCTGCACCCGGAAAGATCCGCCATTGTCCTTTTGGAAGGCAGCCTCTCTCCGGCGCTGTATTCCCCGCTGAGTATAGCCTTTTGCACCTGTTTATACAGCGCATAATACTTTTTCTCTTTCATCTGGTTATATAAAAAACTCCTGTTTTGATTATTTTTATAATATCAGTTTTACACTATAATGTCCACAGTAAAATCAGAAGCGAGGTATCAGTAATGGAATATAAAAGAGTTTTGACTATTCAGGACATATCCTGTCTGGGACAGTGCTCCATGACGGTGGCACTGCCTATAATCTCTGCCTGCGGCATTGAGACTGCCGTATTGCCCTCTGCCGTCCTCTCCACGCATACTGCCGGCTTCTCCGGCTTCACTGTGCGCGATCTGGCCGGGGATATGCCGGCTATCAGGGAGCACTGGATAAAGGAAGGCATAAAGTTTGACGCTGTGTACACCGGATATCTGGGTTCTGCCGAGCAGGTGGACTATGTACTGGATATCGCAGGAGATTGCAGGAAAGAGGCTTTCTCACTTATCGTTGACCCTGCAATGGCAGACCACGGCAAGCTCTACCCCGCCTTTGACATGGACTATGTTGAAGCGATGAAAAAGCTTTGCAGCGCAGCGGACTATCTGCTGCCCAATATTACCGAGGCCTGTTTTCTCTGCGGCATTGAGTACAAAACCAGCTATGATGAAAGCTATGTTCTGGATATCGTAAAGGCGCTGAGCGATATGGGCGTGAAAAATGTTATCCTCACCGGTGTTTCCTATGCCCCCGGCAGGACCGGCATTGTGGTTTATCGCAATGGCGAAGCTGAATATTATGAGCATGAGTTTCTTCCCAACAGCTGCCACGGTACAGGAGATATCTATGCTTCTGCTTTCACCGGCGCACTCATTCGCGGAAATGATGCCTTTGAGAGCGCAAAAATCGCCGGAGACTACACTCTGGAATGCATAAGATATACCGCCGATGATCCCTCCCACTGGTACGGGGCTAAGTTTGAGCCTGTACTTGGGAA
>JAFTXM010000138.1 GCA_017465025.1 Oscillospiraceae bacterium
AGGTTTCATATTTCTGATGAGTCTTTTGGGTTCGGCTCTTGTTCTTTTCATGGCGAAGGAGCTTAGAGAACGCCCACGTTCTGTTATCATGGGCTTTGCCGCGGGCATAATGTCCGCCGCTGCGGTGTGGAGTCTGCTGCTGCCCGCCATTGAGCAAAGCGAAAAGGCCGGGCAGGTACCCGGCTGGTTTCCGGCAGCAACAGGGCTTATGCTGGGCGGGCTATTTCTCGCCCTTGTAGACAAAGTCATAGGTAAAAGCTCTTCATCAGGGCGTAAAGACAGCCTTGTTTTCACCGCCATCACCCTGCACAACATCCCCGAGGGCATGGCGGTTGGCCTGGCTTTTGCCATGGCTGCTGACGCGGAGGGGCTCGCCGCCGCTGCGGCTTTGGCTTTTGGCATCGGCATACAGAATTTCCCGGAGGGGGCAGCCGTCTCCCTTCCGCTCAGACAGCTCGGCTTCAGCCGCGCCAGAGCCTTTGGAATGGGTGCTCTCTCCGCTTCTGTAGAACCGGTATTCGGCCTGCTGGCGGTGCTGGCGGCAGGTGTGGCCCAGCCAGTCATGCCCTGGCTTCTCAGCTTTGCGGCCGGGGCGATGCTATATGTGGCCGCCCATGAGCTTATTCCCGACTCCCAAAGCCGCCCGGGCAGTCTGAGCTATATAATCGGTTTTGTGCTTATGATGACCCTTGATGTGGCACTGGGCTGATAATTTACAGTTTGGACATTTAGTTTGATTGACATAATATTCTATTAGTGCTAAAATCCAAGCATGTTAAAATATAAACCGCCTTGGCAGCGCGGAGCAGGAAGCTCCGGCCGTCACAGGCGGTAAAAATATATGAATTATTTTGCAAAGGAGCCAAAATGTTTTCATTCAATCACTATAACTTCAACATAAGCGATCTTGAGCGCAGTCTTGAATTTTACGATAAAGCCCTTGGTCTCAAGCCTGTCCGCAGAAAGGACTGCGACGATGGATACACCCTTGTTTATCTGGGTGACGGTGTTACCGGTTTTACGCTGGAGCTGACCAAGATCCATCAGCGCAGCGAGCCCTATGATCTGGGCGAATGCGAATTCCATCTCTGCCTTGACGCGGAGGATGTGGATGCCGCTTACGAAATGCACAAGGCAATGGGCATTGTCTGTCAGGAGCAGCGCAAGAGCGGTGGTTTTTATTTCATTGCCGATCCCGACGGCTATTGGATCGAGATCGTGCAGCGCAAGGAAAGGACATAATACGATGGCAGAAGTACTTATAGTTGTGGACATGCAGAACGACTTTATTGACGGCGCCCTTGGCACCGCCGAGGCCGTGGCAATTGTCCCCAAAGTTCTGGAAAAAGTAAAGAATTTTGACGGTCGTGTGATCTTCACCAGAGACACGCATTTTGAAAACTACCTTGAAACACAGGAGGGCAAAAACCTCCCGGTGCCTCACTGCATCAAGGACAGCGACGGCTGGCAGATTTGCGACGCGCTCCTCCCCTATTGCAAGGAGCTGCCTGTAAACAAAAACGGCTTCGGCTCTCCCGGTCTTGCCGAACAGCTCAAATCCATGGACGCAAGAGAGCATCTTGACGGCGTGACGCTGGTCGGTCTGTGCACGGATATATGCGTTATCTCCAACGCAATGCTCATCAAGGCCGCCATTCCCGAAGTTCCCATCACGGTGGATGCCGCCTGCTGTGCCGGTGTTACACCTGCCAGTCACAAAACCGCTCTTGAGGCCATGAAAATGTGCCAAATCAATATAATAAACGAATAAATCAAAACCACGCGTAAAACGCGTGGTTTGAGAAGGCCCTATAAGGGCCTGATGCTGGCAGCATCTTAAGATGCATGAAAAAGTTCGCCAATCGCACAGTTATTTACAAGCCGCTGCTAAAGCGGCCTGTTTTATGCCTATTTATTCTTTTCACCCGTGAACGGGTCTACGAACTCTTTCAGACTTATTTGGTCTTCCATTATATCACTTTGCAGCTGCTCCCTTATGTATTCGGATATTATTCTCTCGTTCTTTCCCACTGTATCAACATAGTAGCCTCTGCACCAGAAATGTCTGTTTCCATACTTATATTTCAGGTTTGCGTGTCTGTCGAATATCATCAGGCTGCTTTTCCCTTTCAGATACCCGACAAACCGCGATGCACTTAGATTTGGTGGAATACTTACAAGCATGTGTATATGATCCTTACATAACTCCGCTTCTATTATTTCCGCCTTCTTGTGCTCACACAATGTTCGTAAGATTTCTCCGATATCCTTGCGGATATCTCCGTATATTGCCTGTCTTCTATATTTCGGTGCAAAAACTATGTGGTACCTGCATCTCCATTTGGAATGAGATAAACTGTTTATGTCATTCATCAATGACTACCTCCTTTAGTTTTAGTGCGGTTGGCGAACCTGCTCTATTCTACTATCGGAGGTCTTTTTTTCGCTATAAGCTTTTTATTTCCACCAGCCTAGCTGGTGGTTGCTTCTCTCTGAAGAGCCAATACAGATGACCAGCCTCAACCGAGGCCGGTCATTTTTTATTGCCATTATTTTCAGTACTTTCTCCCAAAATTAGATACAGAATGTAAGTTATTTCTCCAAAGTTTTTGTGAATAATTTGTCTAACCTTGACTGTGCAAATGTAATGTCGTAATCTTGTATTACAACATTACAATATTGCAAGTTAATTTGTATATCAACATCACAAGAGGAGGTTCATCATGAAGGTATTGATGATCGGCACAGGTGACATTGGCTTCTCCCATGCCCGTGCGGTCGTACGTCTGGGAGGAAGCATTATCGGTGCCTACGACGTCAACAAGGTCGGTTTGGCCAAATTCGCCAAAGAATTCGACTGTGCACAGTTGGAGTATGACCAGCTGAAAGACCACATTCCCAATGCGGATTATGTTGTGCTGTGCACTCCGCCCACAAAGCGCCTTGACTACGCGGAGATGGTGCTTTCCGCCCACGTCCCGCTGTACATGGAAAAACCCATTGCAACCACTTTGGAGGATGCAGAAAAGCTCGAAGCCATGGAGCAGAAGTATGGCGGGAAAATAATCGTCGGCTTTGCCCACCGTTATCGCCCGGCTTTTGTTAAGATGCACGAGCTTGTTTCTTCCGGCGTTCTTGGTGAGCCTGTACATCTTTACAGCCACCGCTATGGCCCCGGCTTTGGATACGGACAGCGCAGCCTCAGTGAGTCCTGGCGTACCGACCCCAAGCTTGCCTGCGGCATGACCATTGAATCCATCTCCCACGAGTTCAATCTGCTTACCAGCCTTTGCGGTGACTTTGCCACCATCGCAGCAAACGTAAACTGCACGATTCCCAGCGTCCCTCAGTACGACACCAATACCTCCATGGTAATACGCGCCAAAAACGGCGCCATAGTTTCCATCGGTGCAAGCTGGTCTTCGGGTGTGGGCGTGAATATCAAGGGCTACATCGGCACAAAGGGCGCTGCTATGCTCAAGGGCCGCAATATGTTCGAATTTGACGAAGTGGTGTACAAGACCCTCGATATGGAGACCGAAGAATCCTTCATATACAACGATTCCTATGCCCTCGATCAGGATACTGTCGTTTACCACATTCACAAGCATTTCTGGGACTGCCTTGAAAACGGTACAGAGATCATCACTCCCCTTGCTGAGGGCGTGAAAGTTCTCAAGCTTTCCATGGCGGCACTGAAATCCTCCGAAGAAGGAATCGAAGTCAAACTTTGATCTTGCTGTGTTCTCGTAAGGAAGGTGATATTACGAACACAAAAGAATTGAATGAACTGAAAAACAAGGCTACAGAGATAAGGATAAGAGCCGTGGACATGATATACAAGGCTCAGTCCGGTCATCCGGGAGGCGCTCTGTCCGTTGCGGATTTTACTGCTGCCTGCTATTTCCATGAAATGAAGCTTGACCCTAAGAACCCCCAATGGCCGCTTAGAGACCGTTTCGTTCTTTCCAAGGGTCACGCCTGCCCGGCGCAGTACGCGGCATTGGCAATGAAAGGCTTCTTCGATCTTTCACATCTGGACACCCTGCGCAAGGAAGGCTCTATTCTTCAGGGCCATCCCGATATGAAAAAATGCCCCGGCATAGACATCTCCACCGGTTCTTTAGGACAGGGTTTTGCCTGCGGCGTGGGTATGGCCCTTGCTGCAAAGATGGACGCACTTGATTACAGGGTCTATGTGGCACTTGGCGACGGCGAGTGTCAGGAAGGTGAAATCTGGGAAGCAGCACAGACCGCAAACAAATACAAGCTGGACAATCTGGTGGTGTTTGTGGATAACAACAATCTGCAGATAGACGGCACCTGTGACGAAGTAATGCCGAACATTGATCTGGGCAAAAAATTTGCCGCTTTCGGCTTTGACTGCTATGAGATTGACGGAAATGACATGGCACAGGTTGTGGCGGCTCTGGAGCTTGCCAAGGTTGTTAAAAACGGAAGGCCCAAATGTCTTTTTGCCAACACCGTCAAGGGCAAGGGTGTCTCCTACATGGAAAACCAGTGCGGCTGGCACGGAACGGCGCCCAACGAAGAAGAGTACAAGCAGGCGATTGCTGAGCTTGAGAGCCAGTACATAGTGGAGGACTGAACATGAGTAATACAAAGAAAATCTCCACACGTGACGGTTTCGGTAAAGCCATTGTGGAATTGGGTCAACAGGACAGCAATATCGTAGTTGTAGACATCGATATCGGCAAATCATGCAAGACTGTTGATTTCAGAAAAACCCTGCCGGAACAGTATATTAACGTGGGCATTGCCGAGCAGAACGGTGCCGGTGTGGCAGCGGGTCTGGCAACCTGCGGAAAAATTCCCTTTGTGGTGACTTATGCCGCCTTCGGCAGTATGCGCATCTGTGAAATGATCCGTCAGCAGATATGCTATCCGAAGCTGAACGTAAAGATAGCCTGTTCCCACGGCGGTCTCACCCCTGCCAATGACGGGGCAAGCCACCAGTGCATTGAGGACATGGGTATCCTCCGTACATTGCCCAACATGACCGTCATCATGCCGGCAGACTACAGCTCTGCCATGGCGCTGGTCAAAGCCGCGGCAGCTTACAAGGGTCCTGTTTATCTTCGCTTTACCCGTGACGCGGTCCCCGTGGTCTACGATGAGGCGGAGGAGTTTGAAATCGGCCGCGCCAAGCTGCTCAGAGAAGGAAAAGACGTGGCCATCATAGCAAACGGTGACACGGTATGTCTGGCCGTTGAAGCGGCAAAGCATCTCAGTGAGCTTGGAATAAGCGCAAGAGTGCTGGATATGCACACTATCAAGCCCCTGGATGTGCAGGCAGTAAACGACTGCATAAAAGATACCGGCAGGATAATCACCGTTGAAGACCACAACATACTCAATGGACTTGGCAGCGCGGTAGCCGACATTGTTGCCGAAAGCGGAAAGGCTGTTCTTCGCCGCATCGGTGTGCAGGATCAGTTTGGTCAGTCCGCCCCTTATGAACGACTTTTGGAAATGAACGGCATCACCGTTGAAAACATCGTCGCTCAGGCTCAGCAGCTGCTTAATAAGTAAATGTGATATCCCGGGTTTGCCCGGAAAAATAACAAAACAAAATTGGAGGAAAAACAAATGAAAAAAATCCTGGCATTGGTTCTTTGTCTGTGCATGGTATGCGCCCTGAGCGTCAGCGCTTTCGCAGACACCGAGAATTTCTACACCGACGACATCAGCGTTGAGGGCATCAGCGTTGAAGGCGAAAAGATCATCTACCTTGCACCCTCTCTTGACATTGAATACTGGCAGTGGGTCGAAGACGGTGTGAGACTGGCCTGCGAAGAGTATGGCGTAGAGTTCAACACCCTCGTTTCCGAAAACAGTGCCGCAACTCAGGCTGAAAACGGCGAGACCGCAGCTGTCCAGGGTGTTGCCGGCGTGGTGCTCAGCCCTGTTTCTTCCGACTCCTGCTCCACCGTTCTTGACACCTGCGAGGATTACGACATTCCCGTAACCATCGCCGCCATCGGTTCTTCTGCCGACAATTTCTTCTCCTTCATCTCTGCTGACGACTACACCTCCGGTTACGACGCCGGTACCTTCCTCTGCCAGCGTGCAAAGGAACTGGGTGGTGACTCCATCGGTGTTCTGGCTCTTCCCATGGACCGTGACAACGCCAAGGTAAAGATGGC
>JAFTXM010000139.1 GCA_017465025.1 Oscillospiraceae bacterium
AAAATCGTTTGGACGAAGAATGGTGTACAATAGAGAGTGTATTGGCAGATAATACAGAAATATTAGCCCTCGCACAGAAGTATGATGTAAACTATATTCTCATTGAAGATAAGTACGAAATCAATATTGAGTTATAACAATTAGCTCCTATTTATCGGACAGTATCATTTACGCACCTTTTCAGGTTTCTTTCCTACACTTACGCACCCTTATGAAGCTCTTTCGCACGAAAGAAACCTCTTTTGTCTACCAAGACAAGAGAGGTTTTTCTTGCTTTTTGGGGCTAAAATATCCCCAAATACTGAAAAACAGGGGCTGAGACAGTCGTTGAGACCGTTTCACCCCTGTTTTTTTGCTTTGTAGAGGCAAATATGACAACGTATCGTTATCTACTACAACTGTATCGGAGCTTTTGAAGTGCCTAATCTCAGAAAAATACCTGAGATAGATATTCTCATACAAACGAGAAAAGGCGTAGCACTAAGTTACGCCCCCGAATGTCCGGAATGAACAATATTTAAAATAAAAATGCGGAGTGTCTGTTACGGGATACTTAAATCCTTTAAGGACACTCCGCATGGTCGGAGTGGCGGGACTTGAACCCGCGGCCTCATGGTCCCGAACCATGCGCGCTACCAACTGCGCTACACCCCGATGCTTCAACAAAGCCTTTATATTATAATTACCTCTGTTGGTATTGTCAAGAAAAAAAGAACATATTAATTAGCAGTCGAGCAGGAAGGAGAGGGGATTTTGATGGAAAAACAGTATGCCGGCTACGGATTGATTCTGTTGATATTTTTAATAGCGATGAGATTGCTTTTGCCATGCCATGGAACGCAAACTAAAATAAGTACTGTATTTGAAAAACAGATGGAAATCATATCGGTCATGGGGTCTTCTTTGACGGAAGCAAACGGGTGAAGAGGGGGGGCAGAAATATAAAATTTCAACTGGACACAAAGGCTTTGATATTCATTTCTATTATTTTATACTTTGCGCCTCAGGATTTTGTAGCAGCATATTTTCTTGCGGTATTTTTTCATGAAGCTGGCCATGTCCTGTGCCTTTTGCTGTTTCGCCGGAAAATATATTCTGCCCGCCTTGAGCTTAAAGGTTTGCTAATTGAACACGAGGGAGGAATGTCGGAGCTTGAAGTGTTGCTTTGCGCCGCTGCAGGGCCGATTACAGGCTTACTGTTTGCTTATGCTTCATCATTTCTTGCCCACTTTAGCTGTCCCGACTTTTTCAACCTTTGCGCCGGGCTCAGCCTTGCGTTGAGTATTTTTAACGCGCTCCCCATAATTCCGCTGGATGGGGCTGCGGCTTTTAAATCCCTTGTGGATATGCTTGGCATAAAGCGCTCATCGGAGATTGTGTTTGTGATAAGCGTATCTTTTTGCGCAATTCTCCTTGCTCTGGGCATATGCCTTATGAGCCGGGGGATGGGTTATGGAATAACTGCCATGTCCATGATACTCTTATTTGGCACATTGTTTGATGAAGGGATTGTAAAAAAATGTGAATTGAGCTAAAATAAATAAGATAGAAATTTTTTGTGGAGTAACATATGGATAAACGGCTTGAACGTATATTGCCCCGTGTGCAGAAGCCTGCCAGATACACCGGCGGTGAGTACAATCAGATAATAAAAGATAAAAATGCTGTGGATATAAGGCTTGCCTTCTGCTTCCCCGATACATATGAGATCGGAATGTCGAACCTAGGCATGAGCATTTTGTATCACACCATGAACAGCCTTGACTATGTTTGGTGTGAGCGTGTTTTTGCGCCCTGGGGTGATATGTATGAAGAAATGAAGAAGGCGCAGCTGCCTTTGTATGCTCTGGAAAGCGGCGACAGTCTTTCAGATTTTGATGCCATCGCTTTTTCCATAGGCTACGAAATGGCCTACACTACGGTCCTTGATATGCTGGATATGTCCGGCATACCCGTCAGATGCAGTGACAGAACTGAGCTTTTGCCTCTGGTGTTTGCAGGCGGTACCGCTGCGGTAAATGCGGAGCCTATGGCGGCCTTCATTGACCTTTTCATCGTCGGCGAGGGCGAAGAGGTCAATAATGAACTGCTTGCACTTCTCAGGGAAGCAAAGCTGGGCGCATGGAGCAAGAAACAGTTTCTTGCAAAGGCTGCGCAGATTGAGGGCGTGTATGTGCCTTCTCTATACAATGTTGAGTATAATGCAGACGGTACGGTCAGCTCTATTTCAGCACATGATGGTGCGCCGGAGCAGGTTACAAAGCGCATTGTGGCTGACCTTGATGCATCTCCTTATCCCACAAAGCCCATAGTCCCGTCCACTGAGGTTGTCCATGATCGTGTTGCCCTGGAGCTGTTTCGCGGCTGTGTGCGCGGCTGCCGCTTCTGTCAGGCAGGTCACGTGTATCGTCCGATTCGCGCGAAGAAACACGAAACTCTGGTCAGGCAGGGAATAGAGACTTTGAAGAATACCGGCCATGAGAATGTGAGCCTGCTGTCTTTGTCCTCCAGTGACTATAGAGAGCTTATGCAGCTTTGTGACGGCCTGCTTGAGTACTGTGAACCCAGAAGCATCGGTCTTTCTCTGCCCTCCCTCAGAGCGGACAACTTCTCCATGGACATCATGCATAAGCTTCAGAAGGTCAGAAAAAGCGGCCTTACCTTTGCGGTGGAGGGCGGCAGCCAGCGGCTGCGCGATGCGATAAATAAGAATGTGACCGAGGAAGATCTCTTGAATACCTGCCGCCTTGCCTTTGAGGGCGGATGGAACAGCGTGAAGCTTTATTATATGCTGGGTCTGCCCACAGAGACGGACGAGGATATCGTTGGTATTGCTGAGATGGCAAATAAGGTGCTGCACTGCTGGCGCACATATGCCAAGAACAAGAACCGCGGTGTGAAGATAACCATTTCCACATCCTGCTTCATCCCCAAGCCTCACAGCCCCTTCCAGTGGGAAGCACAGATCAGCACCGAGGAGTATCTCAGAAGGGTAAATCTTCTCCGCTCCAGTATTACCGCAAGAAATGTTGTATACAACTGGCATGATGCGGAGACGAGCCTTATTGAGGCCGTTCTCTCCAGAGGTGACAGAAGGCTTGCCGATGTTATCGAAAGGGTCTGGCGCATGGGCGGCAGGCTTGAGGCGTGGACGGACTATTTCACACTGGAACGCTGGTACAAGGCCTTTGAGGAGACATGCACCGACACTTGGTTTTATGCTCAGCGTGAGCGCAGCACAGATGAGATACTGCCTTGGGATATGATAGATGTGGGTGTGCGCCGTCAGCATCTTATCCACGAGCGGGAGCAGTGCTATGCCTCCGCTCTCAGCCCGGACTGTCGCAAGCAGTGTTCTGCCTGCGGAGCTGAAAAACTTCTCAAAGGAGGCCGCTGCGATGGATAAAATAAGACTCAGATTTAAAAAGACCGGTCGTGCGGTGTACATTTCCCATCTTGACCTTATGCACACACTGCAAAGGGGCTTTTCCCGCGCGGGCTACGCATTGAAGTACTCTGAGGGCTTTAATCCCCATCCGCAGATATCCATTGCTCTCCCTCTCTCTGTAGGAGCATCGAGCCTCTGCGAGATAATGGATTTCAGGCTTAAAGAGGATGCAGAGCTTTCTGATATGGCTGAAAATCTCAGCCGGGTTATGCCCGAAGGGATTGAGATGATCGAGGCCTATGAGCCAAGCCGCAAGGTCAGTGAGATTAAGTGGCTGCACGTCGAGGGAATAATGGAATACGATGAGCGGGATAAGGCTGAGATGTGTGCAGGGCTTGAAAAGTTTTTTGCAAACGATGAGATAGTCATCATGAAAAAGACCAAGCGCGGCGTGGGCGAGACGGACATAAGGCCTGCCATAAGCTCTGTAGATTTTATGGTGTCTGAAGAAGGTGTGAAGGTTTCGGCGCTTATCTCTGCGCAGGAGCCTACCCTCAATCCTGAGCTGCTTGTGGACGCTCTGCGCCAGAAAGAGCCCCGGCTGTGCCCGGACTTTGCCAAGTTTACCCGGATTGAGACATATGATGCCGCAGGCAAGGTATTCAGATAAGACCAACAGGAGCGAAAATGAAGAAGATTGCCATATTTCAAAGTGAACTTGGCGTAGGCGGAATACAAAAATCCATAGTCAATCTTTTGAAAAGTATTGATTATGACAAATTCCAGGTAGATTTGTACCTATCACGTAAGGACAGGTTCTGGGATATCACATTTCCGGAAAAACTGAATATATATTATCTCAAGCCAACACCGAAGCTCTATTCTTTTTTGCCCTTTGAGCTGGCTATGCGGCTTTTGAAGTATGATTTTGAGGGCAGGGGAGAGTATGACCTTGCTGTTGACTTCAATTCCTATCAGGTGTCCTGTGCTGTGGGTGCTCTGACGATTCCGGCAAAGCGCCGGGTGATGTGGATTCACAACAATGTGCAGATAAAGCTTGAAAATGAGTGGAAGTATCGGGTGCTCTGGAACTTCTTTAAAGGGAAATTCAAGTACTATGACGGCTTTGTGCCCGTATCAAGGGCTCTTGAAGCGCCATTTGGAAAAATGTCCGGCGTGCAGGATAAGCCATTTACTGTCATTGAAAACCTTATCGATGTAAAAGAGATAAGGGAGAAAATGGCCGATGAGCCGGAGGCTCTTGAACTGGATGAAACTTGCCTGAACTTTGTGGCTTTGGGACGGCTCTGCCACCAAAAGGGCTATGATATCATGCTCGATGAGTTTGCAAAGGCCTGTGAGAAGCGCGATGATATAAGGCTTTATATCATCGGTGGCGGCCCTGACAGGGAAGCCCTTGAGCAGCAGTGCGTCAGTCTGAACATTGCGGACAAGGTGTGTTTTCTTGGTCACAGGGAGAACCCCTACGCCATCATGGCGCGGATGGATGCTTTTATTTCAACATCCCGTTACGAGGGCCAGCCATTGAACATTATGGAGGCCATGGCTGTTGGCCTGCCTTTGTACTGTGCCAAAAATCTGGAAAAGTATACGGACGGTCTTGAGGGCAGGGAAGACATTGCCAAAGCGATCGTTGAGGCAAAAAAAGTGGAAAAAAAGCCCGACGATCTTATGGAATACAACAAGAGAATACTAGATAATATTGCAAAACTTGCCGAAAGCGCTGAGTAAAAAATAATCCTTGCATTATTCTGACAGTTATGTTAATATATCATGGCTTGTGCGGGTATACGCATAGGCATGAGAGAAAGGCGGTCCGCTGCCGCGGCTGTATGCCCTCCGGTAATGAACGTCTATATAACAGGAAGGATTAGATTATGGATCTGGTCAAAATTCTCAGCGAAAAGTATATGAAGCCCGAGCTTCCCGAGATGAACGTCGGTGACACTGTCCGTGTCATGGTTCTGGTCAAGGAAGGCAACCGCGAGCGTACCCAGGCTTTCGAAGGCACTATCATTGCCAAGAAGCACGGCGGTATCAACGAGACCATCACCGTTCGCCGTATTTCCTACGGTGTCGGCTGTGAGAAGGTATTCCCCGTACATTCTCCCTCCATCGTCTCCGTTACCACTGTCCGCAGAGGTAAGGTTCGCAGAGCCAAGCTCTACTACCTGCGTGATCGCGTTGGTAAGAAGGCAAAGGTCAAGGAGCGCCTGTAAGCTCGAGACAAAGATGAATGGCGTCTTTTGCATGAAAGATGCCATTCTTTTTTTATTAATAGGAGGACAGCGTGGGTATCGGAAAAAAGTATAAGTTTTCTGAATATTGGCTTTTCCTGCTTATAATTGTTCAGCCGTTGCTGGATGTTCTGGCATTCTGGACCAGCAGCGAGGCAGGCACTGCGGCAGGCTATATCCGCCTTCTTGTGATGGTGGCGCTGCCGGTATATCTTCTGATAAGGGAAGATAATAAAAAGCCGCTCGTTATTGGCCTTGGCATAATAGCTGCCATTGCTCTTTTGCATGTGGGCAATCTTTTCCGCGTGGGCTATGTTAATTTTTTCGGCGATGTGAAGAACATGGCCAAAATATTTTATTTGCCGGTCATGAGCGTATGCCTTTGCGTTTATGTGCGGGATGAGAATAAAAGAAAGCAGATAGTAAGCGGCCTTGCAGTAAATGTGGCCATTATTGCTGCAATTATCGTGATTTCATACCTGACAGGCACCTACACGCCCACCTATGGAAAAATAGGCGGCAAAGGACCAATACTCGGTATATCCGCGTGGGTCATTTTTTCCAACAGAAATGCCCATAGTATAATTCTCTGTTTCCTCAGTATTTTTGCCACCTATCTTGGCATAAGCGCGAAAAAGCCTTATATCCGGTATTTTATGCCTGCCCTTGTGTTTTTAGGCTGTGCCACGAACGGCACTACCTCCGCCTATCTTACGCTTCTGGCATGTATGGCAGGCTATGCCATATTCCTTGTTTTCAGCCATATAGTGAGAAAAGAACGGATGCAGAGAGCAACAGTACTTTTGCTCATATATCTTATTGCCCTTTTTACGGCAGCGGTGGTCTTCTATCCTGAAAGCCCGCAGGCCAAAATCACGGCCATAGAGAAAGCGGCTGCCGATAAAAGACAGAAGTCCCTTGAGGACGAGCTTATGGCAATGGGCTATGATATAAAGAACATGAGCCCGGAGGAGAAGAAAGCAGACCCGGTCGTTCTGGAAAAAATGGCGGACTTTTATCGCAGGAACATTCTCGGCGGTGCACCCGGACTTCTGGAAAACTTTGATATTTACCGCATTATGGACGCCTATGATATGTCCACGGATGCTATGGAAATCATAGATGTGCGAAAAATGAAGCGGGTAAATGCCCACCTTATCTGGGAGGACAGTGACCTTGCCACAAAGCTTCTGGGCTTTGAATTTGAGAAGGTGGACTGGCCTGAGGAAACGCTGGATCTTGAAAATGACTGGCACTCTATTTTCTATTATTACGGCGTGCTCGGTTTCGGGGCCTATGCGCTTTATATGCTGTATTTCATATTCCTTGTGCTAAGAAAGCTCAGACAGGATTTCAAGGGCAGTATGACAGTTTATAATTTCTGCCTTATCATGGGATTTTTTGTGCTTATAGGTCTTGCGCATTTTTCCGGCGCGCTCTTGAAGCGTCCCAACTCCGCTATCTATCTTGCAATGCTTCTTGCCCTTTTGAACTACCAGACATGCTATGCGCCCAATAAACCGGGAGAGGATATGATATTATGAAGATAAGCGTTATTGTTCCGGTATACAATACACAGGACTATCTGCGCGAATGCATCGACTCCATCTTGAACCAAAGCCTTAAAGAGCTTGAGCTTATTCTGGTGGATGACGGCTCTACCGACAATTCCTCAGATATAATCTTTGAATATGTGGAGCGCTTTCCCCAAAAGGTTCATGCCATCTGCCTTGATAACGGCGGACAGGGCAGAGCACGAAACTTCGGCATAGATATTGCAAAGGGCGAGTTTCTCAGCTTTATCGACAGTGATGATTATCTTGAGAAGGATGCCTTGCTTGAGCTTTATGAAGCGGCAGCGACGGCAGATGCCGATGTGGCCATATGCGACATGGAAAAGCGTTACGACGATGGAACGAAGGAGTATGTGAAGGCTGCCTTGCAGGATGACCCTCTCGCCAGCGCAGGCTCTGCCAGCAACAAGATTTTCCGCCGCAGTGCTGTGGGGGATATCCGCTTCCCGGTAGGCTTGTGGTATGAGGACTTTTCCTTTTCTGCCAAGATGCTTTTGAAAAGCAAGGGTACGGTGTTTGTGAAAAAGCCGCTCTACATCTACCGCTGCGGACAAAGCTCCACCATGAATAACAACAATGCCCGCAAAAATCTGGATATAATTGAGATAATGCGCGACATAAGGGATTTTGCCCATGCCGGAGGATATAAGGACGGTTATGAGTTCCTTCTCATTAACCATGTGCTCCTTGACTCAATAAAGCGTTTGCAGGTGCAGGAGTCCGAGGACAAGAAAGCGGTTATTGCCAAGCTTCGCGCCTATGTTAAAGAGAGCATCCCCAGACTTTCAGAGTGTGAAAGCTTCAAGCGGGAGACAGGCAATCGCCGCATGATAATGACGCTGAACTATTATGGTCTTGAAGCGCTTGCCATTGCAATTTTGAAAATAAAGTCCAGACTAAGATAAAAACCAGCCCGCTTAAGCTTTTGATAAGCGGGCTGGTTTTTATTTACCCTTGACCTTGTCATTAAATTTCATCATCATGTGCAGCGCAAGTCTGAGCCTGTGCCGGATAAGGAAATGAATCAGCTTATATTTCGCCGGCATTTTATCAAGATATGGGTTATCAAGATAGTTGGGGAACTTGCCGAGATAATCTGCCACCAGCTTGTCCTGAACCTCGCTTTTCCAGTCGGCAAGGTTTACCCTTGTAACAGATGTCAGAACCTGGTTATAAAAGGCGGAGTACTCAAGCTGTACCCTGTATTTTTCAAAAAGACCTTCACGGCGGTAAGCATCCAGCATGGCATTTACGGCATCTATTATCTCAAGATTTCTGGAGGTATTTTTGTTGTTGGTGATGGAGCCTGCCCTTTGCAGGTAGTTGTGCCAAGCCTTGTGTACAGAGTAAATTTTTTCGCACTTTGTATAGAGCCACGGAGTCACATACATATCCTCATACCATACGCGGCCCGGATAGTAAATACCATTGTCTGTAAAAAGGCGCCTTTTATATATCTTGTTCCAGGCAGAAGGCTGCTCGAAAAGAAGCTCGGGGAAGTCCTCCAGCGTCAAAAATCCCTCTTTCTGACAGCCGTGTACATAGCGTACCTGTTTTCCGTCTTCATTGACGGAGAGCACATCGAAGATACACATATCATAGTCAAGGGCGAGCGTCTCCATTATCTCGGGGATCGCGCCGGGGGAGAGATAGTCATCACTGTCCAGAAACAGGATATACTCTCCGTCAGACTCATCAATGCCCACATCGCGGGCTGCACCCAGACCGCCGTTGACTGTGGTGATTACCCTTATAAGATCGGGGTATCTGGCCTGATACTGGGCGCAGATATCACCGGAGGAGTCGGTGGAGCCGTCGTTGACCAGAACTATCTCATAGTCCTCAAGCTCCGGATATATGACAGAGTCCAGACATTTGGCAAGATAGTTTTCCACGTTGTAAACCGGAATCATTACGCTCAGCTTCGGCATATCGTCCCTCCTGACTTTTTTGTTCATTCTATCACAGGCGGCAAAGGCTTTCAAGTATACAAAAACAGTTGATTTAGACATACAAGATGTTGTATAATACAATGAATTGATATAAAAACTATCAAAGATACTGGAGAATTAAAATGAGCAAGAAGAATACAAAGAAACTCAGTCAGGAAGAACTGGACGCTCTTTCCGCCGCATCCAGAAAAGAGACATATGACTGGATACAGAGTCTGTCGGGAGCCCTGATTTTTTGCGTGATAATCTTCGTCTTTTTCATCCGTGTAATCGATGTAAAGGGCACATCCATGAACCCCACCCTGAATAATCAGGACAAGATGCTGGTGTCCGGTCTTTTCTACAAGCCGGAGGCAGGGGACATTGTGGTCTTCAAGAAGGACTCTTACAGCCCGGATAAGGCTCTTGTCAAGCGTGTGATTGCCACCGAGGGGCAGGAGATAAATATTGACTTTGACCGCGGTATAGTGTATGTGGACGGCGTTGCCCTTGAAGAGGACTATATAAGTGAGCTTACCACCACAAAGCTTGATTTTATAGGCCCTAAGACTGTGCCGGAAGGCTGCGTGTTTGTAATGGGTGATAACCGCAATATGTCCACGGACAGCCGCGACAAGGATATTGATATGGTGGATGAGCGGCTTATTATAGGCAAGGTATACTGTGTGCTTTTCCCGCTGTCATCCTTTGGTCTTGTTGAATAATGGAAAATATAAATTACGAAAAAATGAATATCCAGTGGTTCCCCGGTCATATGACAAAAGCCCAGCGCATGATCGAGGATAATCTTAAAATGGTGGATGCCGTCTGTGAGATACTGGATGCAAGAATTCCCGGCGCAAGCCGCAACCCGGATATAGACAGGCTCGCAGGGGATAAGCCCAGACTTATCATACTGAACAGGGTTGATCTGGCAGACCCCGCCGTTACGGCAAAGTGGAAAAAATACTTTGAAGCACGCGGTCTTTCCGTCCTGGAAACCGATGCCAAAAGCGGAAAGGGCGTCAACTCCTTTGTTCCTGCAGTGAGAAAGCTTCTGGACGATAAGGTCAAAGCCTATGAAGCCAAAGGGCAGGTGGGCAGGCCTCTTCGTGTGATGATACTGGGTATACCCAATGTGGGCAAGTCCACCTTTATAAATAAGGTGGCAAAGCGTAAGGCGGCTGCGGCAGGGGACAAGCCCGGCGTAACCCGCGGCAAGCAGTGGATAAATATAGACCGTTCCCTTGACCTTCTGGATACTCCCGGCATTCTCTGGCCCAAGTTTGACAGTCAGGAAGTGGGGGAGCTTCTGGCCATCACAAATGCCATAAAAAGCGATGTGCTGGACAAGGAGAGTCTTGGGGCAAACTTCATGCTGCGGCTTCGCGGTATGTACCCGCAGGCACTTATCCAAAGGTATAAGTTTGAGCCGGACCCTGAGGCCAATGGCTTTGAGCTTTTGGAACAGGCTGCAAAGAAACGCGGTTTTCTCATTTCAAAAGGCGAATACGACCTTGAACGCATGGCAAATACCCTGCTTGGTGAGTACCATGAGGGAAAACTGGGCAGACTTTCGCTGGAGGAGCCGGATGAGCACGCTGTGGACGCTTGAAAATGAGTTATACGAAAGCGGCGTAAAGCTGATATGCGGTGTTGACGAGGCAGGCAGAGGCCCTCTTGCCGGCCCTGTGTATGCCGCAGCTGTCATTCTGCCGAGAGGCCTTGAAATCGAAGGCCTCAATGACTCCAAGAAGCTCAGTGAGAAAAAGCGGGATGCTCTCTTTGATGAGATATGCGCAAAAGCCCTGAGCTATGGAATAGCGAGAGCGGAAGTGGAAGAAATTGAGGCACTGAACATCCTCAACGCCACCTTTCTCGCCATGAACAGGGCTATCGCGGCCTTGGATACCGTGCCTGAGCTGGCGCTTATTGACGGCAACCGCAACACGGGCATAGAATTTGTCAGCCAATGTGTAATAAAAGGTGACAGCAAGTGCGCCGACATTGCGGCCGCTTCCATTCTTGCAAAGGTCAGCCGTGACAGATTTATGCTCCAGATGGCAAAGGAATATCCACAGTATTACTTCGAAAAGCATAAGGGCTACGGCACAAAGCTCCACTATGAGGCATTGCGTGCCTATGGCCCTTCTCCCATACACCGTTTGAGTTTTCTGAGGAAGATGCACTGATGGCTAATAATGCATTGGGCACTGTGGGCGAGAGCAAGGCGGCCTGGTATCTCAAAAGAAACGGCTACCAGATTCTCAGGACTAATTACAGATGCCGCACGGGAGAGATAGATATAATTGCCCGGAAGGACGAATTTATAGTTTTTGTGGAAGTCAAGGCCAGAAAAGATGCCTCTTTCGCAGAAGCAAAGGAATTTGTCACCTACGCAAAGCAGCAGCGGATAATAAAGACCGCCATGCTGTGGCTTAGCCAACACGACTGTGAGCTTCAGCCCAGATTTGACGTTATAGAGGTCTATCCCGCGAAGGGGCTTCTGAATACGTACAAAATAAACCATATAGAAAATGCTTTTATGTAAAATGCACCTTGTGGTGCATTAGCTGGTGCATTAATCGGAGCAGCTGCCTCTGGGGCAGAAGGTGGAGCAGTAAGTTTCACCCTTGGTGCTGGCCCGCTCATTCTGTACACTTATTTTGCTTGCACTGCACTTGTAGTCGATGGTGTTGTACTTGCAGCCGGATACATCGCAGGCGACGCCGTGGATAGTGTCGTTATGCCTTTTTTCGCTCATTTATTTTACCTCCATTACATGGTGTGTGATTTTAGTATTTGCAGCAGCGTCTTTTTTATTCGGAGGAACAAATGGCACTGTACGCTATCGGGGATACGCATTTGTCCCTATCAAAAGATAAACCCATGGATATTTTCGGCGATAAATGGGCAGACCATGCTGAGAAGCTTCGCCGTGGCTTTTCAAAGCTCAATGAGGACGATGTCTGCGTGATATGCGGGGATTTGAGCTGGGGAATGGGGCTTGAGGAGACGAAAGAGGATTTTCGATTTATCAACTCTTTGCCCGGCAGAAAGATCATTCTGAAAGGAAACCATGATTATTGGTGGAGCACCGCATCCAAGGCCAAAAAGTTCTTTGCGGAAAACGGAATTGACAGCATAGATATTCTCCACAATAATTTCTTTGAGTACGCTGACTATGCAATTTGCGGCACACGCGGCTGGTTTTATGAAGAGGAAAAGGGCGGAGAACACGACAAAAAAATAATGCTTCGAGAGCTCATGCGCCTTGAAGCCTCGCTGAAAGCGGCAGGTGAGCGAAAGAAACTCGTTTTTCTCCACTATCCGCCCATATTCATGAAATATGAGTGCCGGGAGATATTGGAGCTTCTTAAAACCTACGAGGTGAGAATGTGCTGTTACGGGCATATTCACGGCAAAGGCTGCTATCAGGCATTCAACGGCTGGCGGGGAATGACGGAGTTTAAGCTTGTATCAGCTGACTTTGTGGACTTCGAGCCGGTAAAGCTGCCATTTTAATACTTTATTAAAGAATAAACTTGAAATAATCATTGATTTTAAGCGGATTATCTGTTATCATGCAAAAGGTTATCCATATATAGGAGGAAGTCAAAAAATGATTGTAAAGAATGTTGAGAAAAAAGAGAACAATACCGCTGCTTTTCAGGTAGAAACCGACAAGGCTGAATTTGAAGCTGCCGTCAACAGAGCTTTTCTGAAGAGCAAGAAGGATATATATATCCCCGGCTTCCGTAAGGGCAAGGCACCCCGCGCAGTTGTTGAAGGTATGTACGGCGCAGAGGTGTTCTATCAGGACGCTATAGATGACATGGCTCCCGGTGCTTTCGAGTTCGGCCTCAATGAGTCCGGCCTGAGAATCGTCGGCGCACCCTCTGTTGCGGGGCTTGATGTCACTGAGGAACGTACCGCAGTTTACACCTTTGAGGTTACCCTTTACCCCGAGGTTACTCTGGGCCAGTACAAGGGTCTCGAGGCTGAAAAGCCTGCCGTTGAAGTTACCGACGAGCAGGTCAACGAGGAGATCGACTCTGTCCGCCGTCGTAACTCCCGCAAGGTCAGCATCGACGACAGAGCAGCCCAGATGGGCGATACCGCCAATATCGACTTTGACGGTTATCTGGACGGCGAGCGTTTTGATGGCGGCAAGGCCGAGGGTTACGACCTTGAGCTTGGCTCCAATTCCTTTGTTCCCGGCTTTGAAGAGCAGATCGTCGGCATGAGCATCGGCGAAGAGAAGGATCTGGACATTACCTTCCCTGAAAACTACGTTGAAAATCTCGCCGGCAAGGCAGTTGTTTTCAAGGTAAAGCTGAACGCACTCACTTATCCCGAACTGCCTGAGCTGGATGATGAGTTTGCAAAGGACGTTTCCGAGTTTGACACTCTGGACGAGTACAAGGCCGATGTGCGCGCAAACATTGAAAAGCGCCTCAACGACCAGGCAGACGCTCAGTTCCGCAGTGAGATTCTCCGTCAGGCCTGCGAGAATATGACCGTTGAAATTCCTGAGGTCATGATCGAGGACAAGATTGAGGAGATCATCCGCAATTACGCTGCAAACTTCGGCATGAACGACCGCAGTGTTGAGCTGGCACAGCTTAAGGCAATGATGGGTCTTGACGACGAGACCGTCAACAACAGCATCCGTCCGGGCGCTGAGTCCCAGGTCAAGTCTGACCTGCTCATTGAGGCAGTTGTCAAGGCTGAGGATATCCAGATCAGCGATGAGGACTGCGATGAGTACCTCAAGAAGGTTGCAGAGAGCATCAAGGCCAGCGTAGAGGACGTTCTCAACTACTTCGGCATGGACTACATCAAGGCCGAGTATGCAAAGGAAAAGGCCGGTGAGGTCATTTTCGACAGCGCAGTAGTTGCAAAGGCCAAGCCCGCAAAGAAGACAAGAGCCAAGAAGGCAAAGACCGAAGAGTCTGAGGAGGCCGCAGAAGAGGCTAAACCCAAGACCAGAAAGAAAGCCGCTCCCAAGGCTGAAGGCGAGGAAGCTGCCGAAGCCAAGCCCAAGACCAGAAAGAAAGCTGCTTCCAAGGCTGAGGAGAAGGCTGAATAATTCTTCGGGATCATGGATATGCTCTCTTGGATGCTGATATTTTGAAGGAGAGTTTAATACAATGAGTTTAGTACCTTATGTTGTGGAACAGACCAGCCGCGGTGAGCGTTCTTATGACATTTTTTCCCGCCTTCTCAATGACAGGATCATCATGCTGTCTGAGGAAGTGAACGACACAACGGCAAGTCTCATAGTGGCTCAGCTTCTCTATCTTGAAGCTATGGACCCTGACAAGGACATACAGTTTTATATCAACATCCCCGGCGGCAGTGTCAGTGCCGGCCTTGCGATATATGACACCATGCAGTATATCAAGCCTGACGTATCCACCATATGCATTGGTATGGCGGCATCTATGGGGGCGTTCCTGCTCTCCTCCGGTGCCAAGGGCAAGCGTATTGCCCTTCCCAATGCGGAGATAATGATACATCAGCCTTCCGGTGGCAGCCGCGGCCAGTGCACCGATATTCAGATTCAGGCGGAGCAGATTCTCAAAATCAAGAAAAAGCTCAATGCAATTCTGGCTGAGAACACCGGCAAGGACATAGACACTATCGAGCGCGACTGTGAGCGTGACTATTTCATGTCAGCTCAGGAGGCGCAGACCTACGGTATTATCGACAAGGTCATTTACAAGCGCTGAATTACGCTAATCGTATGGGGGAACGTCAGTTCCCCCATACTTATAATGAGCATTAAGGAGATTCTATGGCAAAAAACGATGATAGACGCAGTATAAGATGCTCTTTCTGCGGTAAGCCCCAGTCTATGGCGGAACGTATTATTGCCGGCAACGGCTGCTATATCTGCGCTGATTGTGTACGTATGTGCAGCAGCATTATCGGCGAAGGAGAAATGGAAAATGCTGTTACTGGCTATGACGGGCTTCCTCTCCGCTTTGAGAAGCTGCCCAAACCCATGCAGATAAAGGCGCGTCTCGATGAATATGTTATCGGACAGGAGAGAGCAAAAAAAGCGCTTTCTGTTGCGGTTTATAATCACTATAAGCGTATTATGCACGCCTCTGATGACGGTGTTGAGCTTCAAAAGAGCAATATCCTTCTGATTGGCCCCACAGGCAGCGGCAAGACTCTTTTTGCACAGACTCTTGCCAGAATGCTTGAGGTTCCGTTTGCTATTGCCGATGCTACCACGCTCACGGAAGCGGGCTACGTAGGTGAGGACGTGGAAAACGTTATTCTCAAGCTTCTTCAGGCTGCTGATTTTGACGTTGAAAGAGCTCAGCGCGGTATAATCTACATCGATGAAATAGATAAGATAGCCAGAAAGAGCGAAAATACCTCTATTACCCGAGATGTCTCCGGCGAGGGTGTGCAGCAGGCATTATTGAAGCTGCTCGAAGGTACAGTTGCAACTGTTCCCCCTCAGGGTGGCAGAAAGCACCCTCATCAGGAATTTATACATGTGGACACTACCAACATCCTCTTTATCTGCGGCGGTGCTTTTGACGGTCTTGACAAGATCATAGAAAAGCGCACCAGCAAAAAAACCATGGGTTTTGGCGCAGATATTGTCAGCAGCAGCGAAAGGGATGTGGGGGAAATTCTCGCCATGGTGCAGCAGCATGACCTTCTGAAGTTCGGAATTATCCCCGAACTTGTGGGCAGACTGCCTGTCATTGCATCTCTTGACAGCCTTACAAGGGATGATCTTGTGAGAATACTGACCGAGCCTAAAAACGCAATGACCAAGCAGTATAAGAAGCTTTTCTCCTATGACAGTGTGGAGCTTGAGTTTGAGGATAAGGCTCTTGAAGCTGTGGCAGACCGGGCGCTTGAAATGAAGATAGGCGCGAGAGGACTGAGAAGCGTGATGGAAGGCGCTATGACCGAGATAATGTACACCGTTCCGTCCGACTCTCTTATAAAAAAAGTTACGATCACAGCAGAAACTGTCCGCGGAGAAGGGGAAGCCCTTGTGGAAAGGATCGGACAGTGAGACCTCCTAAGAAAGGAGAAATAATTTATGTATAGAAACGAAAGCACTGTAATGCCCATGCTGGCCCTCCGCGGCCTGAGTGTTTTTCCTGGCATGATGCTTACTTTTGATGTGGAGAGGAGTGCGTCTATTGCTGCCTTGAATCAGGCGGTTCGCAGCGATCAGATGATATTCCTTGCCACTCAGATTGACCCTCTGGCGGATGCACCCACCGCTGATGAGATTTTCCGTGTGGGCACAGTCTGCCGGGTTCGCCAGCAGCTGCATCAGCCACGGGGCGGTATCACCCGCGTGCTGGTTGAAGGCGTGTACAGAGCTGAGGCTACGACCATAGACACGGAAGAGAAGTACTATGTTGCGGCAATTCACCCCCTGCCCGATATAGAGGAAAAAATCAGCGCAGCCAGGAGAGAGGCGCTTTTGAGAAACTGCCTTTCTCTCTTTGACGAATATATTCAGGCCCGTCCTGAAATGATGAACAAGCAGATTTTAAATCTCCTTGCAAATCCTGATCCTGTTTATGTTTCGAATTATGTAGCGCAGAACGTGCAGTTTCCTGTTGAGGAAAAGCAGAAGGTGCTGGAGGAACAGCGTCCCTGCCGCAGGCTTGCTATGCTTGGCAAGATACTCAATAACGAACTCAACATCATCAGCATCGAAAAGGAAATATCTGACGCGGCTCAGGAGGCCATGAACCAAAGTCAGCGGGAATATTATCTGCGCGAGGAGCTTAAGGTAATACAGGCGGAGCTTGGCGGAGAAGGTGATATCGATGATGTTGATGTCTACCGCCAGAAGATCAACGCCCTTCCTGTTTCTGCGGAGATCAGGGAAAAGCTACTCAAGGAGCTGGGCAGGCTTGCAAAGCAGCCCTTCGGATCTTCCGAAGCCGCCGTAATGCGCGGATATCTGGATGTTTGCCTTGAGGTGCCCTGGGGCAAAATGACAAAAGAGACTGTGGACCTTGAAAAGGCGAGAAAGATACTGGATGATGAGCATTTCGGTCTTGAAAAGGTAAAAGAGCGTATTATTGAATACCTCGCTGTAAAGCAGCTTTCTCACGATATGAAGGGCGGCCTTTTGTGCCTCGTGGGACCTCCGGGAACGGGTAAAACCAGTATTGCCATGAGCGTTGCAAAGGCTACCAATAGAAAGCTTTGCCGTATTTCTCTCGGCGGCGTCCATGACGAGGCGGAGATACGCGGACACAGAAAAACTTACATAGGCTCCATGCCCGGACGTATTGTTAACGGTCTTATCCAGAGCAAGAGTCTCAACCCCCTTATGGTGCTCGATGAGATAGATAAGCTCAGCTCTGATTTCAGGGGTGACCCGGCCTCAGCTCTGCTTGAGGCCTTGGATGGGGAGCAGAATAATGCTTTCCGTGACAATTATCTTGAGCTGCCCGTTGACCTTTCCCAGGTATTCTTTATCACCACCGCAAACTCCCTTGACACTATACCAAGGGCGCTTCTTGACCGCATGGAGGTTATTGAGCTTTCAAGCTATACCGATGAGGAAAAGCTTGAAATAGTAAAGCGCCACCTGCTGCCAAAGCAGCGCAAAAAGCACGGCCTGAAAGCAAGTCAGCTTAAGATGGACGATGCCGCCATCAGGGCGGTCATCACCGGCTATACCCGCGAATCCGGCGTGCGCCGTCTGGAGCGCGAGATTGCGTCCATATGCCGTAAGGCCGCTACCGCCGTTGCAGACGGAAAGGTCAAAAGCCTCAATGTCAAGAGCGAAAAACTGGAAACGCTCCTCGGCCCTGTGAAGTATAAGCCGGAGATGCTGAGGCTTCAGAGTGAGGTCGGCGTTGTACACGGTCTTGCCTATACCGCCGTTGGTGGCGAGATGCTGGATGTGGAGGCTATTGCCGTAAACGGCAGCGGCAAGCTTGAACTGACAGGCAACTTGGGCGATGTAATGAAAGAGTCTGCCAAAGCTGCTGTCAGCTATATCCGCAGCCGCAGCGACAAGCTGGGCATTGACAGAGATTTTTATAAAAATCTCGATATCCATGTGCACTATCCTGAGGGCGCGGTCCCCAAGGATGGCCCTTCGGCTGGCATCACTACCTGTGTTGCTCTGGTTTCCGCTCTCAGCGGCAGGGCAGTCAGGCATGATATCGCAATGACAGGGGAGATAAGCCTGAGAGGTCGTGTGCTCGCCATCGGCGGTCTTCGCGAAAAGACAATGGCAGCGCTGAGAAACGGTATAAAGACCGTCATTATCCCCGCTGATAATCTCAGCGACCTTGCCCAGATAGACCAGAGTGTCAGAGCACAGCTGAGCTTTATTCCTGTCAGTCATGTGGATGAGGTACTGGAAAATGCACTTGTTGATGAAAGTGCAGGTTTGTCCCTGCCGGTCAGCGTGACCGTGGGTACAAAGAAAACCGGTAAGACCGGTGTGAGACAGTAGGTGTTTTATGGCTACCTTGAATGTTAACAGGGCTGAGTTTATCAAATCTGCCGCGTCACCTGCGCAGTTTATAAAAAGCAGCGTTCCTGCCGTGGTTTTTGCGGGCAAATCCAATGTTGGCAAATCCTCGGTCATAAACCGGGTGCTCAATCGTAAGAACTTTGCCAGAGTGGGTGCATCCCCCGGAAAGACCATTCACGTGAACTATTTTCTCATTGACGAGAAAATTTATTTCGTTGATCTTCCCGGTTACGGCTATGCTAAGGTCTCCCAGTCTGAACGTGATCGCTGGGGCAAACTGATGGAAAACTTCTTTGCTTCAGAGGGGCTTTTCGACCTTGGTGTAATGATAGTGGACTCAAGGCATAAGCCTACTGCGGATGACATCACAATGGCTCAGTGGTTCAAGGCATCCGGCTGTCCTCTTGTGGTTGTGGCAAATAAGCTTGACAAGCTTAAAAAGTCCGAAATCGTGCCTAATCTTGCCCTTATAAAAGCAACTCTTGAGCTGGACGACGATGCTGTAGTGATACCGTTTTCTGCCGAAAAGGGGCAGGGACGGGAATTGCTGATGAGCGAGATCGTGAGTATAATTTAAAGTACAGGAGCAAGGCAATTTTTTGTTGCCTTGCTTTTGTTTTTATGTTATTATTTGATAAAATAACCACATCTGTATCCTTCTGTATACATGCAATTGTACTATTTGCTGCAAATGTATATACACTTGGAAAATTTTTGCTGAGGTGAGTGCAATAGATACCCTGCAAACTATAATGGATGGCTTTGATTTTACCTATCTTCTTGGACTTTTGCTGGGTGTCATACCGTCACTTATATGTATAACACTCCATGAACTGAGCCACGGTCTTGTGGCGTATACTCTTGGCGATGATACTGCCGGTAAAATGGGCAGACTCAGTCTAAATCCCTTGAAACATCTTGACCCTATGGGACTTTTGATGATGGTGGTTTTTCATGTTGGCTGGGCAAAGCCTGTACCGGTGAATATGTATCGCTTTAAAAATCCAAAGCGCGGTATGGCGATCACTGCCATTGCCGGACCTTTGAGCAATGTTTTTATAAGCGTCTTTTTCCTCTTTCTGTATGGACTTTTATATATTCCGCTGGCCGGAGCTAAAGTAGGCAGCTATCTTCTGTCCATGATTGAGCTTACAGCATATATCAGCATTGGCCTTGCTGTATTCAATCTTTTGCCCGTGCCGCCTTTGGATGGCTCAAAGGTACTCTTTTCCCTTATGCGGGATGAGACGTATTATAAACTTATGCGCTATGAGCGCTACGGGTCTTTGCTGATGTTTGCACTTGTTGCCACGGGAGTTTTGGGTAAGCCGCTTTCTTTTCTGATTTCCACGTTGTACTCTTTTCTTACTCCGGTGGCTCAGTTCGGTCTTGACCTTATTGTAAAATTTCTGTAGTTGTGAGTTTTGAATGGAAAATCTCAGTTTTCATCTTGAAGGCGTAATCAGAGATAAGGATCGCTACGAGGACTTTGAAGGGCCCTTGAACCTTATCCTTATGCTGCTTTCAAAAAATAAAATAGAGATCAGAGATATAAAAATTTCAGATATTCTGGATCAGTATCTGGATTATCTTCAGCAGATGGAGAGCATGGATCTGGAGATTGCCAGTGAATTTATTCAGATGGCATCCTATTTGCTGTATATAAAGACCAAAACCCTGCTTTCTGCTGAAGAAGAGGTAAGTGAGCTTGAAATGCTCATGGCCTCTCTTGAGCAATTGAAAAATAAGGAGCTTTTTTCCTGTCTTCAGGCTGTTACACCACAGCTGAAGGAGCTTTCCGAAAAGGGTATGCTTTATTTTTCAAAGCAGCCTGAGCCGCTGCGGCCTGAGTTTAGTGAGTACAGCTTTTCCCATGCTCCCGTGGAGCTTCTGAAAGTTCTACAGTCCATGTTTTTACGTGGTATAAAGCCTCCCGAGGAAAACATGCTGGAAAGATTTATCCCGCAGAAGATCAGTTACAGTGTTCAGGACAAGAGCAGGCAGATATTGAACAGGCTTGGTAAGGGCAAAATGGGATTGAGAGCGCTTTATGCTCAGTGCGCAAGCGCAAGCGAGCTTGTTGCCACCTTTATCTCCGTGCTGGAGCTGTGCAGTATGGGCAGCATCATGGTATGTCGCCTTGAAGATGACTATGAGCTGGAGTTTGTGGGCGGCGATGTGGAAGAAATCGTAGAAAAAATTACAGAGTAGGTTTTTATGGATATTAAATCCTCTATTGAGGCTATACTTTTTGCGGCTGGGGACAGTGTCCCAATTGCCAGATTGTCCCTTATACTTGAAGTGAGTGAAAATGAAATAGAAAAGGCTGCAGAAGAACTGGCTGATTCCTATGTTTCCAACAGCAGCGGAATCCGGCTTCTGCGGCTTGACAGGAATTTGCAGCTGTGCTCCGCGCCAGAGTATGCCGAGATCATTTCAAAGACTCTTGAGCAGCGCAAACCTGCAAAACTCTCTCAGGCTGCACTGGAGACTTTGGCTGTTGTGGCCTATTTTCAGCCCGTTACAAGGTCCTTTATCGAGCAGATGCGCGGCGTGGATAGCTCCTATACGGTCAGCGTTCTTGAGGACAGAGGCCTTATTGAGGTTGGCGGGCGCATGGACGTTCCCGGCAGACCTCTTGTGTATATCACTACAGATGTCTTCTTGCGCACCATGGGCATCAGTGAGCTTTCTGCTCTTCCTTCTCTGCCGGATATGAGCAGCAGCGAGGGTATGGAGAAGCTTCAGAGTGCCATTGATCATTTGCAGAACAACAACCCACAGCAGATATCTCTGAACGAGATAACAGGTCAGACTGTCAAGGAGTGATGTAATTGATTGCCCTTATTATTATCGGCGTAATCGTTGCGATAATTACCGCAATTATGCTCATACCAGTGGGCGCGGATATCAGCTACGAGGACGGCCAGTTTGCCTTATCTGCAAAGGTGTGCGGAATATTGCTTCAGCTTTTTCCCAAACCGCCTGCGGATGAGAGCAAGCCCAAAAAAGAGAAGAAACCGAAAAAGCCTAAAAAACCCAAAAGGCAGAAAGCTACTCCTGAAGGCGGAGAGGCAGCTGCTACACCTAAGAAAAAGTTGAATCTTCAGTTTTCCAGGGATGAGATTCTCAGCCTTGTGAAGAAGGTTCTGAACAAATTCGGGCGTTTTGGCAGAAAGTTCAAGGTGGACAGGTTTCTGCTTCGCTATATTGCAGCGGGGAAGGATCCTTATGATACTGCTGTCAACTTTGCCTATGTGAATGCTGCCCTGTCGAGCCTTGCACCGGTATGTTCCCAGCGCTTTGACGTGAAGGATTGCGAAGTCTGGACGGATATTGACTTTACGGTTGAAAAGAAAAAGATCGATTTTGGCCTCGCTTTTACCATCCGAATTGGTGCCTTTTTTGCCCTTGCTTTGGCGTCGCTTTCAGCGCTCTGGGTATTTTTATAAAAAATAAGACGAGGCTGCTTTTGGAAAAGATACGCGCAAGAAACAATAAATCCGCTACTGCTGCTGCGGAAGATACAAATACGGAATTGATTGAAGAAAATATAAAGCCAGACGAAAGGAATGAAAATCATGGATAAAAACCCTATCGGCGAACTCATGCAGACCACTATGGATAATGTGAAGAATATGCTCAAGGTCGATACTGTTGTTGGTGATCCTATAGTTACACCCGACGGTATTACTCTTGTGCCCATTTCCAAGATTAGCGTCGGCTTTGGCGGCGGCGGTGTGGAATTTGGCAACAAAAAGGCCACCGGCGAAAGACCTTACGGCGGCGGTAATGCCACCGGCGTCAAGATCGATCCTATCGGCTTTCTTGTTATCAAGGACGGGACCGTCAGAATGGTCAATGTAACTCCCCCTGCCAGCAATACCGTTGACCGTATTATCGATATGGTACCCCAGGTGATTGACCGTGTGGATGCTTTTATCGCTAAGCAGAAGCAGGCAAAATAAACCTGTTCGTAATAAAATAATTATTACTGTAAATAATAAGCACTGCCCATAATCTATAGGGTGGTGCTTATTATTAAAATAAAGAGAAAATTTGGTCTGTGCTGTGCAATGCTGTATGCACTGCATTTTTTGTGCGGCAGCGGGATAAGCCGGGCTCCGGCTTTGAGCGCACAAAGCGCTGTACTTGTCTGCGAGGGAGAGGTGCTGTATGAGAAAAATGCCCGACTCAGGCTTCCTATGGCAAGTACGACCAAGATAATGACTGCGATACTCGCTATTGAAAACGCAAATACTGAAGATATTGTTTCCATCAAGTCTGAGCACTGCATGGTTGAAGGTTCATCCATGTATCTCAGACCGGAGAGCGAAAAAACGGTATTGGAGCTTTTGAAGGGCTTGCTCCTGGTGTCCGGCAACGATGCGGCTTTGGCTTTGGCTGACCATGTGGCCGGGGACTGTGATAAGTTTGTTGAAATGATGAATCGAAAGGCTGCCGATCTGGGGCTTGAAAACACACATTTTACAAATCCTCATGGGCTTAGCCACGCCTCCCACTACACAACGGCCTATGATCTGGCATTGCTTATGGAATACTGCATGGATAATGAGCTTTTCAGGCGCATTGTTGCTATGAAAAGCTTTGAAAGTGACGGAGCGCAGCTATTGAACCACAACAAGCTTTTGTTTTCCTGTCCCGGCTGTATCGGTGGCAAGACCGGTTACACCGAGGCATCAGGACGCTGCCTTGTGTCCTGCTGCGAAAGAGAAGGGGCGCAGGTAATATGCGTTACTTTGTCCGCACCCGATGACTGGAATGATCATATGTCTCTTTATAACTGGGTTTATGATAATTTTTCCCTTCGTTCTTTGACTGAAAATCAATCTTTTCCCGTACCTTTGGTCTCCAATGAAAAGTCTTACGTTTTTCTTGTTCCGGAAAAGGAAGAATCTTCTTTTGTCCGGGACAGCTCAGAAATAAGACTTGAAGCACAACTGCCCTGGTTTGCAGTAGAGCCCCTCAAAGCAGGGGATAGAGGCGGGAAGGTTTCGATTTTTGTTGACGGGATTAAAACAGGGGAGTATTATCTCATATACAGCGAATAGAATATTTAATTACTTTTACGGAGCAATTTTATGCCGGAAAGACTGCAAAAACTTATATCTGCGGCTGGTCTTATGTCCCGCCGGGCCGCAGAGGAGTGTATATCCTCAGGCCGCGTAACCGTTAACGGTCTCACAGCGGCGCTGGGGGACAAAGCTGATCCTGAAAATGATGTAATTATGGTGGATGGCAGAGCGCTGCCCACCGGTGAAAAGAAATGTTACATAATGCTCAATAAGCCCAAGGGCTATGTGTGCACCCTGAAGGACGAAAAAGGCCGCAGGAATGTGACAGAGCTTGTAAATATTCCGGGAGTGCGTCTCTACCCGGTAGGCCGCCTGGATATGTATTCCGAGGGACTTCTTCTGATGACCAATGACGGAGACTTTGCCAATCGGCTTATGCACCCCTCCTTTGAGCATAAAAAGACTTACCGCACATGGGTGCAGGGACAGGATGTGGGACTTGCCATTGAATATCTCAGAGAGCCCATGGAGATAGATGGATACGTAGTCTGCGCCGACAGCGTGGACATTGAGGGCGTTTTTCCGGGCGGTGCGCTTCTTGCAATCAGCATCTCCGAGGGCCGAAACAGACAGGTCAGGAAAATGTGCAATCAGTGCGGCCTTAAAGTGACAAAGCTTGTCCGTGTATCTGAAGGGCCTTTGGAGCTGGGGACGCTTCCATTGGGGAAATGGCGGCATCTCAGCGAAGAAGAGCTTGATATGCTCAGAGCAGGGCAGAAATGATTTTGGAGTAGAGTATGAACAGCAAAACTTGTGAGCTTGTAGTTATAGGCGGCGGTGCTGCGGGTATGATGTGTGCCATTCAGGCGGCAAAACGCGGAGTGGACACTATTTTGCTTGACCCAAACCGTCAGCTTGGGCGAAAGCTCAGAATTACCGGTAAGGGTCGCTGCAATGTGACAAATAACTGCGACATAAAGCAGTTTATGGAAAATATTCCCGGCGATGGGCGATTTTTGTACAGTGCCCTTAACAGACTTTCGCCGGCTGATACTATTGCGTTTTTTGAAAATGCCGGACTGCCGCTGAAAACTGAGCGTGGCAACAGAGTATTTCCGCAGTCTGACAATGCAAACGACGTGGCCGGTTTACTCGCTCGACTTTGCGACAGATATGGAGTTAGGATAATACATACAAAGGCGGAGAGAATAATTGCCGAGAACGGCGCAGTTTGCGCGGTGAAAACCCAGCAGGGAAGGATTGAGTGCAGAGCAGCTGCGGTTTGTACGGGAGGCCTTTCTTACCCGCTTACCGGCTCTGACGGCGCAGGCTACGGGTTTGCAAAGGAATTGGGCCATACCATTGTTTCAGCCAAGGCATCCCTTGTGCCCTTGGAGAGCGACGATGATTACTGCGCTCAGATGCAGGGTTTTTCGCTCAGAAATGTGGCCCTTTCCGTATATGAGGATGAAAAGCTCATCTTCAGGGAGCAGGGAGAAATGCTTTTTACCCATTTTGGCGTGTCCGGTCCTCTGGTGCTCTCAGCAAGCTCTCATATGAGAAAGATGGAAAGCGCAAAATACCGTCTTGCCATAGACCTCAAGCCCGCTCTGGATGAAAAGAAGCTGGACGCCAGAATACTGCGTGATTTTGAAAAATATTCAAACCGGGAATTTAAAAATGCCCTTTCCGACCTTGCGGGCTATACAATGATTCCTGTTTTGGTAAAGCTCTCCGGCATACCGGAGGAACAGAAGGTAAACAGCATTACCAGAGAGCAGAGATTGAAGCTTGTGCAGCTTTTCAAAGCCTTTCCTGTCTCTGTCTCCGGGACAAGACCCATAGCAGAGGCCATCGTCACCAGCGGCGGCGTAAGCACAAAGGAGATAAACCCGCGAACTATGCAGTCAAAGCTGGTGGAGGGACTGTATTTTGCCGGAGAGGTACTGGATCTTGACGGCTACACCGGTGGATTTAATTTGCAGATAGCCTGGTCGACCGGCTACGTTGCAGGAAACAGCATATAAAGGAGACTTTGAATGAGAGACTTTTATTCTATTGCAATCGATGGCCCCAGCGGTGCGGGAAAGAGCAGTCAGGCCCGCGCGATAGCTGAAAAATACGGCTTTATATATGTGGATACCGGCGCAATATACAGGACCGTCGGTCTTGCAGCCTTTCGCCGCGGTATAGACAGGAAAGACGAGGCAGCAGTTGTTGCTATGCTGCCGGAGCTTGATATCCGCATGGCCTATGACGAAAACGGCGCACAGTGCATGTATCTCAACGGCGAGGATGTTTCAAAAGAGATCCGTATGCCGGAGATTTCCATATGTGCCTCCGATGTATCCGCCCATGGGAAGGTGAGAGCTTATCTTCTTGAGATGCAGAGAAAGCTTGCCCGGGAAAATAATGTTGTCATGGACGGGCGCGATATAGGTACTGTGGTTTTGCCCGACGCAGAGCTTAAAATATTCCTCACTGCCAGTGCCGAGGCCCGCGCCAGACGCAGACTTCTTGAGCATAAGAGCAAGGGCATAGAGATAAGCTTTGAGGAAGTGCTCAAGGATATCCAGTACAGGGATCAGCAGGACAGCAGCAGAGATGCCGCCCCCTTGGCGCAGGCGGAGGATGCCTGGCTTGTGGACTGCAGCGAAACTGATTTTGACGAGACATTTGCGGCCCTCTGCGCTCTTATCGAGGAAAAACTGAACATACCTTCGGAGAACTGAACATGAGAGAACTTATTGTTGCAGAGAGTGCCGGCTTTTGCTTCGGGGTGAGCCGTTCTGTTCAGCTGGCGGAAAAACTCCTTGATGAGCATGGAGACTGTGCAAGTCTTGGCGAGCTTATACATAATGAGGATGTTGTCTCAAAGCTTATTGCCGGTGGGCTTCGTGTCATATCAAGCCCCGGTGAGGCTAAGAGCGGAGAGAATGTCATAATCCGCGCCCACGGAGTCTCCAAAGAAAAATATGAGCAGCTTATTGATAGAGGCGCTGTTATTACTGATGCTACCTGCCCCAAAGTCAAGGCAATACATACAATTGTCAGCAGGGCAACGGCTGAGGGCAGATTTGTCATTATCATCGGGATGAAAAAACACCCGGAGGTAGAGGCAATATGCGGCTGGTGCGGAGAGCATGCCGTTTTTGAAAATGCGGCAGAACTGGGGCTGTGGCTTGAGAAAAATGAGAGCTACTGGACAAAACCCATAACAGTTGTTGTCCAAACTACGCAGACACGCAGTAATTTTACCGAATGTTGCGAGCTCGTAAAAAAAAGATGTACAAATGCAAAAGTTTCTGATACAATATGTCTTGCGACATTCACGAGGCAGGAGGAGGCGGAACGCCTTTCATCCCTGTGTGACGCGATGGTTGTCATCGGTGGAAAGCACAGCGCAAACAGTGTTCATCTGGCGCAGATTTGCTCTGAAAACTGTGATAATGTTCAGTTCATTGAGAGACTTTGTGAGCTGGATATGGACAGGCTCAAAACGGCTGACACGGTCGGGCTCACGGCAGGTGCCTCTACGCCTTCGTGGATAATTAAGGAGGTAAGAAACAAAATGTGTGACGAAATCAAAGTAGAAGAAACCAAAGTAGAAGAATCTGTTGTTGAGAAGGAACTCTCTTTCGACGAAATGCTGGAAGAGACCCTCAAGACTATATATAACGGAGATAAGGTAAGCGGCCTTGTTGTTGCTATCACCGGCACTGAGATCAGTGTTGACCTTGGCACCAAGTATTCCGGCTTTATCCCCACTTCCGAGTTCACCGATGACGGCATCAAGGTTGAGGATGCAGTCAAGGTCGGCGACACCATCGAGGCTGTTGTTGTCAGAGTCAATGATGTTGAAGGTACTGCACAGCTCTCCAAGAAGCGTCTGGACGCAGCCAAGATCTGGACTGACGTTGAGGCTGCTGTTGAAGACGGCACCGTCATGGAAGGCGTTGTCACCGAAGAGAACAAGGGCGGCGTTGTTGTCAACATCAAGGGCGTTCGCGTGTTCGTTCCCGCTTCCCAGACCGATCTTCCCAGAGATGCAGAGCTCTCTCAGCTTCTCAAGAAGACTGTCCGCCTGAGAATTACTGAGGTCAACAAGGCACGCAAGCGCGTTGTCGGCTCCATCCGCCGCGTTGCTCAGGCTGAGCGCCGCGAGCGTACCGAGGCCATCTGGAACGAGATCGAGATCGGCAAGAAGTACAAGGGCGTTGTCAAGTCCCTGACCAGCTACGGTGCATTTGTTGACATCGGCGGCATTGACGGTATGGTTCACGTGTCCGAGCTTAGCTGGGGCCGCACCCATCATCCCTCCGAGGTCGTTGCAGTCGGCGATGAGCTTGAAGTTTACGTCATCAGCTTCGATAAGGAAAAGCGCAAGATTTCTCTGGGCTACAAGGATCCTCAGGGCAATCCCTGGACCATCTTCACCAACAAGTACTCCGTTGGCGATGTTGCTCAGGTCAAGATAGTCAAGCTCATGCCCTGCGGCGCATTTGCTGAGGTCGTTGAAGGCGTTGACGGTATGATCCACATTTCTCAGATCGCAAACCGCCGCATCGGCAAGCCCGAGGATGTTCTGACTGTCGGTGATGTTGTTGATGCAAAGATCTCCGCTATCGACAATGACAAGCAGAAGATCTCCCTGTCCATCCGTGCCCTTTCCGAGCCCGCAGCTCCCGCAGTTGTTGAGGAAGAGGAAGAGGAGTCCGGTGAGGACGCTCTGGTTTACGAGGTTTCCGAGTCCGGCGAAGCCACCGGCTTTGCTCCCGAGGCAGACGAGACTGTCGAAGAGTAATCAAAAAAATTTATCGCCGCTCTCAATGAGAGCGGCGATTTTTTATATCTTTGAATTTATCCAGTTCAGTATATCCCTGTATACATCAAGGCGGTTTGTTTCGTTGAGCATTTCATGGCGGCCGCCGGGGTAAAGGCGTATCATTACATCGTGCAGACCCGCATCGCAAAATGCTTTATAGGCACGCTCCACACCTTTGCCGTATTCACCCACAGGGTCCTGATCGCCGGACATGAAGTAAACGGGCTTGGTTTCGTCCATTTTTTGTATATTCTTTTTGGAGGTAATGTACTTAATTCCACCCATCATGTCCCTATAGACGGAAGTGGTGCATATAAAGCCGCATACCGGGTCGGCAAGGTATTTGTCCACCATTTCTGCATCACGGCTGAGCCAATCATGGGTGGTGCGCGGGTTTTCTATCTTTTCAAGATAGGAGCCAAAGGCGATGTCATTGAGCATTTTGCCGTCACTCTTTACACCCTTGGTCTTACAGAGAAGATTTGCTGCTGCGTAGCCAGCGTTTACCAGCAGTGCGCCCTGGTGGCCTGTGCCGCTGAGTATTGCCAGATCATATTTTTCCGGATAATCTATCATATATGTGCGGGTGAGAAAGCTTCCCATACTGTGTCCGAACATGATGTACGGGATATCCGGATACTCCTTTTTTGTGCGTTCGTGCAGTCTCAGCATATCTTCAACTACGTAGTTCCAGCCCTTGCTGTTGGCAAAAAAGCCTTTCTCTTCGTCCTTTTGTATGCTCTTGCCGTGGCCCAGATGGTCGTTACCAACTGCAACAAAGCCGTTTTCTGCAAGAAACATCATGAAATCATCGTATCTGTCGATACATTCCACAATACCATGTGCTATCTGCACTACAGCCTTGGGAGCCTCATCCGGTATGCACTTTTTTGCGTATATACTGTTTAAACCTGTGCTGGATGTAAATCTGAAATCAGAAAAACTTGGCATAACATAACCTCCGTGAAGTTTTTTCGGAATATCTGAAAAAATTTTACACTTTCGGGTATTTTAAGTCAATATACAAATATGGTATAATGGGAACAAATCATGCTGCTTTTAAGTCGTATATGATATCACGATAAAGGAGAAATATAATGAAATACGGTTTATCAAAGAAGTACAGAGGCCTGCTGACTTTTACGGTGGCTTTGATACTTCTTCTTTCTGCTGATATAGCGTGCTTTGCTGAGGGAAAGATGCAGTGGAAATACCCTCAGAGCGAAGACGATATGGTCTATGCCTGGGAATTTGAA
>JAFTXM010000140.1 GCA_017465025.1 Oscillospiraceae bacterium
ACTGGACGAGTATGTCTATTACTTTAATAACAGGCGGCCTGCGGCCGCTCTGGGCTATAAAAGCCCAGTTCAGTACAAGACCGAACTGGGCTTCTAATACTATGGGTTTTTTAGTGTCTACTTTTGCTTGACAGATGCATGCTCGGCTGAGCACCGGGATTTCGTTTTATTCCGCTTTCTTCCATAGCCAAAGGGCATAGCCGCCGGAGACAAGAATAATGAGCAGGGCACTGAAAAAATCAGCAAGTAGCGGCGAGGCGCTGCCGGTGATTTTTGCACAAAGCCGGGTAAAGCCCCCATGCTCCAGAGCAAAGACACTGCTGCCGTTGACAAACATATGGCTTATGATACATGGCCATATGCTGCCGCCTTTCAAGGCAATAAGCGTGTACATAAAGCCTACCGCAACGGCGTAGCAGACCTGCAATATTGTCCCCACCCTGTCCGCCGTGTTCGCAAGGTTTACAATGTGTCCGATGCCGAAGGTGACCGCCGAAATAATCACGGCGCTTTTAAGCCCGTCCTTCAGCAAAGCCCTGAAAAGAAAGCCGCGGAAAATCACTTCCTCCACATAGCCCGCCAGCGCCAGATTAAGCATCATCAGAATTGACAGCGGCAAAGCAGCCGGGAGCGCAAGGCCGTTTATGAGATTTATGCAGGACATGAGGATAAGCGGAATGAAATACAAAAACACCTTTAAATTCCCCTTGAAAGGGCAAAGGCCGTATTTTTCGCCAAGCCTATGTTTTGACACCCACGCACCTGCCAGCACAGCCAGAAGCAGAATACAGACCACCGGCACAAGAAGCTGCGGCACAGTCTTGTCTGCCAGATCATCAAAGCCGCCGCAAAAGCGAAGGGCGATATTCATGCCAAGAACATAAAGGCCTATCCACAAAAGAGCAAAGGCCAGTTCATTTTTATCGTAGAGTTTTTTCATAATTTTTCACCAAAGTACAAAGCCTCCGTGCATATACCACACGGAGGCTCAGATAATTTTATATTATTCCTTCACGCTGCCGTCGGCATTGAAGAGGGGCAGAGGGGCAAGGCAGATAATGTCGCTGCGGTCGGCGGCTGCACCCTCGGCAAGGACTGCCATACGGCCCGCCACGATGCCGCCGCACTTTTCAACCAGCTGCTCTACGGCATAGAGGGATTCACCGGTGGAGATAACATCGTCAATGATGAGCATACGCTTGCCGCGGATAAACTCAGCATCGGTCTGGTCGAGGATAAGGGTCTGGACAGAGTCGGTGGTGATGGACTTCACGTCCACGGAGAAAACGCCCTGCATATATGCCTTGGCCTTCTTGCGGGCCACAAAGTACTTGTTGGCGCCGCTCTGACGTGCCATTTCGTAAACCAGAGGGATGGCCTTGGCTTCGGGGGCGATAAGATAGTCATACTCGGGTGCGCGCTCAAGAAGCTTTTCTGCGCTGTGGACAGTCAGCTCAACATCGCCGAAAATAACGAAAGCGGCGATATAAAGATCGTCAGTTACCTTGCAAACAGGCAGCTCTCTTTTTAAGCCGGCGATGTCCATCTCGTAAGTCATTTTTCCTTCCTCCTGAGAAGTAATATATTAAAGCACTATCATTCTACAATATATTGCAGAAAAATCAAGAGCAAACTACAAAATCCCGTGGGGCAGGAAAACATTTTTGCGTAATTTTCAAGGCGCGCCATTATCGGCACGCCTTGAAAAGTTCAGTATTTGGGATATACATACTCTACGGCCATATTGTCCACTATCCGGAATGAACCGTATTTGAGGTTTTCCCCGTTGTATGTTACGCCGCTGCAATCGGAAATGCTTATTTCGGGGGTGCGGCAGTCGTGGATATCACAGTCTGAAAACGCTGCGCCGTCGGTGTCGTAGAGGGCAATTGCACCCTGAGAGCAGTCGTAGATCTCGGTTTTCTCCACGCTCAGCTTGGTGCAGCCGGAGGCAGAGATGCCCAGTATGCCGCAGCCGTAGAGGCGGCAGTCGGCAATGTCGATGCCGCTGCAGTTCTGGAAGTCCAGCACGCCGCCGACACATTCGCCGGGCTCTTCGGTGTGGCCTGCTGTGAAGCCGCGGAGGGTGATATTGTCGCAGTTTACAAAGCCCAGCACATTGGCGTATCTGGGGATGGCTGAGATCACCGTGCCCTCGCCCACAATGCTGAGATTTTCAACGCCGGAGATAACAAGACCGGGGCCGTCGTACACATTGAACCAATAATAGTTTTCGTTGCCATAGGCGCCGTAGTCGGAGGCAGTGCTCAGGTCGAAGAGAGGTGCGTTGAGGGTGATGACAGTATTATCGTCAATGGCGGCCAGAAATTCGTCCACGGTGGTGACTGTGACCTGACGGACACCGTCTGCATCCACGGTTTCATCAAGCTCTACAGGCTCGGCGGTCTTGGGGCCGCTGTAGCTGGCGGCTGCCTGCTCCATCTCGATAAAGTCCTTCTCGGTAAGCTCCCGTCCTTCTGAATTTACGGGAGGCCGCTTGGGCTGACTACCATCTTCGTAGAGAGCCTTATAGTGATTCAGGTCAAAGCGGCAGTCTTCCACCGTGACACTGTAGCCCTCGCACCAGAACATAGGCTCGGTGAATACATTTTCCTCAACGTTGCAGCCCAGGAGACTGACCTGCTGGGAATAGCGGCTGTCAATAAGATGGAGGGCGGTATTGGCAAAGATGTTGCTGTTGACCACAGCAAAGCCGTTGGAGGAGTCCACAGTGAACACGCTTTGCACCATGCCTTCGCCGCAGTCGTGTATGTCACAGTTTTCAAGCACGACAGAGTGGCTGGAAAGAGCGTACACCGCATTCTGAGAGCACTCGTAAATGCTGCAGTTTACTGCCTTCAGGCTCTTGCAGTTCTGGGCAAAGATGCCGATTATACCGCAGCCGTAGAGATGGCAGGAATCTATGTAGGTATCGTTGCAGCTGTCAAAATACAGCACGCCGCCGGAACAGAAGCCCTGCTTTTCCGTGTGACCTATGACCATGGCCTCAAGATTTATGTTCTTGCAGTTTACAAATCTGATGACATTGGCGTAACGGGGCTCGGTGGCTATGGTAGTCTCCTTATAGCTGCCGGTAATACTCAGGCCGTCCAGACCGGGGATAACGAGCTCGTAGCCGTCGTATACCTCTGCCCAGCTGTAGTACTTGCCTTCGGATGTTACACCGTAGTCGGCAGCTTCCGTCAGGTTGTACACGCCCATTGCAAGGCGTATCTTTGCGCCGGGGGCAATGGCGGCAAGCAGCTCATCCACGTTGTTTACGATGATAGCGCCGTCCTCGGTGGTGTCAGGAGTCTGTGTGTCGGCAGCTTCTTCAACTTTGGCGGCGGTTTCCACCACTTCAGGCGCTGCCTTTTCTTTTTCGTCCTTTACAGGGCCTGCAACCGCGCCGCAGCCTGCCAGCAAAGCCACGGACAAAACGATCGCCAGAATGGATACAAATGTCTTCTCTTTGAATTTCATGATTTTGACCAGCCTTTCTTTAAGGTCTCGCTTCTCCGTGGTGAAGGTGGTGGCCACGATACCGGCAGGCAAGCGCCCGGCAGAGGCCAGAGAGATGAGTGTGTTCCCGTAGGACTGCTTTTCATCCCTGTCCATCCTCGCTATCAGCATTTCATCACAGCTCAGCTCACAGGCCCGGTTGACCTCCCGGCGCATGAGATAGGCCAGGGGGTTGAACCACTGGGATGAGTACACCGGCACGGTCAGCCACTTGTAGGCTATGTCCCGGCGGCGGTAATGCATAAGCTCATGGAGAAATATGTTTTCCAACTGTTCCTGGGTATACTGTGCGTCAGGCAGCACCAGCACAGGGCGGAAAAGCCCCATCAGCATTGGTGTTCTGACGTATTTACTGCGGATAAGTTCCGGCTTTCTGCCCCGTTTTATCCGCTGATAGCAGCGGTTATCGTCCAGCGTGGGGCGGATGCGGCTGCGGCGGATGAGAGAGGAAAAGCGAAGGTAGCCCGATACATAGCGGGCAAGGCTTATTGCAAAGCCCGCAAGCCACAGGGCAAAAATAAGCTTTTCCCAGGGAAGACTCCGCAAGCTTTCGGCAAGATCAAAGCCCTCTGTATTCCCCGTCAGCCCAGATGCCTGAACCGCTTGGCTTTCATAGCTTTCAGTAGGGGCAGGATTGGGGAACATACCCGGCCTTGCGTAGATGCGAAAATCGCTGTCATACTCCCTCACAGGGGCCACATACGCCGTAGGTACAGGGCGGGGCGGCTCCGGCCTGTCCACGGGCAGGACACCGGGTATGGGCAGAGCGAAGCGGAGAAGCACCAAGATCCACAGATAATAATAGGCCGTGGCGGGCATGGTGCGGAAAAGCACATAGCGCAGGAAAATAAGAAGCAGCACAAGCACGCTGCCGCCAGCAGTGAGCGCAAGAAAAGTATTCAAAAACTCTGCCATTTCAGTCCTCCACTTTGAACAGCGCCCTCAGCTCGTCAATGTCCCCGTCGGTGAGACCCTGAGAGTCCACCAGTGCCGCCACCAGCGCCGCCGCACTGCCCTTGTAGAGCTTATTTATAAGGCGGGAGGTGGCCCAGCCGTTATAGTCCTTTTCCGATATAAGCGGGCGGTAGTAAAACACCTTGCGCTTTTCCTGAGAGATCACTTCCTTGTGGACAAGGCGGGAAATAAGGGTTTTTATGGTCGTTGCCTCCCAGCCCATACTGTTTTGAAGCTCCTCCCGGATAAAGGTGGAGGTGACAGGCTCACCGGCTTTCCACAAAAGCTTCATTACCTCAAGCTCGGAATCGGAAATTCTTTCTGCCAAGATATCCATAATATACTCCTTCTACACAGACTACACGTGTCATCTGTCCGCATGATAGCATATGAGACTACAGTTGTCAACCGTGTATTTGCAAATTTTTCCTATGCTCTGTGAGCAGATATAAAAAAATCCGGGGCTCAGCTAACTGAGTCCCGGAATATGATGTTCACTTTATCAGTGGCATCCGCAGCCGCAGGAGCAGCCGCCTTCTTCGCCATCGTCGCCGCAGCTGCCGCAACCGCCGCCGCAGCCGCCACAGCCGCCGGAGCAGGCACCGGCGCTCTCGTCAACGATGGGGAGAGTGCCGCTGATGAGCATATCTGCCGCGGTGTCAGCATCGCCGCAGTAGCCCGCCACGGGGATAATGCCGTAGGCCAGAAGCTGGTTTTTGGCCTCAGTACCCATGTGACCGGACATGACTATCTCAACGCCGTTTTCCTTCATCAGGTCTGCCATGGCCTTATGACCATGTCTGTCGCCGCACTCAAGCAGCATCTTGGTCATTTCTTCGGGCTTATCCTCACTATACTCGTAGATGGCAAAAGCCTCGGCATGGCCGAAATGCTCAAAAATCTGACCGTCCTTGTAAGAAATTGCTATTTTCATATTTCAAGCTCCTTTTCTATAACGTCCACCATGGGGGCGATATGCTCGCCGCTGACGGACTCCACCTCGCCTGCATCCACCATTGCGGTTACCACCGGGTCGATGGGCAGACGGACAAAGTTTTCTATCTCAAACTCGCCTGCCACTTTTTCCACCTTGCTCTCGCCGAAGATGGCGTGCTCTTTTCCGCACTCGTGGCACTTGAAGTAGGACATATTTTCAACGATGCCCAGAACAGGAACATTCATCATCTCAGCCATTTTCACGGCCTTGGCAACTATCATGCTGACAAGGTCCTGAGGCGTGGTGACGATGATGATACCGTCAACGGGCAGGGACTGGAACACGGTGAGGGGTACATCGCCGGTTCCGGGAGGCATATCCACAAACATATAGTCCACATCCTGCCAGAGCACGTCCGTCCAGAACTGGGTGACAGCGCCGGCGATGACAGGGCCGCGCCAGACAACAGGGGCGGTCTCCTCCTCAAGGATGAGGTTTATGGACATGATCTGCATACCGGTGTGGGTGCTGACGGGGAACATACAGTCAGCACTGGCGGTGGCATGCTCATGGATGCCGAAGGATTTGGGGATGGAAGGGCCGGTAATGTCCGCATCCAGCACAGCGCAGTTATGACCGCGGCGCTGCATTTCGGAGGCCATAAGGCTTGTGACCAGAGACTTGCCCACGCCGCCCTTACCGGAGACTACGGCAATGACCTTCTTTACGGAAGAACCCTCGTGCAGAGGCTTGAGAAAGCTCTCCTTACTGCGCTCAGAGCAGTTTGCAGAGCAGCTTGAACAATCGTGATTGCATTCGCTCATATTTATATTGACCTTTCTTAGTTCAGAGTATTTCTATGATACTTATATTATACCCCTTTATCTGAAATAGTCAAATCTCATTTTCCTCAGAGCTTTGATGAGATACATGGCGGCAAGGCCGGTGAACACGCCGGTTATCACACCGGAAATCGCCAGTACAGGGGCATAGACGAAGATGGAGGGAGTTTTCAAAATCACGGCGCAGGCGCCAAGCTGACCGGCGTTGTGACCGATGGCGGAGAGAGCCGAGAGAAGCCAGAGGCGCTCATCCTTCATGGTGGAGATGAGAAGGCACATCACAAGATAGGCGGTAAGGCCGCCTGCGGCGCTGTAGATAAGGGTGGATGGGCTGCCTGCAAAAAGGCTGCCCAAAAAGATACGCACAAAGAGCACCGCGCCCGCCTCTTTCCTGCCCAGAAGCACCATCGCCACAAGGGTGATGATGTTGGCAAGCCCCAGCTTCACGCCGGGCACAGGCACAGGGGCCGGAATCTGCGCCTCCACGACAAATATGATAAGCGCTATGGTGCTCATAAGCGCCATAAGCGCAAGCTTTCTGGTTTTGGGCATGGCTGCCGCTCCCTTCCGCTGTTTGTATACCTTTATTTTAGTTTAGGCGCGGCCTGTTGTCAATAAGCGCGGCTTTGTGTTATAATAATATGTTGTAGATAAAACTGTTCGGAAAGGAGGGGGCTGCCCTTGGATATGCTGATATTTTACGCTATGACCACATCCAGATATGCGGTGATAGTGATGAGCGTGCTCATAATAGTGCGCTGCATCCGCTCCATGCTCTCCGAACGCTATGAGGCGGAGGTCTGGGCCTACGTATACCGGGGCGACGAGGCCATCCCCGTGTGCCACTGGGAAAACCTCATAGGCCGCTCCCTTTCCGTGGATATAAGGATAGATAACCGCTCAATGAGCCGGGTACACGCGGTACTGGTGCGCTCGGACACGGGGGAATGGCGGATTTTCGACATTTTCTCCAAGGGCGGGGTATGGGTAAACGGCATGAAGGTCAGCCCCTACGGCGCGCAGATACACTCCGGGGACTCCATAAACCTTGCAGGCAATTTCCTGAGATTTCTGGACATAAACCGCTATCACAGGAGCCTTCTGGACGCACAGAGGACGGAGGCGGGTCTGAGGGTCGAGCCTTTCATAACCCTCATGTACCTGACGGTTTTTGAAGTATTTTTGATGATAGAGCATATGTGCACGGCGGAGGGCCAGTTTGTAAAGGCTATCTGCCTTGCCTTTCTGGGGCTTATCTGCCTTCAGTGGCTCTGCTACCACCTGATGCGCTTTATAAACCGCTCCGGCTTTGAGGTGGAGACGCTGGCCTTCTATCTGTCGGCGCTGGGTATGTCCGTAGCCGCCACCTCCACGCCGGAGGATATGTTCAAGCAGCTTTTGCTGACCATTGTGGGCGTGGCGCTCTTTTTGCTGAGCGGCTGGTGGTTTCGCAGTCTCAAGCGCAGTTCTGCCGCCCGCACGCCCATGGCGATACTGGCAATACTTCTTCTGGGCGTAAACGTTGTGACCAGTGACGCGGTATTCGGCGCGAGAAACTGGCTGGAGATAGGTGGATATTCCTTCCAGCCCTCGGAATTTGTAAAGGTACTCTATATTTTTGCGGGCGCATCCACTCTGGACAGGCTCTACCGCAGAAATGAGCTTTATTCCTTCATCGGCTTTTCCGCACTGTGCGTTGTGGCTATGGCGCTCATAGGTGACTTTGGTACGGCGCTTATCTTCTTTGTGAGCTTTCTTGTCATATCCTTCATGCGCTCCGGCTCAATAGCCACGGTGCTGCTGGCTGTGTCCGGTGCAGGGCTGGCGGGCGTTCTGGCTGTGACCGTAAAGCCCTATATCGCCCAGCGCTTTGCCATATGGGGGCACGTATGGGAGGATATTTACGACAAGGGCTATCAGCAGACCCGCGCCATGTCTGCCGCCGCCTCCGGCGGGCTTTTCGGCAAGGGCGCAGGCGAGGGCTGGCTGAAGGATATCTTCGCCGCCAACACTGACATGGTCTTTGCCCTTGTGAGCGAGGATCTGGGGATGATAGTGGCCGTGTGCATGGTGCTTGCGGTGCTGGCTCTGGCCTTTTTTGCCATGAGAAGCGCAAGGCACGCCCGCTCCGCCTACTATGCCATTGCCGCCTGCACCGCCATGAGCATGCTTCTGGTGCAGCTTTCCCTGAACGTTTTCGGTTCGCTGGATATTCTGCCCTTTACCGGGGTCACCTTCCCCTTTGTGTCAAGAGGCGGTTCTTCCCTTTTGTCCTGCTGGATGATGATGGCCTTTGTAAAGAGCGCGGACAACCGGAAAAACGCCAGCTTCGCCGTGAAGACTCCTGAGCGCACAGGCATATACGAGGATGAATTTGACGAGTTTGACGAGGAGGACATTGAGTGAAAAAGATACGAAACCGCTCTGTCTCCCTGCTTATTATCGCCTTTCTCGTTATCTGCGGCATGATAGTGTACGTGCTGCGCTATGTGGATGACGGCAAGGAATGGGCGCTGTACTTCTCCCGCTCCAATTCAGGCTCCACCGGGCAGCTTCTGGACAGAAACGGGGTAACTCTGGCCTATTTCAGCGGCTTTGAAAACCGCTTTGCCGATGACGCCACCACAAGGACGGCAAACTACCACGTGACCGGCGACTACTGGAACCGCACCGGCAACGGCTTTCTGGCGGAATACTGGGACGAGGCCATGGGCTTTGACCTTATTACCGGCACGACCCAGGCAGAGCACAGCCAGATGCTTCTGAACATTGACTCAACTCTCAACAACATCATGTACAAGCACCTTTCAGTGCTGGAAATTCCCATTGATGAGGACGAAAGCCTGACAGAGCTGCCCTTTGAGCCACACACGGTTCACCAGTGGCGCGTGGCAGTTGATGGGGAGGGCAAGCTCATCGAGGAGAGCGAAAAGGACGTGCTTATAGCAAACAGCTGGGACAGACCCCGCTTTTGCAACAGCGCCATGATGGTGTGCAATTACCGCACAGGCGAGCTTCTGGGCATGATATCCCTGCCCACGGTAGACCCTATGGACACGGAAACTCCCCCGGCGGAGGGCGCGTATATAAACCGCTGCCTTTCCGCAAGCTTTACCCCCGGCTCGGTTTTCAAGCTTGTGACTGCTGCGGCTACAATTGAGAACACAGACCAGCTGAGCGAGAAGCGCTATTACTGCGAGGATGAGTACTACATTGCGGGTGTGCCCATCGTATGTACGCACTCCCACTACAACCAGAGCTTTGAACTGGCTATGGCAAACTCCTGCAATGTGGCTTTCGCCCAGATGGCGGTGAAGCTGGGGCAGGACACCATGGTAAACTACGTAAAACAGTACGGCTTTCTGGACAAGCAGAGCCTTGACGGCATCCCCACCGTGGCGGGCAGCTACCCCACCGAATTTGTGGGCGATCCGGAGCTGGGCTGGTCGGGTATTGGTCAGTCCACAGACCTTGTGTGCCCTTACGCAATGCTGCGCTTTGTCTGCGCCATTGCCAACGACGGCGTGCTTTTAGAGCCGAAGATGATAAACGACGGCAAGGCCCCGAAGGCTGAGCGCTTCATGGAGGCCTCCACCGCAAGAAAGCTCCAGGAAATGATGAGCTACAACGTATCCTACAGCTACGGCGGGGAGCATACCTTCCCCGGACTTAATATGTGCGCCAAGACCGGTACTGCCGAGATCGGCGACGGCGACACCCACGCATGGTTTGTGGGCTTTCTGGACGATGAGGAGCACCCCTATGCCTTTGTGACCATGGTGGAGCGGGGCGGCGGCGGTCTTTACGTGGCCGGCAACACCACAAGCAGAATTTTGCAGGAGTACATCGGAAACTCCGAAGGAGCAGACGAATGATCGACTTATCCGTAAGCTCACTGGTCAAATCCTTTGAGCGGGGTAAAAATATACTGGACGGGCTGAGCTTTTCCGTCACCAGCGGCGAGAGGATAGGCATACTGGGCCACAACGGCAGCGGTAAGACCACCCTTTTCCGCATCCTTGTGGGCGAGATAGACTATGACGAGGGGGATATAATGATAGCCCCCGGCAAGCGGCTGGGGCTTATCTCCCAGATTCCCGTGTACCCGCCCCACTACACCACAGAGGACGTTCTGAAGGATGCACACCGGCATCTCTACAGGCTCAGCGAGAAAATTGAAAAGCTGGCAAGGGATATGGAGCATGACCAGTCCCCCGCTCTTCTTGCCGAATACGACAGACTCAGCGAGGATTTCAGGCGGCTTGGCGGCTACGACATGGAGGTGGACAGAAACCGTGTGGCAAACGGTCTGGACATTCCCCCCGCCATGCGCGAGCAGAGCTTTGACTCTCTCTCCGGCGGCGAGAAAACAAGGGTGAACCTTGCCCGCCTCATCCTTGAGGACACGGACATACTGCTGCTGGACGAGCCTACAAACCATCTGGATCTGCACGCCACCGAGTGGCTGGAGGACTATCTGCTGCACTTCAAGGGTACAGTGCTGGCAATAAGCCATGACCGCTGGTTTCTGGATAAGACGGTGCAGCGCTGCATTGAGATTTCCGAGGGTAAGGCCGAGCTTTACAGCGGCAATTACAGCTTCTATGTTCAGGAGCGGCAGCGCCGCTTTGAGGAGAAGCTGAAAAAGTACGAGCGGGATCAGGCCAAGATAGAGCAGCTGACCCGGGCCGCCGAGCAGATGCATCTATGGGCCTTCATGGGCATGGACAAGCTGCACAAGCGGGCCTTCTCCATGGAAAAGCGCATCGAAAGGCTGCAGCAGAGCGAAAAGCCCACCGAGCAGAAAAAGCTGAAGGTAAAGTTCAGCGAGAGGGAATTTGAGGGCGATGAGGTACTGGTGGCCGATGGGCTTTCCAAGGGTTTCGGGGAGAGGTCACTTTTCTCCGGGCTTGAGCTTTTTGTCAAGGGCGGGGAGAGAGTTGCCCTCATCGGCGACAACGGCACAGGCAAGACCACCCTTTTAAAGCTCATCACCGGCGAGGAGAAGCCGGATGCGGGCTATCTCTACCACGGTGCGGCGGTGCGCTCGGCCTACCTGCCGCAGATAGTGAGCTTTTCTGACCACAGCCGCTCAGCTCTGGACACCATGCTATATGACTGCCGCTGCCAGCCTCAGGAGGCCCGTGACAGGCTTGCCGCCTTCGGCTTTCGCGGGGATGCGGTATTCACTCCGGTGGGGGCGCTCTCCGGCGGCGAGAAAAGCAGGCTCAAGCTCTGCATGCTGATGGGCAGCGAGATAAACTTCCTCATTCTGGACGAGCCTACAAACCATCTGGACATTGCCAGCCGCGAGTGGATAGAGGACGCACTGTCCGACTATCAGCAGACGCTTTTGTTCGTCTCCCATGACAGATATTTCATTGAGAAATTCGCCACCCGTATATGGGCGCTGGGCAAGGACGGCATAACGGATTTTCGCGGCGGCTATGAGGAATACCGCCAGTGGCTTGAAAGACAGGCCGTTTATTTGCAGGCGGAGCGGAACATTCAGAAGAAAACTGCCGTCAAAAAGCCCGGAACACCCAATGCGGACAGGGCCAGAAGCCGCCTTGAAAAAGAGATCGCCAAGCTTGAGAGCAAGATTGCCGAGATAGACGCCATGGCCGAGGAATTTGCCACGGACTATCAGAAGCTCATGGAGCTGGACAGCGAGAAAGCCGCACTGGATGAGGAGCTGCTGCTCCTTTACGAAAAGTGGGAGGAACTAAGTTGATGAACAGGATACTTCACAATGCCCCATGGGTAATAAGTGTGGCGATACTGCTTTTCCTTGCGGGCTTTTTCTACTTTGCCGTACACGGCTACTCATATCTGGGCCACACATTGATGTTTGTGTGCTTTCTCATACTTATGCACCGCTTCGCCCCTGACAGACTCTGGCGGATAACCGTGGTGCTTGTGTGCGTGGGACTTATCTATTTTTGCCTTGTGGAGCTGCCCATCGTGAAAAACTCCCGCACCGATGAGGATGCGGGCAGAAAATACGGCATTGTGCTCGGCGCGCAGGTAAGAGGCGACAGGCCATCCCGTTCCCTGCTCTACCGGCTCAACGGCGCGCTGGAATTTCTCTGGTTCAATCCGGAGAGCGTGGTTATTGTCAGCGGCGGTCAGGGCGAAGGCGAGGATATTACAGAGGCTCAGTGTATGTACGAGTGGCTTGTGGAAAAGGGCGTTGCTCCCGAGCGGATAATCATGGAGCCGAAAGCCACCTCCACCATGGAAAACCTTGAGTTTTCCTTTGAGATAATCCGACAGCTCGGGGACGAGCCGGATGGAAACGTGACCATACTTTCCAGCAACTACCACCTCTACAGGGCAAAGCAGATGGCGAAAATGCAGGGTGTGGACGCAGCGGGCTTTGCCTGCGCACCCGGAAATCCTTTCCTTGCACTCAACTACTTTATCCGCGAGGCCTTCGGCGTGACCCACCTTTGGGTTTTCGGAGAATGATAATAAGAAGAATACGGGCAGTTGACCAAAATGGTCAGCTGCCCGTATCCCTTATTTTGAAGGTTTATTTTTTCAGAAGCTCGATAAGCACGGTAAAGGCTATTTGCTCGTGCTCATATTCTATGCCGTGGTCGTGCTTTATTTCTATGTCCTCGCCGCCGTTCCATTCAATGATAAGGTCAACGCCGCACTCTGTCAGAGCCTCAAGGATGTAGCAGGGCATTTCGTTAAAGTCTGCAACATTTACGGTTATCTCATCGCCGCGCTGGCAGCTCCTTATCTTGGCTTCAAGGGTGCGCCAGAAGTCATAGGCGGTGGAGATGCACACTGTGGTGCTGCCGCTGTTATTTATGGGGGCACTGGGTGTGGGCGCAGGGGTGGGCTTGGGAACTATGCGGATAGTAAGCTCAGCATTTTTCACGATTTCTTTCAGTGCTGCCTCGTCTGCCTTGGTGAAGACACCGTCCATAGAATTCCGGTATGCCATATCAAATTTGTTTTCGTCACTGAAGCCCACATACGCATCTTGGTTATGAGTACCCGTCCAGTAATTTACCTGTACACTATCTTCAATGAGGACACTACCATTGCCTGTGCCATTTGCACCGATAAGTGCCTGATCTCCGGTTTCTTTGTTAAGGACATCAACCAGAGTTATCTCACTTTCACCCGTAATATTTACCGTACCGTTGAAGATGCTGTTTTCTTCCGGTGCGCCGATAGGAATACCCTTAGAGTGCGTTTCCAGAACAACAGTAGAGTTATCAATATTGACAACACCCTCCTCGGTAAACTCTGCCGTCTGAGATGTTTTGTCAATTCCGCCTGCACCTATTGCAGCGCCGTCATGTAATGCCACAGCGGTAAGATTGGAGTCTATGACAGAGACTTCGCCGCTGAAATTTCCATTGTAGCCTGCACCTATGGCAGCGGCCTCTCCCCTTGTTCCGTTTGTTCCTCCGGGGTTAAAAGATCCTGCCACGGCGGTGACATCAGAGTTTTCTATTGTCACAGTTCCTGCAAAATTTCCCATATATCCGCCGCCAATGGCAGCGCCATTATTATAGGTATCTGCCTTTACTGTGGAGTCGGTTATATTGACCTGGGCATTCTTTGTAAAATCGCCGCCCTGTCCAGCGCCGATTGCAGCATTATTCCGACCAGTTTCCGCTCTCAGCTCAGCACCGTCACTGACATTGATTACACCTGCAAACTTTCCCTGATCACCTGAACCGACAGCAGCACCATTTTCTAAGACACCGGATTTTACATACACATCCCCCGTAATGCTTACTTTTCCGGTGAAATCTTCTCCGTTGTTGCTGCCTATTCCGGCGCCGTGGGTGTGACGCCCGGCTACTTCCAGTTTATTCTCTCCGCTCTCTCCGCTGCCGTCGCCCTGAATGGTCAGGGATGCGTTATCGCCCACATGTATCAGCGCGCTGTCACCATAGCCGCTGGCACGATTGTTGTCGTCGATATTATTTTCAGTTCCGTCCACTATAATGGTTGCATTGGAATTGGCAGCAACATCTATTGCGTTGGCATTGCCGTCAGTGCTGATATCCACATTCTGAATTGTTATCTCCGCACTTGAACCGGCGGTAACCGTTACGGCGCTCTCTGTGCCGGAGGTATTGATAACTGCGTCCTGAATTGTCACCTGCGCGGTGGCACCGGCTTCACTGGATATGGTGACGCTGTTGTCCGTTGGCGCGCTTGACGTTATTACAGGGGCCGAATCTGCCCTCGTATCGCCACCAACCTGCGTTACAATCTGCTCTGTTTCACCCGCGTTTATAGAAATATCACCCTTTACCAAATCCCAAGGAACATCACCGGCAAACATGGTCACAAACATCAAAGCGCTGATTACAACGCACAGCAGTTTTTTGCCAGATGCATTTCTCCGCTTGCCTTGCCTACGATTTTTCATATTTCTCCTCCTGTCGTTTTACTTTCATTTCAGTAATTCGGGAAATTTTTGTTGTATAATATTGTTCACGCGGAAAGGTACACCTTTCCGCGCGGAGGAAAAATCTAATCAAAACCTGAAATAAAAGTTAAAATAACCGTTTCAGTTTACATAACACTATTGAAAAGTGGCTGTTTTAGTGATAGTATTTCCAATACAAAGGGAATTTTATACCCACGGAAAGGTGTACCTTTTCGCATACTTTGAGCAACTTTCTACGCAAAACCGTGTAGGAGGTTTTTTTATGTGCAAAATTTATGGCTATGTGCGCGTATCATCAAAGGAGCAGAACGAAACAAGGCAAAGACTGGCTATGAAAGATTTCGGCGTGGAGGAAGGAAACATTTTTTCAGACAGGCAGTCAGGCCGGGATTTTGAACGCCCCGGCTACCAGAAGCTTATCAGGCTTATGGATAAAAACGATGTGCTTGTAATAAAAAGCATTGACCGGCTCGGCAGAAACTACACGGAGATACTGGAGCAATGGCGGCTTATTACCAAGGAAAAGGGCGCGGATATCGTGGTGCTGGATATGCCGCTGCTGGACACGCGGACAAGCCGGGATCTGACAGGCTCACTTATTTCAGACATTGTTTTGCAGCTATTAAGCTATGTTGCAGAGACGGAGAGGAACTTCATCCGGCAAAGACAGGCCGAGGGGATAGCGGCAGCAAGGGAAAGAGGCGTACATCTGGGCAGGCCGTCAAGCCCACTGCCCCGGGAATTTTACCCGCTGTATGAAAAGCTTGAAAGGAAGGAAATCGATCTTTCTGAGATGGCACAGCGCCTGGGAGTGAACGTGCACCAGCTTTACAGGATGAGGAAAAAGCATATGAAGCAAAGGCGATAACGCGCAGAGGGAAGACTCTCCCCGGCGGGGAGAGATGTCTCCGTAGGAGACAGAGAGGGGGGTGGTAAAGGCACTCATCGCAATTCAATAATGGCAAAAAAACACCCCGTGGCTTTCGCCACGGGGTGTGTCCCGCAAATGCCGTGCCGGCCCAATTATAACCTGCACGTTAAGGCAGGTGGGTCGCCTAAGTTCTGTTTCGCTGCTTCCAACGTCCGGCGCAATGCCGGGAGGCCTGCAATCCGCAGATTCAAATCGGCATCCCTTATAAGAGATGTGGGTTTAATGGGCCGTGAAACCTAAAAAGGAGACACGCACACAGCAGGAACTTCTTTTCTTTTTCAAGTCCTTGCGGGCACATTGATTTATATGCCCATTTTATGAAACTTATTCCTCGTCCTCGTCGTCAAAAAGCAAAACCATGAAATGCTCGTACACATCCTGAAGCTCATCATCGTCATCCACGGACTCGAAAAGCTCCTCTCCCTTTTCATCCAGCACGGAACGGAGAATGATCATGCCGAATTCGGGATCGTCCTCATCCATATTGGTGGGCAGGAAGGCAGTATAGGTTTTGCCGTTATAATCCATAGTGTCCAGAACTTCCAGTTCAAACTCCTGGCCGTCATCATCTACTATGGTGATAAAATCGCTGCCGAAATCCTCGCTCATTATATTTACCTCCGGTTTATTGTAATTCCATTTTACATGATTGCGGAGTATAAATCAATACAAAATTCACGAGCCAAGGTCTTCCAGCAGCTCAAGCAGCCTTTCCCTGTCCGGCACGGGAATGCCCCGTTCCAGCATGGCCTTGTCCGCAAGGCGCAGCCCCGATGTTTCAATGGCGGTTACGGAGTCCGGACGGCGCGTGCCAAGGCCGGAATACACCGCCACAAAGCCGTCGCAGTTTTTAAGATAATACTCCGCGCCGTCGCCAGCGTCAAAAATGGCGCTGAGCATCTCCTCGGTGGGAATGTCCATTGACGTGGGCTGCAGGGTGCTGTACGCCTCCATTGCGGTATAGGTGGCGCTCAAGGCCAAAAGCACAAGCAGCAGCGCCTTTATTTTATTCTTCATGTTCCAACCTCTCAAAAAGCCCTGTTCTGTTGTTTTATTATCAGCGATTTTTGGGAAAATATACATGAGCGGATTCAGACAAAATACTCCCGGAAAAATTAACATTTTGTCTATCGCAGATTGACTTTATGTGGTATAATATATATTTAGTGTTATTATGCCTATTTTATGGGCATAGGCAAAAGCTCTCAAGGAGGTGTGCAGCCCTGAATGAGCAGTAAAGATAGAAAAAACAACACCGGTCGCCTCAGCCAGACAGGCCGCACCGGCAAAATAAAGGAAAGCTCCACCGCGGCGCAAAAGGCCATCGGTGAGGGCAAGCCCAAAAAGAGGAAGCCCCGCATAGTGCGCCGGGCCTTCAACGCCACTGTTGACCTTATCAGCGGCAGCGTGAGCATGGTATTCAAGGCGATAGGCAGCGTCCTGCTGGTCATCGCCATTACCGCTATGCTCTTCGCCTGCGTTTTCGCCTATTACGTGAAAACCTGTCTCACCCCGGATCTGGACCTTTCTCTGGACGACTACAAGCTAAACCAGTCCAGCACCATCTATTATCAGGATGCCGGCGGCGAATGGCGGGAGCTTGTGACTCTGGCAGGTAAGCAAAAGCGCATATGGGTGGACTATGAGGATATCCCCTGGTACATGGAAAAGGCGCTGGTTGCCATCGAGGACAAGCGCTTTTACGAGCACAAGGGCGTGGACTGGTACCGCACCTCCGGCGCATTCATTGAAATGTTCGCCACCATGCAGAACAGCTACGGCGGCTCCACCATCACACAGCAGCTTATCAAAAACCTGACCGGACAGGATCAGGTGACCGTGCAGAGAAAGATGACGGAGATTTTCGGCGCGCTTGAGCTGGAAAAGCGCTACGACAAGCAGGAGATCGTGGAATGGTATCTCAACGCCGTGTACTTCGGGGAGGGCGCATGGGGCGTGCAGACCGCGGCGCAGACCTACTTCGGCAAGGACGTGTCGGAGCTGACGCTGGCTGAGTCCGCCGCCATCGTGGGCATTACCAATCTGCCCACCTACTATGACCCCTTCTACAACGAGCAGAACAACAAGGAGCGTCAGGAGACTATCCTGCGTGAAATGTACGAGCAGGGCTTTATCGACTACCAGACCTACAAGGACGCTGTAGCCGAGGAGCTGGTTTTCTCCCACACTCCCGAACAGGAATATGTGCAGCATATTTACAGCTACTATGAGGAGGTCGTCATTGAGGATGTCATCCGCGACCTTCAGGAGCGCAAGGGTATAAGCCACGAGGCCGCCACCACCCTCGTCTATAACGGCGGCTACAAGATATACTGCTGCCTTGACACCAGCGTGCAGGCCTGCGTGGATGCCATATACAAGGATATCAACAACATCCCCAAGACCCACGCCAACAAGCAGCTGCAAAGCTCCATCGTGGTGATGAACCCCTATGACGGGCGCATCCTCGGCCTTGCAGGCGGCGTGGGCGACAAGACCATCAACTTCGGTCTCAACCGCGCCACCGGTACTCTCCGTTCCCCCGGCTCTTCCTTCAAGCCCATCGCGGCCTACGGTCCTGCTGTGGAAAACGGCCTTATCACCCCCACCACTCTGGTAAACGACTGGGCAAACCTGCATCTGAGCGGCACCGACTGGTTCCCCGCCAATGACGGCAACCAGTATTACGGCACTGTCACCATCCATCAGGCGCTGCAATACTCCCTCAACACCGTGGCAGCCCAGATAATCGACAAGCTCGGCCCGCAGACAGCCTATAATTTCCTGACCACAAAGCTTGGCTTCACAAGTCTTGTGCCGGATGATGCGTCCTACGCGCCCATGTCCCTCGGTCAGCTGACCCACGGCTGCACCGTGCGTGAAATGGCGCAGGCCTACTGTGCCTTTGTAAATGACGGCATCTTCACCTACGGCAGAAGCTACTCCATGGTCACTGACGCTGACGGCAACACCGTCCTTGACAACGCTCCCCAGACCATTTCCGCCTTCAAGCCCAACACCGCCTACACCATGACCTACATGATGCAAAACGCGGTCGAAAACGGCACTGGCAAGGAAGCAAGGCTCTACAGCGTGCCTGTGGCAGGCAAGACCGGCACCTCCGGCGACTATAAGGACCGCTGGTTCTGCGGCGTGACCCCCTACTACGTGGCGGCAGTCTGGACCGGCTATGACCAGCCGGAGACCATAAACGTCACCGGCAACCCGGCGGCGCAGCTTTGGAAGAAGGTCATGCAGCCTTTGCATGACGGCCTTGAGTACAGAGCCTTCAATTACCCCTATATCGGCAACAACACCGGCATATTCGGCGTGCAGACCGGAGTTGGCAACAACGCCGCCAATGACTTCACCGGCTGGGACACCGGCAACACCTGGGATACCGGCAACGATTGGGGCTATGGCAATGACTGGAACACCGGCGCCGACTGGGGCTACGGCAACGATTGGAACACCGGCAATGACTGGGGCGGCAACCTCTGGGGCGATGCGGGAACCATGTTCTTCGGCTGATGCCGGGGTATTTCCCCCTCGATTTTCACCAATAATTTCCATTGACAATTCAAAATCATTATGTTACATTTTAGTTACAACACTGGAGGTACAACAAATGGCAAATGCACTTGAGTATAAGGGTCATCCTCTTCAGAGGAAAGACAACATCATCTATTACGGCAGCTTTTCCGATAAATACATTATCATGCTGCAAATTCTGGACACGAAGAAAGTGAACGATCTGGATGTGGCGACCAAGGTTTCCGTCCAGCTCCAGCTGACAGACCCCTCCATCAAGAGCCGTGACAGAATAGTAAAGAAGAGCGAAAAGGACAGCCTGTATCTGGCCATTGATGTGGCTGCTGTCTGGCTTGAGCGCGCATTGTCCTCCAGATGATCTGACTCAGCTCAGATAAATACAGAAAAAGGATCTTGATTTTATGCGCAGGAATTTCTTGCGGAGTTTCCTGACCGCAGCTTTGCTCAGCGTTTTCTTCTGCGTCTCCGCCCATGCGGAAAGCGCTGTGGTTGTGGGCAACCGTGTAAATCTCCGTGCAGGCCCGGGAACAGGCTACTATGTAATCGCCACCCTTGACAGCGGTACTGCCGTTGAGGTCATTGACCGCTCCAACGGCGCCTGGTACGCCGTGCAGTACGCAGGGCAGACAGGCTTTATATCCTCTTCCTATCTGGGTCTGCAAGACAACTACCAGTTCACAACTGAATACAGCTTTATTGTCCCCTCTCTCGATTATTATCCGACTGTATCCCCCTCCGCGCCTACAGTCTCCACTCCCGCGGTCACGGTTCCTTCAGTCTCCGCGCCGACCGTTTCCGCGCCCGCTGCCGACAGCAATACTGCCGGGCAGACGGGATACATAAACGCCATGTACGTGCGCTTTCGCTCCGGCCCGTCCTCGGATTATTCAATACTGGGCACCTACAGCAGCGGCAAGCCCGTGTCCATTCTCGGCGAGGCTGACGGCTGGACGGCCTGTGTTATCGACGGGCAGCTGGGCTATGTGTACTCCCAGTATGTGAGCCGCGGCGCAAGTGCCGGCAGCAGTGCGAACACCGGCAGCCAGAACTCTGATGGGATAAGCGTAATTACCGGGCAAGGCTCATCCACCCTGCCCCAGCCCAACGAAAGTCTCGGCAGCATTACCGTGGTACAGCCCGTGGTCACGCCCGTGCCTACCCAGGCACCCATTGTTGTGGCTACCCCGGTTCCCACTCAGGCGCCGGTCGTTGTGGTCACACCCACACCCACTCAGGCGCCGGTTCTCCCCTCACCTGTTGTCCCCGCGCCTGTCACCACCCCCTCTGCCGGGCCTGCAAGCACTCAGCGGGCAAACCTCACGGCCTATATCGCAGGCTCTTACGTGCGTTTCCGCAGCGGGCCAGGTACAAACTACTCTATTCTGGGTACGTACAACACCGGTAAGGCCATAGCCGTGCAGAGCAAGGCCGGAAACGGCTGGCTGCTGGCTACCATTGACGGGGTCGACGGATATGTTCACGAAAACTACGTGCTGATACTAAATCAGGGCAGCTTCGGCTCAAGCTCCGGCAGCAGCTCTTCCCAGCAGCAGGGCGCAGTCACGCCTCAGGCTACCCAGCCCCCCGTGGTAATTCAGCCTGTTGTGACTCCCACGCCCACTCCCAACACAAGCGTCAGCAAGGCCGCCTACATCACCGGCAACAATGTGCGCTTCCGCTCAGAGCCCTCCATGAGCTCACGGGTCATTGACGAGCTTTTCTACGGCAACGCAGTCACGCTCCACTCTGTCCAGTCCGACTGGGCATTGGTCAGCTACAACGGGCAGACAGGCTATGTATACGCCCAGTACGTGAAAGAGGGCAGCTACAGCGCTGCCGCCGGTACAGGCACGCCCTCCCAGAGCGGCTCCGCTTCAGTCGGCTCCGCCACGGGGCAGGAGATCGCAAATTACGCCCTGCAATTTGTGGGCTACGGCTACCGCTGGGGCGGCAGCTCTCCCAGCACCGGCTTTGACTGCTCCGGCCTTGTGTACTACGTGTACAAGCAGTTCGGCTACACACTCAACCGTGTGGCTCAGGATCAGGCCTCCAACGGCGTGCACGTGGAGCCTTCCGCCATCCAGCCCGGCGATATACTCTGCTTCTACTCCGGCAGCAGCTATATCGGACACGTGGGCATCTACATCGGCGGCGGCAGATTTGTCCACGCCTCCAACTCCACCACCGGCGTCATCATCTCCGAGCTTTCCGGCTACTACAGCAGCCGCGGCTATGAGGCCAGACGCATAGTGGCATAAAATTTCAAAAAGATCGCTGCCCGGCACTTTCAGTGCCGGGCAGCCTTGTTCTTTTGCTGTTGCAGGGTCAGAGGGAGCAAGTTACTGCACACAGCAGTACTTCTGCTTGACCTGCTGGAGCTGGGGCTGCTGCGCCTGCTGGGTGCTGTACCAGCCCTTGTCGGACATATGCTGATAGATGCTGTTCTGCATACAAAGGGAGTCGTTCAGCGCAGTGCTGAAGGCCTGGTGCACCTTGGGTGTTGAAGACTCGATGGAGCCGTGCAGATAAAGGTCGCACACGCCCTTGGTGGTCATGAGAATGTTTTCCATGATGTCTCTGTCGCTCATATTTTCCTCCTTATACCAGATCATAAAACTGCGTGAACAGCTTCTGATTGCGGTTTACCAGCTCCTGCACCTGCTGACGGAGCGCAGGGTCGGTCAGCTGATTTGCAGCGGTACGGCACTGATTCATGAGAAACTGAGTGTGTCCGAGGGCATCTTCAACGTAGAGCAATTCTTTAGGACTCATTTTTTATCACCTCGCAGATATTATCTGCTGAAAATTGCCCGGTACTCCCGGAAAAATAGCGAACCGGCGGCAAATTTTGTTGGATATGCAACAGCGTTGTGATATAATATATAATAGAACATAAACATAAAATATAAGGAGGAAGTGCTGTGAATACTTTTTTCGCCGTGCTTTTCGGTATAGCTTGGGGTGCAGCGGCGGCCTTTGTAAACAGCCGCATTGCAAAAAAGGCACTGGGGAAAAAGGACGCAAAAGCGGCAAAAAATGCAAGACGTGTTCAGATGCTGGTGGATATTGCCGCCCTTGTTTTAATCGTCCTTTTAAGGAACATTCTTCCTTTTTCATATGAGACTGCTCTGGTCAGCGCGATTATCTCAATTTCCGTACTGACTATAGTATTCCTCATGATTTTGGGTAAAAACAACTGAAAATTTTTCAAAAAACTCCGCCGGAAACGAAATTCCGGCGGAGTTTTTTCGGTATTTACTGTTTTTTCAGAAGCTCCACCAGCTTGTGGAGAGCCTCAGCCCTGTGGCTGATGCGGTTTTTTTCCGCAGGCTCCAGCTGGGCTGTGGTCATGTCGTACTCAGGGAGATAGAAAAGAGGGTCATAGCCAAAGCCGTTGGTGCCGATGCGCTCGTGACCTATAAGGCCGTGGAGATAGCCCTCGGCCTTGACCACACTTCCGTCCGGGCGGGCAAGGGCAATAGCGCAGGTATAGTGGGCGCTGCGGTCGATGCGGCCCTTGAGCTTTTCGAGAAGAAGGTCGTTGTTGGCCTCGTCATCTCCGTGTACGCCGCTGAAACGGGCGGAGTAGATGCCCGGAGCGCCGTCCAGCGCGTCCACGCAGATGCCGCTGTCATCGGCAATGGCGCAGCAGCCGGAGATCTCAGCGATCTCACGGGCCTTCTTGACGGCATTTTCCATGAAGGTCTCGCCGTCCTCAATGGTCTCATGGTCAATGCCGGCCTCGCGCATGGAGACTATCTCATCGAAAAAGCCGCTGAGTATGGCTTTTATCTCCTCCAGCTTGTGGGCATTATTTGATGCGATTATAAGCTTCATAGACTACCTCTCAGAAAAGACCGCTGATAACGCCGTTTTCGTCCACGTCGATACGCTCGGCAGCGGGAGACTTGGGCAGGCCTGGCATGGTCATGATATCGCCGGTGAGGGCAACGATGAAGCCTGCGCCGGCGCTGACTTTCAGGTTGCGCACGCTGATGCGGAAATTGCGGGGTGCGCCCAGCTTGGCAGCGTCGTCGGAGAAGCTGTACTGGGTCTTTGCCATGCAGATGGGCATGGAGCCAAAGCCCATGTCCTCAAGCTGCTTGAGCTGCTTTACGGCATTGCCCACAAGGTCAACACCGTCTGCGTGGTAGATCTTTGTGGCAATGGCGTTGAGCTTTTCGGTTATGCTCAGCTCGTCCTCGTAGCAGAAGCGGAAATCACTGGGCTGCTCGCACAGACGCACGACCTCTTCTGCAAGAGCCATGCCGCCTTCGCCGCCCTTGGCCCAGACTTCGGAGAGGGCAACGTTCACGCCCAGCTCATTGCACTTAGCCTCTACCATATCAAGCTCGGCCTTGGTGTCGGTGGGGAATGCGTTTATAGCCACAACACAGGGCAGACCGTAGACATTCTTTATGTTGTCCACGTGCTGAAGAAGGTTGGGCAGCCCCTTTTCAAGGGCTTCAAGATTTTCGTTGTTAAGATCGGCCTTGGCAACGCCGCCGTGGTACTTGAGGGCACGGACAGTGGCCACAACAACGACGGCGGAGGGCTTGAGCCCTGCCATGCGGCACTTGATGTCAAGGAACTTCTCAGCGCCAAGGTCAGCGGCAAAGCCGGCCTCGGTCACAACATAGTCACCAAGCTTGAGCGCCATGCGGGTTGCGATGATGGAGTTGCAGCCGTGGGCGATATTTGCAAAGGGGCCGCCGTGGATGAAGGTGGGAGTACCCTCAAGGGTCTGCACCAGATTGGGCTTGAGTGCATCCTTGAGGAGGGCTGCCATTGCGCCCTCGGCCTTCAGGTCGTGGGCAGTGACGCTCTTGCCCTCGTAGGTGTAGCCCACGATGATGGAGGCAAGGCGGCGCTTGAGATCGGTAATGTCCGCTGCAAGGCAGAGAACTGCCATGATCTCGGAGGCCACGGTGATGTCAAAGCCGTCCTCACGGGGTACGCCCTGAAGTCTGCCGCCAAGACCGTTTACAATGTGGCGAAGCTGCCTGTCGTTCATGTCAACGGCGCGCTTCCATGTGATCTGTTTGGGGTCTATGCCAAGGCTGTTGCCCTGCTGGATGTGGTTATCCAGCATAGCAGCCAGCAGATTGTTTGCAGCGCCGATGGCGTGGAAGTCGCCGGTGAAGTGGAGGTTAATGTCCTCCATAGGCACTACCTGAGCGTAGCCGCCGCCGGCAGCGCCGCCCTTGATGCCGAACACGGGGCCCAGAGAGGGCTCACGCAATGCTGCAATGGAGTTTTTGCCTATCTTGCGAAGTCCGTCAGCCAGACCCACAGAAGTGGTGGTCTTGCCCTCACCTGCGGGGGTGGGGGTGATGGCGGTGACAAGGATGAGCTTGCCGTCCCGGGCAGTGCTTTCCTTAAGGAGAGAGAGGTCAATCTTGGCTTTGTAGCGACCGTACTGCTCAATATATTTCTCGTCGATATTTGCGGTTTTTGCCACCTCAAAAATGGGCTTCATCTCGCATTTCTGGGCGATCTCTATATCAGTAAGCCATGCCATAGTGCATCTGCTCCTTTCAGTTTTTAAAGTACTTGACTGCGGAGGCGAACATCTTCATGTCATACTCGCCGGGAACGTTCCTGTAAAGACCGTTGCCTATACGCTCTGCGTGGCCCATCTTGCCGAAGACTCTGCCGTCGGGAGAGCAGATGCCCTCGATAGCGAACACGGAGTCGTTGGGGTTGAAGTGCACATCGTCGGTGGGCTGACCTTCTAGGTCAACGTACTGGGTGCATATCTGACCGTTTGCGGCGAGAGTGCGCACCAGCTCCTCGCTTGCTATGAAGCGGCCCTCACCGTGGGAGATGGGCACAGAGTAGACATCGCCCACATTGGTGTCATAGAGCCAGGGGCTCTTGTTGGAGGCCACGCGGACACGGACTATGCGGGACTGATGGCGGGCGATGGTGTTGAAGGTCAGGGTGGGGCAGTTTTCGTCGGTGTCGATTATCTTGCCGTAGGGCACAAGACCCAGCTTGATAAGGGCCTGGAAGCCGTTGCAGATACCAAGAATAAGGCCGTCACGCTTTTCAAGAAGCTCGGTCACTCCGTCCTTGACGGCGGCGTTTCGGAAGAAGGCAGTGATGAACTTGCCGGAGCCGTCCGGCTCATCGCCGCCGGAGAAGCCGCCGGGAATGAATATCATCTGGGCGGTCTTGAGCTCCGCGGCAAAGCTTTCCACACTGCGGGCAATGCCCTCTGATGTGAGGTTGTTGATGACCATTATCTCAGGCTCGGCCCCTGCATCCCGCATGACCTTGGCGGAGTCAAACTCGCAGTTGGTGCCGGGGAACACGGGGATGAGAACGCGGGGACGGGCCACCTTGACGGCGGGTGCCTGACGGACAGTGTTCTCATAGCTGAACCGCTCAATCTTTTTGCCCTCGGTGGGGATATTGCAGGAGTAGACGCTCTCAAGCTTATTCTCGTAGATATTGAGCAGTTCGGAAAGTGCAAGGCTTTCGCCCTTGCAGCTTATTTCGGCCTTGTCGGTGACAGTGCCAATAAGCTTGCCGACTGCAACATCGCTTTGGACTTCAAGCAGGAATGCACCGTAGCAGTAGCCGAAAAGCTCATCAAGGCTGAGATTTTCGTCAAAGTCCACACCCAGCATCTCGCCAAAGCTCATCTTCATGACGGCCTCGGCAATACCGCCGTAGGTGGGGGTATAGGCGCTGACCGCCTTACCGGTGGAGAGAAGCCCATGGACTTCATCAAAGACCTTCATAAGGCTCTCGGCCTTGGGAAGTCCCGCCTCGTCGTACTCAGGAGCAACAAGCACCAGCTTGTTGCCGGACTTCTTTAAGTGGTTGGGAACTATCTTGTCCACCTTCTCGGTGGTGACGGCGAAGGAGACGAGAGTGGGAGGCACATCCATGCTCTCGAAAGAGCCGCTCATGGAGTCCT
>JAFTXM010000141.1 GCA_017465025.1 Oscillospiraceae bacterium
GCAAGTCTTGCCCGCAGGGAGGCGAGCATGATCTCAATAATGCTCTCAAGGTCGCCCTTTGTCAGCGGGTGGAAGAGCACAGTTTCGTCAAGGCGGTTGAGAAACTCCGGCCGGAAAGCTCTTTTAAGCTCCGCCATAACAGCCGCGCGGGCCTCGCCGCTTATCTCCCCGTCCTCGTTGATGCCCTCCAGCAGATACTGGCTGCCCAGATTGGAGGTGAGGATTATAATGGTGTTCTTGAAATCCACCGTCCTGCCCTGAGAATCGGTGATGCGCCCGTCGTCAAGGATCTGCAAAAGGATATTGAACACATCCGGGTGGGCTTTTTCTATCTCGTCAAAGAGCAGCACACTGTAGGGCTTGCGCCGCACGGCCTCGGTAAGCTGTCCGCCCTCGTCATAGCCCACATATCCCGGAGGGGCGCCGATGAGCCGGGAGACGGAAAACTTCTCCATATACTCGCTCATGTCGATACGCACCATGTTGTGCTCGTCGTCAAAAAGGCAGTGGGCGAGGGACTTGGCAAGCTCGGTCTTGCCCACGCCGGTGGGGCCGAGGAAGAGGAAGGAACCCACGGGTCTGCCCGGGTCGGCAATGCCCGCTCTTGAGCGCAGTATGGCCTCGCTGACCTTTGTCACCGCCTCATCCTGTCCGATGACGCGCTCATGGAGCTGCTCTGAAAGCCGCAGGAGCTTTTCCCGCTCGCTCTCCATCAGCTTTGCCACCGGGATACCCGTCCACTTTGCCACAATGCCGGAGATCTCCTCTTCGGTCACCGTGTCGTGGAGAAGGGACGCGGCCTTGCGCGCCTCGCTCTTTTCCTCCGCGTTGGAAAGCTCCTTTTCAAGCCTCGGCAGGTCTGAATATTTAAGCCTTGCCGCCGTCTCATATTCATAGTTGAGCTGAGCCTGTTCAATACTGGCGTGGAGCTTTTCTATCTCCGCCTTCAGGCGCTTTACCTCGTCCACGCTGTTTTTCTCATCCTCCCAGCGCGCTTTCAGCTCGTTGAAGCTGTCCTTGAGCTCGGCAAGCTCGCCCCTGAGCTTTTCAAGCCGGGCAAGGCTCAGCTTGTCCTCCTCCTTTTTCAGCGCCATCTCCTCTATCTCCAGCTGCATTATTTTCCTGCGTATATCGTCCAGCTGGGAGGGCATGGAGTCTATCTCCGTGCGGATAAGGGCGCAGGCCTCGTCCACAAGGTCGATGGCCTTGTCGGGCAGAAAACGGTCGGAGATGTAGCGGTCAGAGAGGGTGGCCGCCGCGACAAGGGCGCTGTCGTGGATGCGTACGCCGTGGAAAACCTCGTAGCGCTCCTTAAGGCCGCGCAGGATGGAGATGGTATCCTCCACCGTTGGCTCGTCCACCTGCACCGGCTGGAAGCGCCGTTCCAGCGCCGCGTCCTTTTCGATGTATTTTCTGTATTCGTCCAGCGTGGTGGCACCTATGCAGTGCAGCTCGCCCCGGGCCAGCAGCGGCTTGAGAAGGTTGCCCGCGTCCATGCTGCCCTCGGTTTTGCCCGCGCCCACGATGGTGTGAAGCTCGTCTATGAAGAGGATGATGCCGCCCTCGCTGCGCCGTATCTCTTCCAGCACCGCCTTCAGGCGCTCTTCAAATTCGCCCCGGTACTTGGCCCCGGCGATGAGGGCGCCCATATCAAGGGAAAAGATGGTCTTGCCCTTGAGTCCTTCGGGCACATCGCCCCGGACGATACGCTGAGCCAATCCCTCGGCTATAGCGGTCTTGCCCACGCCCGGTTCGCCGATGAGTACCGGGTTATTCTTTGTCTTGCGGGAGAGTATGCGTATCACGTTTCTTATCTCCGTGTCCCGGCCTATCACCGGGTCAAGCTCGTTCTCCCTCGCCCTTTTCACAAGATCCGTGCCGTACTTTGTAAGCGCGTCATAGCTGCTCTCCGGGTCATCCCCGGTGACCGGGGCGGATTTGACCTTGGAAAGCTCCGCCGTGAAAGCGGATTTTGTAATGCCATGGTCGGCGAATATGCGCTTTATGGCGGGGGTGGCGGCAGCGAAAATGCCTATCATCAGGTGCTCCACCGAGAGGTATTCATCCCCCGTGGATTTTGCCGCCTTCTCTGCCGCGCCCATCACCCGGGAGCTCTCCGGAGAGAGGTAGACCTGTGTGGCGCTGCCCACCCTCGGCAGAGCGGAGATCGCGCTGTCCAGCTCGCTGAGAATGGTGCTGCAATCAGCTCCCATCCTGCCCAGCAGCGTGGGGATAAGTCCTCCGTCCTGATCCACAAGGGCGTATAGCAGATGCTCCGGGGCGATATAATTATTGCGGTTCTCCATGGCCATGTTCTGGGCCTGCTGCAGAGCCTCAAGACTTTTCTGTGTGTAGTTCTGAGCGTTCACTTGCTGCTCCTTTCTTCATGTCCGATACTGCCATATCAGATATGTATCGGCGCGTTTCTCATCTGGGAATAGTATGCCGCCTCCACGTCGTGGGCATCCAGCCTGCCCCCCAGCCATCCTTTCATCAGCTTGTCGAAAAGGCGTATATATTCGCTTATGGCCCCGGCCAGCTGCTCGGAGCTGCAATCCCTGTCCGGCAGCGCCAGAGAGCGGATAAACTTGTTGTCATACAGGGCGTATTCTATCTTCGCCCCGGTGAGAGGGTACAGATGTGCCTTCTCAATGTGCGTCCACAGCCGGAAAAACTCCGTCATCGCGGATATGAGCGCCGCCGACTGGGTGCGGAACACCACTGACAGCTGCCCCAGCTCGCTCTCCCCGGCCCTGTACAGCTCCACCTCGTATTTGACGGTGGGGCGGTACTTGTACTCAAGGGAGCTTTTGAGGGACATGGAAAGGCTGTTTGGTGTGAAAAATGGCACCAGATCCCTTGAAGGGCTCATCAGCTGCTCAATGGCGGAGAGCACGTCGTTTATCTTTCTTTCCGGCGTGGTGTAGTTGACATACTCGGCCAGTATCTGGTTAATGAGATTTGAGCGGTTTGTCCCCAGTCTGTGGGCCAGCGCGTCCACCTCCCGCACCACTTCCTCGCTGAGCATAAGGCTGTACAATGTCTTTTTCATCTGTCTTGGTCCTTTCCTCTTGCTTTTGAGTATATGATAAACCTGACTCAAAACTTTGTCAACAGTTTTATATAAATTTATATGCGAATTATATTCAGGTTTGTTGTGAAAATTCCATCCCTTTCTATAACGCAATACTTCCCCCTGTCCCCGCAGAGCTCAATACAGCGCAGCGCTCCAAGTCTCCAAATACGCTCCACTCTCATTGCAGGGGCGAATTGCATTCGCCCGCAGTATGCCGTCAATAAACGCCTAAAAAGTAATTATTTTTCCAAAAGCCGCACTTAAACAAAATTAAAATGTCAGGTAAATTACATAGAGAGACGGATTGCCTACGACTCGCCAAGAGCCTCGCTTCGCTCGGTTGCTCGCATGCATGGCGATCGCGACAGGAGCAAAGCGACTTAGTCCCCGGAGGGGGCGGGCGCATAACGACCAGTCTGCGGACTGGTTTCGCAATGACAGGTTTTGGGTTTGGTGCAAGTTCCAATAAACACATCATGTCAAATCTCGTCATTGCGGGGAGCGAAGCGACGCGGCAATCCGCTTCCCCTCTCCCCTTCCGTCGGCAATCCTGTGCCTGTACAGCGCCATGTCTCCCCCTTGATTTTTTCCTGAGTTTTGGATATAATTACAAAGCCCCGAAGTCCGGGGCAGAATACTAACTGAATATGGAGATGTATCGAAGTGGTCGTAACGAGGCTGACTCGAAATCAGTTGGCGGGTAACACCGCCCGGGGGTTCGAATCCCTCCATCTCCGCCACGTCAAAATAACACCGAGGGTCATGTGCCGCCGCAGGCGACTGCACATTGACCGGCGGTGTTATTTTTCCTTTCCAAATCAAAGCCGCTCCGCGGACTTTGATTTGGGTGTTTTCCCTTCAAATTTACTCCACCGTAAAATGAACCGCCAGCCGGCGGTTCTTTTCTTATAACATGCATGGGATTCGAATCTTTATAGAACACGCCGGTGGCGTGAAAATTCTCAGCCATTCCATGCCGCCTTCTGATGAGGGAGAGAACGCGCCTTCAGCTTATAATAATGCCATAATTCAAACGCTTTCGCCCTCTCAGTTCCGC
>JAFTXM010000142.1 GCA_017465025.1 Oscillospiraceae bacterium
AACTCGGCGGGGCATACCAGATTGCCCACGTTCTCAAGTATGGCAAAGTCCACATCCTCAACACCCAGTCCGTCCAGACCCTGCTTTGTCATACCTGCGTCCAGATGACACATACCGCCGGTGTGCAGCTGAATGACCTTCACGCCGGTCTTTTCAATGGTGGCGGCATCCACGTCAGAGTCGATATCAGCCTCCATAACGCCGATGCGAAATTCATCCTTCAGCGCCTCAATGGTGCGCTTGAGTGTGGTGGTCTTGCCGGAGCCGGGGGAACTCATCAGGTTGAGCAGAAAAACCTTGTCTCGCTTAAGCTGCTCGCGGAGAATATCTGCTTCCCGGTCATTATTTTCAAAAACACTCTTTTTTATTTCAAGAACTCTGAAACCTTCCATGCCAAGTCTCCTTTTTCATATCAGACTGTGACCATTTTAGCACATTTTTACGGTCAAATCAATATACTCTCCGGGCTCGTGCGTCAAAATTGCGTTGACGGCGCGGCTGACGGTGGCTTATAATCAGCGGAGAAACAACAGGAGGCGCAGCATGAAGTACAAGGCAGTTTTATTCGACATGGACGGCACGGTTCTGGACACTTTGGAAGACCTGAGATCTGCCGTCAACCGGACGCTTTCGGAGTTTGCCATGCCCCGATGCACTCTTGAGCAGGTGCGCTGCTATGTGGGCAACGGCGCAAGGCGGCTCATAGAGCAGGCGGTTCCGGAGGGCAGCAGCGAGGAAACCGTGGAGACGGTGCTCTCATGGTTCAAAGCCTATTATGAGCAGCACTGCCTTGTGGATACAGCGCCGTATGCCGGCATCATCCCTCTTATGGAGCGGCTGAAAGCAAGCGGAATAAAGCTGGCGGTCGTGTCCAATAAGCCGGATGAGGCGGTCAAGGAGCTGGCGGAACGCTTTTTCCCCGGCCTTCTGGAGCTTGCCGCAGGGCAGAAGGATTCTGTACCACGCAAGCCCGCGCCGGATATGGTGGAGCTTGCCATGAAGGATATGGGTGTGAGCCGGGAGGAGAGCGTCTACGTGGGCGATTCCGAGGTGGACGTGCTCACCGCCGCCAACGCGGGGCTGGACTGCATCTGCGTCACATGGGGCTTTCGCACCGTGGCGGAGCTTGAAGCCGCCGGAGCAAAAACTCTTGTACATACCATGGACGAGCTGGAAAACGAGATAATATGAAAAACACCGGAGAATTTCTCTCCGGTGTTGATTTTTTACAGAGGCTGTTTTTTTATCTGCGCCCAGCGGCGGGGATATTTTCCCGGCGTGGGCTTTTCCTTTTTTATCACCACAAGACTGTGCACCACATCCGTGCCGGGGATGCTGTAGTCAATGCGCTTTTCAAGCTTTCCGCCCAGAAGTGCAATGGCGCGGCCAGCCTCGTTCACTTCCTCCTGACAGTCCGGCCCTTTCATGGCGATGAAATACCCGCCCACCTTCACAAGCGGCAGGCACAGCTCACTGAGGAGATTGAGCCTTGCCACGGCGCGGGATGTGGCAAAGTCAAAGCTTTCCCGCATATCCCCGGGTGCTTCCTCGGCCCTTGCGTGCAGACAATACACGTCCTCAAAGCCCAGCTTTCCACAGCAGTTTTTAAGAAAGTTTATCCGCTTGTCCAGACTGTCAAGCAATGTAAGCTCCAGCTCCGGGCAGGCGATTTTCAGCGCAAGGCCGGGAAAGCCCGCGCCTGTACCGACGTCAATAAGCCGCTTGCCGGCAAGAGGAAAATGCGCGGCGATGGCGGCGCAGTCGAGAAAATGGAGCTGCCCCACATCCTTTTCGCCGGAAATGGCGGTCAGGTTCATCACCTTGTTCATTTCTTCAAGGTATTCAAAATATGTCCTGTATCGGCTGAGAATCTGCCCGTCGGCGGCAAGACCCAAAGCCTCAAAGCCACTTTGCAATATAGTTTCGAGCATCATGTAAACCTGAGCCGGACTTACGCGTCTGCGGCTTCTTCCTTGTACATTTTCAGTGCCTTGGCCAGCTGATCGGGACAGGAGGTGTTCTTGAAGCCGCAGCGGATACCCTCAAGGCGGCTTATGACCTCATCAATGTCCATACCCTCCACAAGCTTGGAGATGCCCTGCAAATTGCCGCTGCATCCGCCCATGACCTTGAGGGACTTGAGCTTGTTATCCTCAACCTCTATATCCATCATCTGGGAGCAAACACCTCTGGGTCTGAAATTAAATTCCATATCCGTCAACCTTCCTATAATAATTTATCTACATTTATATCACGCCGCTGTCTCTTTTGCAAGCGGTCATATCCCCTCCGGGACACGCATAGTCTGCAATGAGGGGGTGAGGACTCTGCTTGGCCTGAAAAAACTGGTTTCGCTGCTCATAATGACCATGAGTCTTTATATTTTTTCCGCCTCACCCGGCTACACGCTGCTCAGGGACAACAGAGAAGAGCGGGTGGAGAACGGGAGAATGAAAAACGTCAGCGCATGGTATGAAAACGGTCAGGCTCTGCTGCCCGAAAGCCCGGGGCAGACCGTGAAAGCCATGCAAAACAGCAGCCCTTTGCCGGCGCTTGAGGCTGCCTTCAAAGCTGACACCGTATCAAGTACTGCCGCCCCGACGCAGGATAGCGCCCTTATATCTGTTGAACAGGCGCGGCTGCGTGACGAAAAAATAAGGGAGACCACCATTCAGGGCGGGCTATCTGTAAAAAATATGACCGGCTATCAGCTGGACATGGGAAAGCTCCTGCTGACACCTCCGGATATAAAGCTGCCCGCCGACGATATGCAGATACTTGTCATACACACCCACGCCAGTGAGGCCTATACACCGGCCGGACTTGATACCTATGAGGCCAGCGACGAAAGCCGCACCGAGGACACAAAATACAATATTGTCCGGGTGGGGGATGAGCTGTGCGCCATACTGGAGGAGGCCGGGCTTAAAGTGATACACGACAGGAATATCTACGACTACCCCAGCTACACCGGTTCATATACCCGTTCCGGGGACGCTGTGCAAAGCTGGCTGGCGGAGTATCCGGGAATAAAAATAGTCATAGACGTACACCGTGATGCCCTGGGTGAAAACGGCGTGGTGTACAAAACAATGGCGGAGGAACAGGGGGTGGTTGCAAGTCAGATAATGCTGCTGGTAGGCACGGACGAAAGCGGCCTTGAACACCCCGGCTGGCAGCAGAATTTGAGCCTTGCCCTGTACCTTCAAAGGGTCGTCAGTGCGGCGCACCCGACCCTCATGCGCCCGGTAGAGCTGGTGCCGCAAAGATACAACCAGCATCTCAGCCCGGGCAGCATCATCATGGAGGTGGGCAGCAACGGCAATACCCTGCAGGAAGCGCTGGCCGCCGCACGGCTCTTTGCCAGATCTGCCGCCCCTGCGCTGACGGCACTTGTACAGGGCCAGTAAATTTTTTCAAAAAAAAGACTTTACAAATCAAGCGGCGTATGCTATATTAATTTCAGTAATAAGAATTATTACTGATTTAGAGCATAAATAACAGGAGGATATAAAATATGAAGAAATGGGTATGCCCCGTATGTGGTTACGTTCATGAGGGAGAGTCCGCTCCCGAGTTTTGCCCCCAGTGCAAGATCCCCGGCTCCCGCTTTGGTGAGCAGACTGCCGAGAAGGTCTGGGCAGCCGAGCATTTCATCGGTGTTGGCAAGCAGTTTGGCGAGAATGTTCCCAAAGAAGTTCAGGACGAGATCATCTGCGGCCTGAGAGCCAACTTTGAAGGCGAGTGCACCGAGGTCGGTATGTATCTGGCAATGGCAAGAGTGGCTCACCGTCAGGGCTATCCTGAAATCGGCCTTTACTGGGAGAAGGCTGGCCTTGAGGAGGCCGAGCACGCCGCCAAGTTTGCAGAGCTTCTGGGCGAGGTCGTCACCGACAGCACCAAGAAGAATCTTGAGATGCGTATCGAGGCCGAGAACGGCGCAACCGCCGGCAAGTTCGAGCTGGCAAAGCTGGCAAAGCAGTACAATCTGGACGCTATCCACGACACCGTCCATGAGATGGCCCGTGACGAGGCCCGCCACGGCAAGGCATTTGAGGGTCTGTGGGAGCGCTACTTCAAGTAATAAAAGCATACAACATACCAGACGGGGACCGGAAAACCGGTTCCCGTTTCGTTGTATAACGTATAACAAATAAGCCGCCGCAGAATTTATGCTTTCTGCGGCGGCTCCTGTTTTACGCTTATTCAGCTTTGGTCTTGAACACAAAGAACTTGGAAAATACGTAGTTGCCGATGACGACAAGAACTGCGGAGATGATGGTGGCCACATACATATTCATGCCCAGCAGCACCAGCACCTGCATCACAACAATGTCCATGATCAGCGTAGCCACGCGGGACAAAATGAAGCTCCAGAGCTCCTTGAGGATGTTGGGGTCGGTGCTCTGAAATACCCAGCTGCGGTTCATGGGGTATGCGGCGGCAACGCCGGAGACCCAGTTGACCATGCTGAGTATGAAGTTTTGCAGGGAAGTAGGATGGGCAGTGCCATCATACACAACAATGTTGAAAAGGAACTTTGCGCCCAGTGCAATAACGGTGGTAAGACCGCCTACGAAGAGGTACACCAGTATTTCCCTGTATTTTTTCAGCAGGCCAATGAGCTTTTCGCCGGTCTCACCGGAGCGGAATACCCACCTTATAATTCTGAACGCCAGTTCAAAGAGTTTATCTATCATAGCCTTCTCCGATCATCTGAGAAATAATATAGCGGGGGCGGCCCTTGATCTCGTCATAGATGCGGGCCACATAGTAGCCGATGATGCCGAGACTTATCATGATGGCGCTGCTGGCGAAGAGCAGCAGGATGATGACGGTGGTAAAGCCTGCCACAGCCGCGCCGGACAGCTTCTGCACAAGGGCGATGACGCTGAATACCACGCTCACTCCGAATATGATGAAGCCCAGCACAGTGATAATATGCAGGGGCGCGGAGGAGAAAGAGGTGATGTTAGTAAGGGCGTACTTCACCAGCGCCTTGGTGGACCACTTGCTCTCGCCGGCGGTGCGCTCCTGTACGCTGTAATACACGGTAGCCTTCCTGTAGCCCACCCAGAAGGACAGGGCGCGGAAGAAAACATTGCGCTCAGGCAGGCTGTTGAGGGTGTCCACGACCTTGCGGTCAAGAAGCTTGAAGTCGGAAGAGGAGGCCATGTCCATGCCGGTGGCGCCGCTGATGAGAGAGTAGAAGCTGTTGGCGGCAAACTTGTGGAAAGCGGATTCCTCGCCCCGGTCTTCCTTGATGCCCTCGACCACTTCGTAGCCCTGCTCCCAGAGCCTGTACATCTCAACTATCTTCTCAGGCGGGTGCTGCAAATCGCAGTCTATCACCACGCAGCAGTCGCCTCTTGCCTTTTCAAGCCCTGCGAACATGGCGGCTTCCTTGCCGAAATTGCGGCTGAAATGCACACCGGTGACGCAAGGGTCCTTTTTGTTGGCAAGGACTATATTCTCCCAGGTCTTGTCCTTTGAGCCATCGTCCACGAACACCAGCTCGTAGGCTATGTTCTCGCTTTTGAGAATACCCGCGACGGTGTCCGCCGCGGTCTGGATCATTTTTTCCTCGTTGTAGGAGGGCAGAATAACAGATATCATATTTATATATCCTCCATCAGGTATACATCGGAAAAACCGTTTGAGTACAAGGGTGTAATATTTTCAAAGCCGGTGGAGCGGGAAAGCCCATCCAGAACTTCCTCAGCATCAAAGCCGCTGGACCAGAATTCGCTCAGATCAATAAATACCACCATGCGCCCTCTGCCGTCAAGGTAGTCGGCAATGGCGGGGGACTGGGTGTCGGCAGTGATGAGAAAGTCCTCAAAAACTATGAGCTGCAGCATATCAAAGGTGATGGGCGCGGGATAGTTATCGTCCATGTAAATGCAGGGAGTGTCCGCATACTCCGAGAGCATGATGTTCAGCTCCTCATGTTCTTCGTAGAGATAATCCGGAGGCAGGGTGCGGGCGTACCACAGCGCCACAGCCCCGATAAGCATGACGGGCACGTATTTTAAAAGCTGCGCCCAGCCCTCGCTGTCAGTACCCAGCAGCCAGTAGAGCATCAGCGCGTCGCCCAGCACAAATATGGGGATAAGGTTATATACGTAGCGTATCTCCGCCACCGGGGAGATTATAGCCACAAGAACATAGGTCACGAAAGCGGGCAAAAGCACAATAAGCGTGTCCAGCCTGAGATTTTTTGCCTTGAAATCTGCGATGAGCTTTCTTATCCGCACAAGGCACAAAGCAGCAAGGGCCACACTCACATAGCGGATGGCCCGCATACGCTCGGAACATTCCTCGTTGAAAAATTCAAGCCGCTCGGAATACTGGGCCACATTTTTGATGTTCTCCACAGCGTTGCCGCCGGAGACGAGAGCGTCGGCAAAAAGATGCTCAAAGCAGGCGGGGAAGGCCAGAACGAAAACCCCAACGCCCGCAAAAGCCCACAGGGCAAAGACCAGCGCCTTTTTGAACTCCCTCCTGCACAGCATGAAAACAACAACTGCGGCGCAGAGGAAAAAGGCGTAGAACACAAAGTAGTACTGGGTCAGAAGACCGAGAAAAATGCTCAGCCACAAAAGTACATAGTCTCTTTTCCGCCCATGCTTCATCACTGATACGGCGGCGTAGGCCAGAAGCACCGTGAAAAAGGTGAGAAGCACATACATACGTATCATCAGCATGGTGGAAAGCCCGATGACGCTCAAGCCGTAGAGACATACTGCAGCCAGAGCCGCCGGACGGCTGCCAAAAAGCTTTACTGCCAGCGCGTATAAAGCTATCAGCGCCCCCATATATATGATATAGTCCAGCACGAGAGCGGGCCACATATTATGCTGCTCTGGTGCAAGGGATGAGGCGGTGTGCAAAAGCCAGTAGTGAAGCGGCGGGTGCACATCGTTTACCTGATTGTAGTAGACCGAGCCGTAGGCAAAGCGGTCATCCTCGCCTACAAAAAGGTAATCCACAAGCTCCTGCCGGGTCATGACGGTATCGCGCATATCGCCGCCCTTGATATCCGTGACGAAAGGGGCGTAGTAGCTGTTTGAAAGCCCATAGGTGTATATCTCGTCTATGAACATACCGTCCTTGCGTCCGGCAAAGAGAAAGCAGACAGCGGATATTATTATCAGCACAGCCAGAAGCGCCGTGTGTTTTTTCTCAAGTTTGAGCATTGAAGCCTCCGCATGAAAATTCGTCACAATATTATATGTCAAAAGCTGCCTTTTTGCAATAGGAAGGGAAGCTTTGTGGTGATTTCCATTGAAATAAAGCCCGTAAATTGCTATACTGTAGCAAATGGCAGAGCGGAGGGAGCGTACATCTCATGGATGCTGTAAAGGACTTTTTTGAAAAAATCATATATGAGGCGGGGAAAATAATCGACAGTCTGCCTCTTTTCATGGACAGGCTGGGGCATTTTTTCCGCCAGTGGAAGACTGCGCCCATGACCATGTGGAGCGGCACCGCCAATGAGCCGGGCAACCGCCTTATGCTTATAATGTTTCTTATCGGCTTTGCGGGCGGCGCTTTGTATCTTATCGTCAGCTTTTTCAGGGCAAGCTGGAAGGAAAAACTGAAAATGCTGGGGGTCGGGCTGTTTTCAGCCTTGATACTGCTTGTGATATTCTACTTTGCGCTGATGTAAGAAAATAAGATATTTTTGAATAAACAGCACAAAAGTCCGGCATAAAAATAATTTGAATTGCATATTGAAAAATAGAAAACATAGTAGTATAATCAAACTGAAAACGCGATAAAGTGAAGCACGGCTCAAAGCTTCCTTTATCAGAATAATTTAAGATTAAGCGCGAAAATAGCAGGGTACCCTGCTATCATTGCCTGCAATGCAGCCAATGATAAGCCTTATTAACCGAAAAACTTCGAAATATTCCCCCGCGCGGGATTTCGGAGCGTCAGCGAGAATTTACCGAGTATATCCACAATAACAGGACAAAAACAGGAGGAAATTGAAAGTATGGGAAAACATCAATCAAAGCGGCATGGTACAGCCCGCAGCAATAAGTACAAGGCCAGTATAATATCTGCATTACTGGTGCTTGCCATGTTCTCTACTCTGGCAATGGCCGAGGAGTGGGACATATCCAAGGGTGATGTTATCGTAAACGCCACCACAAACGATGCCGGCGAAACAGTGCAGACCGTAACCGGTGTAGTAGCTGGACAGGAAACAGAAAGCACAATAGAGGATTCTGCCCCGGTTATTACCGGCACCTCCGGCACGGCTGAAGCCCCTGCCGACAATACCGTCACAATTACTGTTGATAATGGCGCACAGGCGGAAGTAGGCTTTACTGACCTTAAAATTACCACTGAAAGCAATGGCGCTGACTTCAATGTTCCCGTTGTCATAGAGGCCGGAGCGAATGCGACAGGCAGCGAGCAGGTCACCATCACTCTTGAAGGTGATAACAGCGTCAGCACAGACCACACAGGTATTTCCAGCGCAGTCGATACGGTCATTCAGGGTGATGGAACTTTAGAAGTCAATGCAAATCTTGATCTTAGTTCTGATGCTGCTTATTATAGTCCTGTGGCAGTCGGTATTGATATGAACGGTACACAAAGCCCGGACTTAACAATAAAAGATGCAGCTTCTGTAAGCGTGAATGCAACGGCGGTCGAAACTACTGGCAGCCGCAGTCCCGGAGCTGTCGGTATTCAATCATCTATGGGAAGTATTTCGGTGCAGGATACCGCTAAACTTAACGCTTCAGTCAGTGCAAGTTCTGACAGTTATGATGTCAACTCACTAGGTGTGACAGGCACCATGTCCGTTACTGCACAGGACAACTCTCAGCTTAACGTGACGGCAAGCGGCACGGCTACTGATGCTAAGGGAAACAGCTCTACTGTGAGCGGCATAACGTCAATTTATGTAACAATAGAGGACGAAGCTTCTGCTGGAATTACAGTGAATAGTTCATCAGCTACAGACGAGTCTTCGGCAAATGCCGTTTTTGGCCTTGACATGACTATCAGCGGCGATTCGAAGGTCGATATAAATGCAGAAAGTAACAGCGGGGGAGATAACTCTACCGCGACCTCTATACAGTTGTTTGGCGAATTGCTTATAAGTGATTCCGCTTCTCTCACAACTGAGAACAGCGCAACAGCCGGTGAAGGTAAGACGAGCACATCGGAAAATGTTGTTACGAAGGTGACGGCTGACAGCACAGCCACTATAAACGGAACAAAGGTTTCCAAAATGGAGGGAGATGCTATGTCCTCCATACTCGGAGTCGAGGACAACAACATAACAATTATTGAGAAAGCTGAACCCGCACCTGAACCTGAACCCGTACCTGAACCCACACCTGAAACCAAACCCACCACCGGCATTCGCCCTGCAGCTATGAGCAGCTTCGGCACGGAGGGCATGGTGAGCATCAGATACACGGTGGTCGAGGGCAAAAATGCCCAGTGGACTCTTGGAAGTGAAACCGGTCTGGTCTTTGAACTTAGCCACGAGGGTATAGTCCGCGTGGAGATAGACGGCGTGGAAGTTGAAGCAGAGATTGAAGGCTTCTTCGTCACTATTTCCGCAGAAGTTCTGGATGCGCTTGAAGAAGGTGAGCATAGCATAGAATTTATCTATGCCGATGGTTCTGCAAGCACTGCGCTTTTTGTGAAATGATCATTACATAAATTGATTTATCGGCGTCAGGCATGAGTCTTTTGCCTGACGCCGGAATTTTACTTAGTCCAACGGGAGTCGAACACGCACCGCATTTCGGCGGCCTTGTCCGGCGCTTTTGGACTTATCGTCCTTGACTTACGTCAGTAAGCCTGCGTCCTCTGCATCCAAAATCATCCGAACAATTCACGCCGAAATGTGC
>JAFTXM010000143.1 GCA_017465025.1 Oscillospiraceae bacterium
CCGCCCAGAATTCCGTAACCGCCGCCGCCCAGAAGCAGCACTGCCAAAAGCGCAAGCAGGCCGCCCTTGCCGCCTTTTTTACCGCCTCTGCCGCGGGTACTGCCGCCGCCATAATTGCCGCCGCCACCGCCGAAGCTGCCGCCTGAGCCACCAGATGAAGGTCTGCGCCCGGTATAGCCGTCAGCCTTGCCGACCCGGCCTGTACCAAGGCCGGAGCCTCTTTTATACACGCCTTTACCGGCGCCCGTGATGTTCTTTTCTCTGCCGCGGGGTCTTCCTGCTGCCATTGTGCATCACTCTCCAAAAAACTTTTGTTTTATTATTTTATGCCAATCCGGCACTTATTTCAAGTATAATCAAAAACTCCCTGTGCAAAGTTTATGCACAGGGAGCCTCAAAACTCATATTCAGGGGTTCATGGTGTAGTTGGGAGCTTCCTTGGTGATATAAATATCGTGGGGGTGGCTCTCCTTGAGACCGGCAGAGGTGATGCGGACAAACTGGCTTTCGGTGCGAAGCTCTTCGATATTGTGAGCGCCGCAGTAGCCCATGCCGGAGCGCAGACCGCCCATCATCTGATAGATGGTCTCGGACACGGGTCCGCGGTAAGGCACACGGCCTTCCACGCCTTCGGGGACGAGCTTTTTGTTGTTCTGCTGGAAGTAGCGGTCCTTGGAGCCCTTCTGCATGGCGCCAAGGCTGCCCATACCGCGGTAGACCTTGAACTGACGGCCCTGATAGACCTCCATCTCGCCGGGGGCTTCCTCGCAGCCTGCAAGCATGGAGCCCATCATGACAACGCTGCCGCCTGCGGCAATGGCCTTGACGATATCGCCGGAGTACTTGATGCCGCCGTCGGCAACAATGGGCACACCGTACTTGTCCGCCATTTCACCGCACTGGAGGATGGCAGTGATCTGGGGAACGCCGATACCGGCAACAACGCGGGTGGTGCAGATGGATCCGGGGCCTATGCCGACCTTGACACAGTCAGCACCGGCCTTGATGAGGGCTTCGGTTGCAGCGGCAGTAGCCACGTTGCCTGCGATGAGCTGGATTTCGGGGTATCTTTCCTTGACGCGGGCCACGCTCTTCATAATGTTGGCAGAGTGACCGTGGGCGCTGTCCAGCACCAGAACGTCAACACCGGCATCGATAAGAGCGCCGGCTCTGTCCAGAACGTCGGCGGTTGCGCCGATGGCAGCGGCGCAGAGCAGTCTGCCGGCGCTGTCCTTTGCGCTGCGGGGGTACTTGAGGACTTTTTCAATGTCCTTTATGGTGATAAGACCCTTGAGCCTGTAACTGTCGTCAACTATGGGGAGCTTTTCAATGCGGTTTTTCTGAAGAATGGCCTTGGCCTCGTCCAGAGTAGTGCCAACAAGACCGGTGATAAGACCGTTCTTGGTCATGACTTCATCGATGACGCGGCTCATGTCGGTCTCAAACTTCATGTCACGGTTGGTGATGATACCGATGAGCTTATTATCATCATCAACGATGGGTACGCCGGAGATACGGAATTTTGCCATAAGGGCATCTGCATCGCCAAGGGTATTTCCTGCTTTGAGTGAGAAGGGGTTGGTGATGACGCCGTTTTCAGAACGCTTGACCATGTCCACCTGCTCTGCCTGAACGTCAATAGCCATGTTCTTGTGGATAACGCCGATACCACCCTCGCGGGCCACGGCAATAGCCATACGGTACTCGGTAACGGTATCCATAGCGGCACTCATAACAGGGACATTGAGGCGGATCTTTCTGGTAAGATTTGTGCCAAGGTCCACGTCGGCGGGGAGCACATCGCTCTCAGCGGGGACGAGCAGCACATCGTCAAAGGTCAAACCTTCTCCGACAAAACGATTGGAATAATTCATTTCACCCATAGCATAGCCCTCCATATATATAGTTACCGCGACAGAAGCCTGTCGCGGTATGAATATTAAACGTATTTTAACAAAAAATGTTGGTTTGTCAACCGTTTTTTACACTTCTTGGCTTCTTGCATAATAAAAAATGTACTGTTGAGCCAAACCTGCGTATTTGCCAAGGCTCTCAGGGCGGAAATCGGCAGAAAAGTGCTGTTTTAAAGCTCTTTTTATCCAAACGTCTATGGGAAAAGCCTCCATATGGTAGAGGCCAAAAAGCACAACGCAGTTTGCCACTTTCTCCCCGATTCCCCTCAATTGCATGAGCTTTTTCTTCGCTTCCACCCAGTCCGCCCGGATAAGGCTATCCAGCTCCAGTTCCCCTGTGGCTACTGCCTCGGCTGCAACGAGTATGTATTCGGCTCTGTAGCCGCAGCGGAGCACGGAAAGGTCTTCCGCTCTCAGCCCCAGAAGCTTCTCGGGGGCGGGGAAAGAATAGAATACCCTGCCGTCAAACTCAAGCCTTTCCCCGTAGCTTTCGCAGAGGCGCTCAACTATGCCCTTGATGCGCTTTATATTGTTGCACTGGGAAATTATAAAAGAGCACAGCGCCTCCCAGGGCTCCTGTCTGAGTATGCGTATGCCCATACCGTACTGGGTACACTGCTGGAGATAGCCGCCGTCGTAAAAGTCCCGGCTGATGCTGTCATAGTTGCGCTCAAGGTCAAAATACTCATACCAAAGCTCAGCCGGTGCATCCGAGCAGATGAATATGTCCTCCCCATCCTGCCAGAGCTTTGCGCAATGTCCGTAGGCCACGCCGTAGTACACACCCTTGTCGTCCGCGTTCCAGCGAAAGCACTGTCCGCACTCAAAGGTCTTTACAAGGTCAAGCGCACCGGCTTTTGATAACTTCCATGTTTTTGGCTGCATATGACTGTCTCCATCGGTAATTTTACAAAATGATACCTCTTTCGGCTGTATTTTGCAAGATGATACTGAGCGGTTGATTTAGTTTTGCGCCCGTGATATAATATCTCGAATTATTGTTGATAAAGGTGAAGGCCTGTATGCTAACTTATTTTTTGACTGATTTTTTCAACGCACTTGGTGTGGGCTTGTTTTTCATTCTTCTGCCCTACATCGCAGGTCGGCTTATTTTCCCCCATGAGGAAAAGGACAAGGGTCTTATACTGATCGTGGGTATGTGCGCGGTCTTTGCCGTGTTCGAGACCATATATCTCCCCTTTTTCTTTTTCAAGCTGCCCTTCAGGCTGCTTATTGTTACATATTTTGTACTGGCAACCGTGGGTCTGCTGCTGGACTTTCTCCTCAATTACAAAAAGAAGCCCCTGCCCGCTCCCGCCAGAAAGGCTCTGAGCCGCGGTGAGAAAAGCTGCGCCGCAGTTTTTGCGCTGGTTTTCGTTTTTCAGGTTTTGCGCGTTACCGCCGGGGCAGGCACATGGAACATTGACGACGCCTGGTATCTGACCATCGCCAATGACACCATACATACTGACATCATCATGGGCGTTGACCCTGTGACCGGACTTGCCCACGATTATACCAGGGATGTGGCGGCAAACATGGAGTATGTTTTTTCTCCCTGGCCCATATTCTGGGCAATGTTTGCAGAGATTTTCTCCTTCCCTATCACAACACTGATGCGGACAGTGCTGCCCTTCTATTTTATAGGCACTTTCTACTATGTGGTCTACCGCCTTGTGCTGTTTATCTTCAACGGCTGCCGTGAGAAGGCGCTGATGGCTCTGTGCCTTCTGAGCGTGTTCTATGAGTTCAGCGCCGTGGCCATGAACGTGCGCTACACCTGGATAATCCTCTACCCCTGGATGGGCAAGGGCTTTGGCCCCAGTGTCATCTGCCCCGCTGCGCTGCTTATCTTCCTGCATTGCAGCAGTGAGGAAAACCCCGCCAGACGCAGGCTCTTGTGGTTCGCACTTTTCCTTGCTAACCTTGCAGGCTGCATGTGCGCCTCCAGCTGTGCCGAGCTTAACCTTATCGCACTGGGCTGCTGGGGTCTTGTGAGCGTGATTGATAAAAAGGACCTTTCCATAATATGGAAGCTGGGTCTTTGCGTCAGCCCCAGCCTTGTGCTGATGGCGGCCCACCTTGTCTGAAGGGAGGATAGGAAATGCTGGACAGCCTTAACATCATAATCGGCGAAACTCTGGAGATTTACTCCCTCGCCACATTGAACGGAAAGCTTTTCATCCCCTTTTTCATCTGCCTTGCCTATGTTCTGCTCAGCCCCGCCAAAGAGGATGACAGAGCGAGAAAGTATCTCGTATATCCCTCGCTTATTCTCCTTGTAATTCTTTTCAACCCGGTTTTCATCCATCTTCTTTTCAAGTATATTGAAGTGCCTGAGCGCATAGTGCGTATGTACTGGCCTCTGCCCATGGACATTCTCTTTATCTACTGCGTCATACGCTTTTTCGACTTTCTGGGCGATAAGTGGAAAAAGGCCGTGCTGCTTATTCTGGCGGCAGTGATGCTCTACATCAATACCGGCGGAAGCCACACCGGTCAGTCCTACACTCTGGCGCAGAATGCTGAGAAAATGCCCAAGGGTACAAAGCAGGTGGCAGACTCCCTGCACGTTCTCAACAATTATCAGGATCCATATGTGATGATGCCGGAGGATCTTTTCTTCTGGACAAGAGAGTACAACCCCTATATCCGTATTCCCGACATACGTGAGATGAAGTACATGGTCACGGAAGATGGGGCAATGGATCTGGACATGGTGGGTAAGGCAGCCCATGAGAGCGGCTGCAGCTTTGTTGTGCTTATGTCCTCTGTGCGTACCGCCGGGGATATTACCGAATACGGCTTTGAAAAGACACTGACTATTGAGGGTCAGGATTGCGAATACTACATCTATATGATGAAATGAAAAAATCCGGTGCATTGCACCGGATTTTTTCACATATCTGGATAATGTCAGGCCTTGTAGCCGATCTCGTCTGCCAGCTTCTTTTCAATAAGTACCACTGCATCGTGATGCAGCTTCATGAAGGTTGCGGGGCAGGCTGTGGTAATTTTATCCTCAATGAGGAGCTGGCGGGCTGCGTCCTGCTTGTTGCCGCTTATGATAAGAAGCAGCTTCTTTGCGCGCATGATATTGCCCATGCCCATGGTAACTGCATAGCGGGGAACATCGTCACGGCTGGCAAAGAAACGGGCGTTTGCGTCAATGGTGCTCTCGTCCAGAACTTCCTTGTGTGCGCCGTCATAGAGGGCTTCGCCCGGCTCGTTGAAGCCAAGGTGACCGTCAGGGCCGACACCCAGAACCTGAACGTCGATAACGCTGTTGTCAAGAACGCTGTTGAATTCGCGGATATTCTCCTCTATATCGCCCACGCCCTTTGCAACATAGGTATTGGCCTTGTCAATATTGATGTGGTTGAACAGATTGGTATCCATGAAATATCTGTAGCTCTGGTCGTGGTCGCCGGTAAGACCCACGTACTCGTCAAGATTGACGGAGTGGACCTTGGAAAAATCCAGACCTTCTTCGCGGCAGCGTCTGGCAAGCTCCTGATACATACCCACAGGGCTGGAGCCGGTGGCAAGACCCAAGGTGCAATCAGGCTTCTCGCGGACTATTTTTTCAATGATATCAGCCGCCTGGGCGCACTCGCTGGCATAGTTTTCGCAAATGATAACCTTCATGTTCTTTCCTCCATTAAATATAATCTTTCCTGCCGTCATTATATATCATATTTATTTTCCGTCAAGGTTTTTTTGACTTGCTCTCTCAAGACGCTTCTCTACTGGATTGTTAAAAAATAAATTTAAAATTTTTGTGTTTATTTCAGTATGGGTTCAGAGTATAGTTGTATTATTTCCATGTAAAGACAAATTGGAGGCTACTGTGAAAATACTGATTGTTGAAGACGAGAAGCTGCTTGCCGCTTCCCTTAAAAAACTTCTCGAAGGCAAGGGTTTTGATGTAGAAGTCGTCAACGACGGAGAGACCGGCAGCGCCTACGCTGAATTGGGCGTTTACGATCTTCTCATTCTTGATGTAATGATACCGGGTATGGATGGCTACGAGCTTACCCGCCGTGTACGTTCCAAGCGCTGTTCCACGCCCATTCTCATGCTTACTGCCCGTTCCTCGATCGAGGACAGAATAGAAGGTCTGAACGCAGGTGCGGACTATTACCTTACCAAGCCCTGCGACTCCCGCGAGCTTCTGGCCTGTATCAACGCGCTGCTGCGCCGTCAGGGCGGTCAGGTGAATGAGCTTAAATTCGGCAATACTTCTCTTGATCTTGAGTCCTGCCTGCTTATCTGCGGAGAAAAATCCGTGAGACTCTCTGCCAGAGAGTTCGATGTTATGCGCTTCCTTTTGCAGGCCGGTGACCGGGTTCTTTCAAAGGAGATCATTCTGTCCCGCATATGGGGTTTTGAGTCCAACGCCGTGGACAACCACGTAGAGGTGTACGTTGGATTTTTGAGAAAGAAGCTTGCCAGCATCGGCTCCAATGTGAAGATCGTGGCGCTGAGACGGCTGGGTTATCACCTGGAGGTAGATGAATAGTGCTTAAAAGGCTGCGTATTAAATTTGTAGCTATCATGATGTCCATTTTCACCGTGATGCTGGTTTTGATATTCGCGCTTATTCTGCACTTCACCCACGAAAACTATTACGAAAGCAGTATGCAGCAAATGCGTTCTGCGGCAATGCAGCCCTTTGTGCCCGGCCGACCGGACGGACACAGGGGCTTTTCGCCTTTCCCCCACTTTGTACTTACGGTGGATCCATTTGGTGGCTTCAGTGCAAACAGCGGCGAAGAATACTTTGACCTTTCGGACACGGATTTTTTGCAGCATCTTCTGGATACTGTTTCCCAGTTACCCCGCCCGGACGGAATAATATATGAGTACAAGCTCAGATATCTGAGCCTTGCGCTCCCAAACGGCGGCTCACGGGTGGTGTTCATGGATGCAAGCCAGGAATATGCAGCCATGCACAGGCTTATTGCCATGCTCATCCCAATAGGGCTTATTTCCATTGCGATTTTCGGCGCGATAAGCATTTCTCTTGCAGGCTTTATAATAAAGCCTGTGGAAAGGGCATGGGAGCAGCAGCGGCAGTTTGTGGCCGATGCCTCCCATGAGCTGAAAACGCCTCTGGCTGTCATCACCACAAACGCTGAGCTGTTGAATTCCCCCGGATGCTCCCCCGAAGAAAAGGCCGGATTTTCCGAAAATGTTCTCACAACGGCAAGGCACATGAGGCAGCTTGTAGAAAATCTGCTGGAGCTTGCCAGAGCTGACAACGGCGCTTTGCAGTTGAGCATGGGCAAACTTGAGCTGAGCGAAATGGTCACGGATGTACTGCTGCCTTTTGAGCCGCTGTATTTTGAAAATGGGCTGAGTCTGGAAAGCAGCATCGAAAGCGGCATTGTTGTAAGGGCCTGTGAGGAATATTTAAGACAGGTTCCGGAGATTTTGCTGGATAATGCCATAAAATACTCTTCCCCCGGAAGCACGGTATTTCTGAAGCTTGAAAAGCACAACGGCTATGCACTGCTGTCCGTGGCAAACGAAGGCCCTTCCCTTTCTGCGGAGGAGCTTGAAAATATTTTCAAGCGTTTTTACCGGGTGGATAAGACCCGAGGCGGCGACAGCTACGGGCTGGGACTTCCCATCGCTGAGAGCATCGTCACGGAGCACAAGGGGAAAATATGGGCTGAGAGCGTCAACGGCGTGAACACATTTAAAGTCAGGCTGCCGATGTAAAAACAAGCGGCGCTGCCGCCGTCGCCCGAACCGCTGCGCGGGCGGATTCTGCTTACCTACATACACCACCAAAACGAAAAATCCAAAATCAAATAACCCAACTCAAAACCCAAGGAACTGGTTTTGAGTTGGAAAGGAAAAACAACACCATCGGTCGATCGGGCGTCGCTTGCGGCGACTGATGACCTTATGGTGTTGTTTTGATGTGGCGGAGGGTGCAGGATTCGAATCCCCGCAGGGGACTGGGCGGCATTGCCGCCGTCGCCCGAACCGCTGCGCGGGCGGATTCTGCTTACCTGCATACACCACCAAAATGAAAAAGGAGCCTGACGGCTCCCTTTTCATTTTGGCGGAGGGTGCAGGATTCGAACCCGCGTGGACTTTCGCCCTAACGGTTTTCAAGACCGCCCCGTTATGACCACTTCGGTAACCCTCCGTATTGAATTGACCTGATATTTATAACATAATTATGCCCTGATGTCAAATGAAATGCGCTGTTATCTTGCATATACCGTGCCAAGCTCCGTATAAATCATGCCGTTTTTACCATGGGTGGAGCGCATGAGGCTTATACGTTCAACTTTCATCCCGGCAGCTTTGAAATTCACAGCAAGCTGTCTTCCCTCTATCATTTTTGCCCTGCGTAAAAAAGTTACGTGGGGCTTGAATTTTGTTTTGTCGTAGGGAATACCCGCTTTTGCAAGGGCATGGCGCAGCTCGCGGGCAAGCTTTTCAAGCGGGGAACTGTCAGAAAAGCCCGTCCACCACAAATCATCAAAGCAGCCCAGCCTGTCCATGCTTAGGTCAAAGGCCGAAAAGCTCAGACCCTCAATTACCTCAAGGACAGAGTCCGGGTCGCTGTATTCGCCGATGAAAGCAAGAGTAATATGTAAATTTTCCGTCGGAACATAAGCACCGCCGACACCATGAGCGTGGAAAGCATCCTGCAACCGCGTCACTGTTTTTTCCATATTTCCCTTCAAAGGTATAGCAACAAAAAGTCTCATAAGTCTGTTCTGCCTCACGGAATAAGTACTGCCAAAACCGACCCCAAGGCCGGTATACTCACACTGACAGCATACCCCATCCGTATAAAAACTTCAATATACCAAATGAACTCTTTCAGTATGCTCTTTTCACAGTCTTTGATTTATGCCATTTCCCCTTTCCGCACTAAACTTCACCTAAACTTCCTTATATTTTACGGAATTTTAACGGTTCAGCTTATCATCTTTGCAGGAAGCTAACGGCGCTGACATTTTCAAGAAAACAGATTTCAGGTAAAATTGACAAGGAGGAAGAGAGTACTTTTCCTTAGTCACGCCGTATGCAAGAACGGCGATGAGATAAAAATTTTACACAAAGGGGTCTATTGAATCATGAAGAAGTTTCTTGCTATGATACTGTGCTGTGCAATGCTGCTTGGTGTTGCACCCGCTGCTTTTGCCGCCAACGAAGACGTTGAAGGCAAAATCACCGTTTACACCTCCATCTATCAGTTCGTTATCGACATGATCGTTGAAGAGCTGAAGGCCGAGTTCCCCAACCTGGAAGTTGAAATGTTCTACGGCGGCACCGGCAAGCTGCAGGAGAAGCTGGCTGGCGAGATGGTCAACGGCACTCTCGGCTGCGACATGATGCTGGTTGCTGAGCCTGCATACTCCCTTGAGCTCAAGGAAGGCGGCTGGCTGCACCAGTTCGAAGTGGAAGATGCTGACAGCATGCTGCGCTTCCCCTACGACGAGGATGGCTACTGGTACCCTGTTCGCGTCTGCAACATGGTTCTGGCTTACAACCCCGAGCGCTACAGCGCTGACGAGCTGCCCAAGACCTTCAAGGAGTTCGCCGAGGACGAGAGCCTGAAGGGCAAGATCTCCATGGGCAACCCCCTCACTTCCGGCACCACCATGGCAGCAGTTGCTGCTCTGACCGATGTTTACGGCTACGAGTACCTGACCGCACTGGGCAACAATGACGTTATGATCGAGTCCGGCTCCGTTGCACTTGAGAAGCTCAACAGCGGCGAGTGCAAGGTCATCATGATCCTTGAAGAGTCCGTTCTGAAGGCACGCAAGGAAGATGGCTCCAAGATCGAGTGCATCTATCCTGAAGACGGCGTTATCCTTATCCCCTCCACCGCTATGATCGTTGACGAGGACAAGAGCGCCAACATGAACACCGAGGCTTGCGAGGCTGTTGCCAACTGGCTGCTGAGCGAGGCAGGTCAGAAGCTGATACTCGAAGGCTACATGCACAGCGTTTTCGCCGGCATGAAGGATGTTCCCTACGACTCTGTTGACACCGATGGTCTGATTGAAAAGGATATGGGCGTTGACTGGGAGCGCTGCTACCAGGATCGCGAAGAGATCCGCACCGAGTTCCAGGAGCGCGTTACCGTCGGCTGATAGCTGGCAGATACTGTTTCATCGGGGATGCCGCCCAAACGGCGGCATCCCTTTTTTTATGTCATTTAAACCGGCCCGATTGGGCCATGAATACTCGCTGTAAGGGGCGTGTACTTGGATGCAGGTACAGACAAAATCTAAAAATATGGCCGAGATTCGCTGCAAGATCTGGCTTCTCGTTTTTTTGCTGCTTGGTGCAGCACTGATTGCAGCAGGCCTGTGGGGTATTGATCAGTATAATCAGTCCGGCTTCGATCAGGAAGCCGCCTACGGCTTTATTTATAAGCTTTCCCCTGCTGTGGACAGCTTATACGAAAAGGACATCCGTCCTGTTATAGATGAGATGGATGCCCAAACCAAAACAGACATTGACAAGCTCAGCCGTGAGCTTCTCATAAGCAACTGGAGCGATAACGCCGAGGGCGACTGTACTGCCGCGCTGGACGCATATCTTCAGGATGCCGCAGACCCGGCAAGGGAACAGCTGGAGCTTCTGGCTGTCAGCTACGCTGTTGACGGGCCGAAGGTTTCCTCCAAGGAAAAGAAGGCGCTGGAGGCCATGGATGATGCCGAGCGCGCCGATTTCCGGAAGCTTCTGCTTATGGGTATGCTTGATGAAGGCGCTGCCCTTCCCGAGCCTGCGGCCTCTGCCGTTGAGGACGAGGAGGGCCTGGAGCGCGCCGCCGTGCTGATGCAGTTATTTATTACCAGCGCCAGTCCTGACTGTGAGCCGCTTCCCGATGACGATGTAAACGGTTTGAAAAAAGCCGTTCGTAACGGTGATGCGCGCATTTCCGCCTACGGCATGACGGCATCCGGCCAGATTTCGTGGTTCCCCCAGCTTTTGCTGTCCAACACCACGACGATAATTCTGGCAGGTATTCTGCTGGTGCTGAATATTGCACTGCTGTTCTTCCTTTTAAAGGCTGACGGCAGCTGGCACATGGATTTCAAGTGGATTTTGATCCTTGCGATCATAGACTTCCTGCTTGTTTTCCAGCTGCTTCCTCTTATCTACCTTGTTGTCAAGGCCTTCTTCCCTGAAGGTTCCTTTACCTTTGAAGTATTCAAGCGGCTGTACAGCTATCCCATGAATCTGGGCGCGCTGTCCAACACCCTTATTGCCGCAACTGCCACCATGATACTTGGCTCTCTGCTGGCCTTCCCGTTGGCATGGCTGGTAGGGCGCACGAACCTATACGGAAAGAAATTCTTCCGCAGTCTCTTCGTTCTGACTTATATGGTACCTCCCTATCTGGGCGCTATGGCATGGCTGCGTCTTCTCAACCCCAACGTGGGTACTATCAATGTGCTGCTGCGCGGTCTTTTCGGCATGGCAGCCGACGCTACCGGCCCGCTCAACATTTACTCTCTGGGCGGCCTGATATGGGTTCTGACCACTTTCTATTATCCCTACGCATTTATCACCATCTCCCGCGCCATGGAGAAGATGGACCCGTCACTTGAGGAAGCCAGCCGTATTTCCGGCGCATCTCCCCTGCTGACCGTGTTCAAGATCACTCTGCCCATGATGACTCCCAGCCTTATTGCAGGCGCACTGCTGGTATTCATCAGCGCGGCAAGCTGCTACGGCATCCCCTCCATTATCGGCGCACCCGGCAAGGTACATACAGTCACCACACGCATTATAGAATACAACGGCCTCGGCGCTCAGGGTCTGAGCGATGCTACGGGCCTTGCCGTATTCCTTATGCTCATTGCCATTGTCGTTCTCTACTTCTCGGACTTTGTGGTTGCAAAGAAGCAGTATATCACCGTTTCCGGCAAGTCCATGCGTCCCAACATAGTCGACCTTGGCAAATGGCGCCTACCGCTGACTTTGCTTGTTTGTCTCTTTGCTGTGATAGTCATTCTTATCCCCTTCGCAACCATCCTCACCACATCCTTCAAGAATGACTCCGGTAAATCCCTGTTCGAGGCCGGTAACTTCACCATCAAACAGTGGACGACCATTTTTGCCCGTCAGGAGACAATTGACTGTCTGAAGAACAGCCTTGTATATGCAACCGTCACCGCCACCATCGGCATCGTGATCGCCTGCACCATGAGCTACCTTCTGCAGCGCACCCGCATCAAGGGCCGCAAGATCCCCGATTTCCTCATTGCGCTGGGTTCCGGTACTCCTTCCGTGGTTATCGCTCTAGGTCTTATCATGACCATGCGCGGCAACTTCGGCATCAATATCTACAACACCGCCTACATCATGATAATTGCTTATACAATCAAGTATCTGATGATGGGTATGCGTACAGTGGTTTCCGCCATGAGCCAGATCCACGTATCGCTGGAGGAATGTTCTCAGATTTCCGGCGCCAGCTGGGCCAAGACCATGTTCAAGATCACAGGCCCGCTGATCTTCCCCTCCATTGCCGCCGGTTGGTTCCTTATCTTCATTCCCAGCTTCTACGAACTGTCCATGACTACCCTGCTCTACTCCAACAGCACCAAGACCATTGGTTATCAGCTTTATGAGTACTGGACGTACACCAGTCAGCCTCAGGCATCGGCGATGGCATTCGGCATTCTGCTGATCGTTGTGGCGCTCAACTTCCTGCTCAACAAGCTCACCAAGGGCGAGTTCTCTATTTAGTCCAACGAGAGTCGAACACGCACCGCATTTCGGCGGACCTGTCCGGCGCTTTTGGACTTATCGTCCTTGACTTACGTCAGTAAGCCTGCGTCCTCTGCATCCAAAATCATCCGAACAATCCTCGCCGAAATGTGCAAAGCAGTTTTTTCGGTGCGGATTTTCGGCCAGACGAGGCATTTGTCGCAGGTAATACTTGGCGTATTACCAAGACAAATAACGAAGTATGGGCGTAAATCTGCCTGATGAAAACCGATGCGGGTTCAACTCCCGTTGGACCAATTATAGGGGGAAATTTCTATGTCCAGTGTAACTATCCATAATGTAACCAAGGCTTTCGGCAATGTCGTCGTGCTGGAAGAGTTCAACGCAAAATTTGAAAACGGCGAATTTATTACCCTGCTCGGCCCTTCCGGCTGCGGCAAGACCACAATGCTGCGCATTATCGCAGGCTTTGAAAAGCCCACCTCCGGTACAGTTCTCTTTGATGACAGGATCGTCAGCGATGACAAGGTATTCCTTCCTCCGGAAAAGCGCGACATCGGTATGGTGTTCCAGTCCTACGCAGTGTGGCCCCACATGACCGTTTTTGACAACGTGGCGTATCCGCTGCGTATCAAGAAGGTGGACAAGGATACCATCAAGAAGAAGGTTGACCATGTCCTTGAGGCTGTCCATCTTATCCAGTATGCAGACCGTATCCCCAGCCAGCTTTCCG
>JAFTXM010000019.1 GCA_017465025.1 Oscillospiraceae bacterium
AATGCACGATTTCTTACCAATGATTTAGGATGATTAAGCAGCGAGGCAAAGGTATCAAAGTATCCATACCATTCATCGGTATCTTGACTCTCGGATATGATTTTATCAGCAATAGCACAAGCGTATTTATCATCTTTCGATATCAAATTCGCAATGAGGTTTTCGTACATTAAATCTCACCTCCAAATTCAAGTTTGTCGAATAGATTGTATCAAATTGTTGTGTAAATATCAACCAATATAGAAAAAGCACGGTGGTTTCGTATCAAAACCATCGTGCTTTTTTGGTCCGAGTGACAGGATTCGAACCTGCGGCATCGTGGTCCCAAACCACGCGCGCTACCAGCTGCGCTACACCCGGATATCTTATTCTATTGTTGCCATGCGCCAAAGATACGTACACATTATATTACTGCACAGGCAAGGCGTATTATACAACAAAGCGGCGGCAAGTTCAAGTTATTTGTTGATGTTTTTGTCCGGCTGTGATATCATGATAAGACATGAAATTATAGTCAAGGAGCAGACTTGCCCCATGAGAATGAGAAAAAGGCACAATCTTGCGCCGCGCATGGAAAAGTGCGCCGCGCTGCTTATAGAGGACGTTTTTGAACGCAAGGGCAAATGGAGAGAGCTTATGCCCGGCTGTGACGCGCTGTCGCTGGAGCTGGGCTGTGGCAAGGGCCGCTTCACCGCAGACACGGCAGAAAATAATCCCGGCACGCTCTTTATCGCCCTTGAGAAAGTGGCCGATGCCATGATAATCGCCATGGAGCGGGTGCAGACGAGAGAGATTGGCAACGTGCGCTTTATCTGCGAGGACGTGGCAAAGATGGCGGATATGTTCGATGCCGGAGAGGTGGACAGGATATACATAAACTTCTGCGACCCATGGCCCAAGAGCCGGGACGCCAAATTCCGCCTGACAGCGCCCTCCTTTCTGCGTCTCTACGCCCAGCTTCTCTCCGCCGGCGGGCAGATACATTTCAAGACCGACAACCGCCCCCTCTTCGACTGGTCTGTGGAGCAGTTTGAAAAAGAGGGCTGGGGCATATCTGAGCTTACAAACGACCTGCACTGTGACGGCATAAACGGCGTCATGACCGACTATGAGGCTAAATTCCACGCCGAGGGCGTGAAGATAAACCGCCTTGTGGCCACAAAGCAGGCGAGCACCCTCACTCTCGCTGCCGGAACGCCCCCAAGGCTGCACGACAGTGCTCTGCGGGACTCACGCGGCTATGATGAGAGCAAAGAAGCCAACAGGAAAAACGCAGCTGATAAGGAAAATTGACATTTTCCGGAGGAAATTTTCAAAATGAGGTTTATTTCATGGAACGTTAACGGCCTTCGCGCCGTCATTAAGAAGGGCTTTGAAGACATTTTCTGGAACTTTGACGCGGACTTCTTCTGCTTACAGGAGACCAAGCTTCAGGCCGGTCAGGTTGACCTTGACCTGCCCGGCTACGAAAGCTACTGGTGCTACGCGGGGAAAAAGGGCTATTCCGGCACCGCCATTTTCACAAAGCACACTCCCCTTTCCGTCCGCTACAATATCGGCGTACCCGAGCACGGCACAGAGGGCCGGGCGGTGACGCTGGAATACGAAAACTTCTACCTTGTGTGCGTGTACACCCCCAACGCTCAGGACGGTCTGAAAAGGCTGGACTACCGCATGAGCTGGGAGGACGCTTTCAGGGAGTATCTGATGGAGCTGGATAAGACAAAGCCCGTCATCGTATGCGGTGACATGAACGTGGCCCATCAGGAGATTGACCTTAAAAACCCCAAAAGTAACATCGGAAACCCCGGCTTTTCCTACGAGGAGAGGGACAAGTTCACCCAGCTTCTGGAAAGCGGCTTTACCGACAGCTTCCGTTACTTCTACCCGGACAAGACGGATGCCTACTCATGGTGGAGCTACCGCGCCGCCGCAAGAGAGCGGAACGTGGGCTGGCGCATAGACTATTTCGTAGTCTCCGACAGGCTGCGGGATAATCTCAAAGACGCATATATTTTCCCGGAGGTCATGGGCTCTGACCACTGCCCGGTGGGTATTGATGTGACATGGTAAAAATAGGGAATACTGAAATAAAGGGAAAACTCTGCCTTGCGCCCATGGCGGGAGTGACGGATTTTGCTTTCCGCCGGGTCTGCCGGGAGCTGGGCGCCGCCATGACCACAACTGAGATGGTCAGCGCCAAGGCTCTGGTATACAAGGACGAGAAGACCAAAAGCATCCTCTACATTCCTGAGGACGAGCACCCCAGTGCGGTGCAGATTTTCGGGCATGAGGTGTCCGTTATGGCGGAGGCCGCCCAGATGGCGCTGGAGCTTTCCGGGGCAGATATTCTGGATATCAACATGGGCTGCCCCGTGGGCAAGGTGATAAAAAGCGGCGACGGCTCGGCACTGATGAAGACGCCGGAGCTGGCACGGGATATAATAGAGGCTGTATGCAGAGCCGCCAGCAAGCCCGTGACGGTGAAATTCCGCAAGGGCTGGGACGGCGGCAGCGTGAATGCAGTTGAGTTTGCAAGACTCTGCGAGGAGGCGGGAGCATCCGCCATAGCCGTACACGGGCGCACAAGGGTGCAGATGTACTCAGGCCGCGCCGACTGGGACATCATAAGAGATGTGAAGCGGGCTGTTTCCATTCCGGTCATCGCCAACGGAGATATATTTACCGCCGAGGACGCGGCTCACATTCTCCGCTACACCGGCTGCGAGCTTGCAATGGCAGGCCGGGGTACTTTCGGCAATCCCTGGCTTTTCAAGCAGGCCAATGCGGTTTTGGCAGGGGAAGAGCTTCCCGCTCTGCCGCCGCTGGCAGAGAGAATGGACACCGCCCTTCGCCAGATAGAGACTCTGGCAGAGCGCGCTGGAGAGCGCATTGCCTGCCTTGAGGCCCGCCACCATATGCCCTGGTATCTGCACGGTGTGGCCCATTCCTCCATATACAGGCAGCAGCTTGTCCGTGTGGAGAAGCTTGAGGATATAAGAAAAATAGTAAAAGACATCAAGAGAGATTTGAAATAAAATTCGTTTTTTAACGAGGATCTTGCTCAAAGGGGGATCTGAAATGACGCGCGAGCAGGAGGCGGCGGTAATAAACGCCGTGCTTGACGGGGATGTGAACGCATATGAGTATCTCGTCAAGGCTTATGAAAAAAATGTATATAATCTGGCTCTGAGAATGGTGGGCAACAGCGAAGATGCCTACGATATGTCTCAGGAGGCATTCATAAAGGCCTACAACTCCCTGCACTCTTTCAGAGGAGACAGCAAGTTTTCCGTGTGGCTTTACAGGATAGTTTCAAACGTATGTCTGGACTATCTGAGAGCCAGAAACCGGAAGGCCACAGTGTCGCTGTCGGTGGAGAACGATGACGGCGAGGATGTGGAGCTGGACATTGCCGATGAGGCAAGCTCTCCCCAGGCGCTGCTGGACAGGAGCCTCACAAGGGACGCTGTGCGCCGGGGGCTTCAGGCCCTTCCGCCGGACCACAGGGAGATACTGCTGCTGAGAGAAATTCAGGGCCTAAGCTATGAAGAAATAGCCGACACCCTGGATCTGGAAGTGGGTACTGTGAAATCCAGGATCTTCCGCGCCAGAAAAAAACTGTGCGCATTTCTCGTAAAAGATGGGAACATTCCCGATTATGTGTCGTCAAGCAAGCTGAGAGGAGGTGATCTGTCATGAACATGTGTGACCATTATCAGCAGCTTATCAGCCGTATGCTGGATGATGAGCTGAACAATCAGGAAAGAAAAGTTCTGGCGGAGCACCTTAGCATTTGCAGCGAATGCGCGGCTGTGTACAGCGCATTTTCCATGCTGTCGGATGTTATGGAAAGTGATATGGTCGAGCCCCCTGAGGAGCTGGCCGAAGATGTAATGGCGCATATCCGCCGCGCCGAAATGAGAAAGCGGAATCAGAGAGAGCAGCGGGCAAAGCGCGCCGCCTCCAGACAGATCAGAAGTATAGTGGCTGCCGCCGCCTGTGTGGCAATTCTGGTGGCCGCCGTGGGCGGAGTTTCCGTTGTCAGAAATTTGCGCCGCAGCAATGCGGTTTATGAGAGCAGAAAAATAGAGAGCACCTCCGGTGCTGCCTCTCAGGGCGGTCTGGTGGACGCTACCGTTGTGGCTCCCACTCCCGTGCCTGCCGCACCCGCACCCAGCAGCGCACCTGTGTCCCAGTACACCGCTCCCGCTGCCGAAAGCAATGACAACGGCGGTCTGGGCAGCATTATCCGCAGCTGGTGGAGCGGCAACGACGGATGGTTCTCATCCCCTGCCCCCACGCCTATACCCACCTATTCCGTCCCCCAGATAGCACCCCCGGGATATAACACAGATGCCGTCCCCGAGACCTATGCTTCCCAGCCCGGTCAGTCCGAGGCAGCCCCCATCGTGGTTATACCCGAAACACCCGCGGTAACTGAGACCCCTGTTGTGACTGAGGCTCCCGTTGTGACCGAGACCCCCGTTGTGACCGAGACTCCCGTTGTGACCGAGGCTCCCGTTGTGACTGAAACTCCCGTTGTGACCGAAGCACCCGTTGTGACCGAAGCACCCGTTGTGACCGAGACCCCTGTTGTGACTGAGCCCCCCGTTGTGACCGAGACTCCCGTTGTGACCGAGGCTCCCGTTGTGACC
>JAFTXM010000001.1 GCA_017465025.1 Oscillospiraceae bacterium
CCGCCGGTGCTGGGCTTATCCTCGGTTTCGGTCTTGTCGCTGTCGGTCTCGGTCTTGTCGCTGGGCTTGGGCAGCATCCACCATGCGTACTCGCGCGCGCCGCAGCTGGTGCATATTCTCATGGGGCAGCCCGGCTCAATATAGGGCCAGTAGTTGGAGGAATAGGCATAAAACCAGTTGTGCACGTGCTGGCAGATACCTACGCCGTGTTCACCGTAGCACTTGGGAGAAAGGCAGTTGGAGCAGTAGCTGTGATCCTTGCCGTCACACACAAAATGGCCGCCATAGCCGCAGGCACCTGCTGCGTGAGCCATGGGATAGCCGCCGTCCTGACAGACAAAGTGGCCGCAGGAGTAGATGTGCATATTAGTGCCCATGTCCTCACCGCACTTGGAGCAGACAGCCTTGATAATGTAATTGGGCTTGGCTCCTGTGACAGTTACTGTGAAACGGTCTGTCTCAGTGCCGTCGGGAGCATAGACCACGATCTCGCTCTCCCCTGCGCCGCTGGCATAGAACTTACCTGCGGTTTCGAGGAAAACAGCCTGAGGATTGCTGTTTTCGTAGGTGTAGCCGTTGTTGCCCACCATGGTCTGCTTTGTGGCTTTGTAATATTCCTCGCCCACATCCTCAAAGTCTATGGTCATGCTGGCAAAGAGGCTTCTGTCGTGCATGTCGGTATTGAGAAGCCGGTAAAGCGCTGCATTGCAGTTGCCGCTGTCCTCAAGACTTGCTTTGCCTGTACCCTGATATACCACCTTTTCGGTTCGCTCAATATGCATGGTATATCTATCTCCGGTCTGGGCAAAGGCTGTGACACCAAGGCTCAGAAGCATGGCAAGCGCAAGCAGCAGGGATAAGTATTTTTTCATGGTGTTCCCTCCTTTTGTTTTTCTCATTTTAGCATATTCTTCCTCGGCCTGTCCATATCAAAGTTAAAAGCCCATCCCGTATAAACGGGATGGGCTTGAAACTGTCAAAAAACCATGCTTCCATGTGAGACAAGAGAGTAGCAGGGGAGCTCGAGGGGGCAAGGCCCGCCTCGAATTTAATATATTATCGCAGAAAAGTTTGTGAAAAATAACTTTTCTGCGGTTTTGAAGCGTGAGCAAAAAAAGTCAGAATTGACTTTTTGGGCACGCTGAAAAGCCCATCCCGTATAAACGGGATGGGCTTGAAAGTTTTCAAATTATGCGAAGGGATTCTCGGTGGGGTAAGGCAGGGATGCGGGCTGGTTGTAGGCCACATCTGCAACACCGAAGTACTTGAACAGGTCAAACAGAACCTTGCCGCAGTGAGCAAAGGCCACTGCGCCGTGGTGGGGGTAACGCTTCTGGATGAGAACATGGCGGTAGAAGCGGCCCATTTCGGGGATGGCGAACACGCCGATGCCGCCGAAGGAACGGGTCTTGACGGGCAGGACTTCGCCTTCTGCGATGTAGGCGCGGAGCACACCGTCGCTGTCGCACTGGAGGCGGTAGAAGGTGATCTCACCGGGGGCGATGTCGCCTTCGAGGGTGCCGCGGGTGAAGTCAGGCTCGCCGCCGTTCTCAAGAAGTCTGTTCTGGATGAGCTGGTACTTGACAGCGCAGTCAGAGCACATCTTGCAGGAGGGAGTATTGCCGCAGTGGAAGCCCATGAAGGTATCCTTGATGTCGTATGCAAACTTGCCGGCAATGTCCTCATCGTAGAGGTACTTGGGCACGGAGTTGTTGATGTCAAGCAGGGTGACAGCGTCGCCGGTGACACAGGCGCCGATGTACTCGCTCAGTGCGCCGTAGATGTCCACTTCGCAGGCCACGGGGATGCCCTTGGAGGCCAGACGGGAGTTGACATAGCAGGGCTCAAAGCCGAAGGCTTCGGGGAATGCGGGCCAGCACTTGTCAGCAAAGGCAACGTACTTTCTTGCGCCCTTGTGCTGCTCTGCCCAGTCAAGGAGAGTCAGCTCAAACTGAGCCATACGCTCGAGAAGGTCGGGGAATATCTTTCTGTCGCCCATCTCGGCTTCCATGTCGGCAATGACTTCGGGAATTCTCTTGTCGCCTGCGTGGGCCTTGTAAGCAACCAGCAGGTCAAGCTCGGAGTTCTCTTCAACCTCTACGCCCAGCTCGTACAGGCCCTTGATGGGTGCGTTGCAGGCGAAGAAGTCCTGAGGACGGGGACCGAAGGTGATGATCTTCAGGTTCTGGACACCGATGATGGCGCGGGCCAGAGGAATGAATGCCTTGATCTCGGCTGCTGCCTCTTCTGCGGTCATGACGGGGTATGCGGGGATATGGGCCTTCAGATGGCGCATGCCAAGGTTGTAGGAGCAGTTGAGCATACCGCAGTATGCGTCGCCGCGGCCATTGATGAGGTCGCCGTCGCCTTCAGCGGCTGCAAGATACATCACAGGGCCGTCAAAGTACTTGGCAATAAGGGTCTCAGGGGTCTCAGGGCCGAAGTTGCCCAGGAATACGCAAAGTGCGTTGCAGCCGGCAGCCTTAACGTCTGCTACGGCCTTCTGTGCGTCCAGCTCGTTCTCAACGGTGATGGGGCAGTTGTAAAGACCCTCGCCGCAGATCTGGGCTATGGCGTTGCGTCTGGTGGTGGAGAGGCTGATGGGGAAGCAGTCACGGGAGACTGCAATGATTCCCAGTTTTACGTCAGGAATGTTCTTCATACAATTTTCTCCTTATATAATAAAAAACTTGATATTGTTTTAAAACGACGCTTCTGCGCTGAAAAACTTATATAAACGCTGCTATGTCTATATTTTCGCCGGTGAGACCGATGTGAGCGCCGCTCTGCGCTTCAGATGACTCGGCATGGGCCAGAAGCCATTTGTTGCAGGCGGTGAGCCACTTTTCTTCCTCAAAGTTGGCTTCATACTGGGGTTTTTCGGTATTGGTGCCACGGGGCAGGACTATTGCGACCTTGAAGCCCTCGGCCTTGTCAGCCTGGCAGGGGGCATAGTGCAAAGATGTGGCGTAGACTTCCACAACTGCACCGGCAGGGGCCTTGAATGCCTCAACCTTGGCTGTGTCCAGCTTGCCGTCGATTATCTCACCCTGCTTTGCAAGCAGAAGGATGTAGTCACCGTTGCCGATGTTCAGCTCGCTGTCCCTGTGGTACTCAAGGCAGTTGAGCTTGGTGTTGTGACCCCAGCACATGCCTATCTGGATGGGCATGCCGCCGTATGCCTTGGCAGAAAGCTGGGGGAAAATGGCGCAGGCTTCAAGGCTGTCAATGGCAGGCTCGTAGGCAACGCCGGACTCGGGCATGGGGATGGAGTTCATTGCATTGACAAGCTCTGCGGTGTCATAGCCTTCCAGCACCTTGCCGTAGGGACGAAACTGCTCGTCATAGACAGAATAGATTTTCATGCTTCCTCCTTATTTCAGGACAGGGAATACCCCTTTGAGTGCGGGATATATCCTGCTGAACTTCTCGTACTGCTGCTGGTACTTGGCCTGAAGCGCTGCATCGGGCTCGGTGGTGGAGGCCACCTCCACGAGAGCGTCAGCCGCTTCTATAACACTGGCGTAGCGGCCGCAGCCCACCATGGCCAGCATTGCTGCACCGTAACCGGGGCCCTGCTCGGTCTTTACCATGTCCAGAGGGATGCCCAGGACGTTGGCAAAAATCTTGCGCCACAGGGGAGACTTGCTGCCGCCGCCGCATATCTTGCTGCGGGGGATATTGATGCCCAGTGCCTTTGCAACCTCAAAGGAATCGCGGATGGCAAAGGCCACGCCTTCCAGAACGGCCTGAACCATATCGGAACGGGTGGAGTCCATGCTCATGCCGATAAAGGCAGCTCTGGCATCGGTGTCGTTTATGGGACTGCGCTCGCCCATGAGATAGGGCAGGAAGAACACGCGGTTCTCGCCCAGCTTTTCGTCGGTGATATCCACCTGCTCGGCGGCATAGTCCTCATTTTTGAGGATATCGTCGCAAAGCCACTTGTTGCAGGAGGCGGCGGAGAGCATACAGCCCATCAGGTGATAGCCTCCGTCTGCGTGGGCAAAGGCGTGGAGTGCATTGTTGGGATCAACGCCGAAGCTGTCGCTGGAGATGAACACGGTGCCGGAGGTGCCGAGGGATATGTTGCAGCCGCCTGCACCCACGGTGCCGGTACCGACTGCGGCAGCGGCATTGTCGCCGGCGCCTGCCACGACCTTGACGCTCTCGCTCAGACCGAGAAGCTTTGCAGCCTCGGCAGTGAGAGTACCCACAACTTCGTAGCTTTCAAAGAGTCTGGGCATCTGTTCATCGGTGAGAGAGCAGATCTCCATCATCTCTTTGGACCAGCACTTCTTCTCCACATCCATAAGGAGCATACCGGAGGCATCGGAGTAGTCACAGCAGTGCACGCCGGTGAGCTTATAGTTGATGTAGTCCTTGGGGAGCATGATTTTTGCGATCTTCGCAAAATTCTCAGGCTCGTTGTTCTTCATCCAGAGGACTTTGGGAGCGGTGAAGCCTGCAAAGGCGATATTGGCGGTAAGCTCGGAGAGCTTTGCCTTGCCGATGACATTGTTGAGATAGTCAACCTCAGCGGCAGTTCTGCCGTCGTTCCACAAAATTGCGGGGCGGATAACATTGTCATCCTTGTCCAGAGCCACAAGGCCGTGCATCTGCCCGCCTGCGCCGATACCGGCGACCTGAGCGGCGTCAAAGCCTTCCAGCAGCTGGGGTATGCCCTTTACGCAGGCATCCCACCAGTCCTCACAGCGCTGCTCAGACCAGCCGGGCTGGGGGAAATAGAGGGGATAGTCCAGTGTGACGGTATTGAGGATCTGTCCCTGTTCGTCCACCAGAAGCATTTTAAGGGAAGAAGTTCCCAGATCAAGGCCTATATACAGCATGCTTTTCTCCAATCCGGTCCACAGGACCTTTTACACATGGCGGCCCCGGCCATTCCGGTCCGGGGCCGCTGAATTTTTCAGAAATATCAGGTCTTCTCGCGCTTGGATACAACGTCGAAGATGACGGCTGCCAGCAGAACAAGACCCTTGACCACCTTCTGGTAGTTGGCGTCAACACCCATGATGCTCATGCCGATGTTGATAACGCCCATGAGGACTGCGCCGACGATAACGCCGGGAACAGTGCCGATGCCGCCGTAAGCGGAGGCACCGCCGATGAAGCAGGAGCCGATAGCGTCCATCTCATAGTTCTGGCCGTAGGTGGGCTGTGCAGAGGACATACGGGCGATGGTCAGCATACCGGCAAAGGCAGCCAGAAGGCCCATATTGGCGTAGGCAATGAAGTAGACCTTCTTGGTGTTGATACCGGAGAGCTTTGTGGCCTGCTCGTTGCCGCCGACAGCATAGAAGTGACGGCCGACAGTGGTCTTGGAGGTGATGTAGGTGTAGATTGCGATGATGATTGCAACCCAGATGAGTGCGGTGGGCAGGCCCTTGTACTGGGCCAGCTTGTATGCAAAGAACACGATAACTGCGGAGATAACAACAGCCTTAATAAGAGTCTGGAAGATAGGCTCCACATCGTAGCCCTTGCGAATTCTGCCTGCGCGGCTCATGAAGGTGGCTGCAAGGTAGATAACGATTGCAGCGCCGCCTACCACGAGACAGAGCATATTGATTTCTGCATCGGGGCCGCCGATGAAGTCGGGCACGTAGCAGTTTGCACCGCCGCCGAAGAGACGGACAAAGGTCTCATGGCTGACAGACTGGGTGCGGCCCTTGAGAACCACGTTGGAAAGGCCTCTGAACACCAGCATGCCGGACAGGGTGGTGATGAAGGGCGGTACGCGGACAAAGGCTATCCAGAATGCCTGCCATGCGCCGATGCCAAGGCCCACAGCCAGCATGAGGACAACGACCAGCCACATGTTCATGCCCTTTGCCAGCCACACAGCGCCCAATGCGCCAACGAAGCAGACAACAGAACCGACAGACAGGTCTATGTTACCGCCGGTAAGGATGCACAGCAGCATACCGGTTGCAAGGACAAACACGTATGCGTTCTGGGCAATGATGTTGGTGATGTTCTGGGGCAGAAGGAGCTTGCCGTCAGTGCGCCATGTGAAAAAGGCAACCACCAGCACCAGTATCAGTATCATGGTATATTTCTGGACTCCGTCCATTATTTTTTTCTTACTCATTTCTCTGTGCTCCTTTATTTGTTGCTTGATTTAAGAATTGCTGCCATGATCTTTTCCTGAGTGGCTTCGGCGCCGTCAAACTCGCCCACCACAGAGCCTTCGTTGAGCACGTAAATTCTGTCGCTCATGCCCAGAACCTCCGGAAGCTCGGAAGAGATCATTATGACTGACTTGCCCTCGGCAGCCAGCTGGTTGATGATGCAGTATATCTCGTATTTAGCACCCACGTCAATGCCGCGGGTAGGTTCATCCAAAATAAGTATATCAGGGTCGGCAAACATCCACTTGGCCAGCAGAACCTTCTGCTGGTTGCCGCCGGAGAGGTTGCCCACGTTCTGGACAACGCCGGTGCACTTGGTGTTCAGCTTTGCTCTGTACTCCTCTGCCACGCCGTACTCCTTGTCGGTATCAATGATGCCATGGTTGGATACGCCGGGAAGATTTGCAAGAGTGGTGTTTGTCATGATGGGGTTGGAGAGGATAAGGCCGTTGCCCTTTCTGTCCTCGGTAACGTAGGCCAGCTTATGCTTTATTGCGTCCTTGACAGAGTTGAGCACTACCTTTTCGCCGTTTATGTACAGCTCACCGGATATGCCGGAGCCGTAGCTGCGGCCGAAAATACTCATCGCCAGCTCCGTACGTCCTGCGCCCATAAGTCCGGAGATACCCAGAACTTCGCCGCGCCTGACGTTGATGGAGACATTATCCACAACCTTCTTTTCCCTGTAGATGGGGTGATAGACTGTCCAGTCCTTCACTTCCATGGAGACATCGCCTATCTTGACATCCTTGCGCTTGGGGAAACGGTCGGATATCTCACGGCCGACCATGCCGCGGATAATGCGATCCTCGCTTATATCGTCCACGCCCTTGTGGAGCGTTTCGATGGTTTTACCGTCACGCAGAACGGTAATATCATCTGCCACGTAGGAAACCTCATTGAGCTTGTGGGAGATGATGATGGAGGTCATACCCTCCTCCTTGAATTTCAGCAGCAAGTCCAGCAGAGCCTTGGAGTCAGACTCGTTGAGGGAGGAGGTAGGCTCGTCCAGAATGAGGAGCTTTGCGTGCTTGGAAAGAGCCTTTGCTATCTCGACCATCTGCTGCTTGCCAACGCCTATGTCCTTGATAAGCGTGGTGGAAGATTCGTTGAGACCCACGGCCTTAAGATACTTGTCGGCCTGGGCATAGGTGTCGCCCCAGTCAATGGCAAAGGCTTTGCCTCTTTCATTGCCAAGGAACATATTTTCGCCAATAGTCATATAAGGTATCAGCGCCAGCTCCTGATGGATAATTACTATACCCTTGCCTTCGCTGTCCTTTATCTTTGTAAAGCGGCACTCTTCGCCATTATACAGGATGTCACCGGTATAGGAGCCGTAGGGATAGATGCCGCTGAGTACCTTCATCAAAGTGGATTTACCGGCACCGTTTTCACCAACCAGAGCGTGGATCGTGCCTCTTTTTACAACCAGATTTACATCGTCCAAGGCCTTCACGCCGGGGAACTCCTTGGTGATATTTTTCATCTCAAGTATTATATCTGACAAGTTACCGCCTCCGCAAATAGTTCTATTCTTGGATTTAGGGCAAGGCGCTTTATGCGCCTTGCCCAATTTGATCAGTTGGACTGTTTTTAATTAAATCAGCCCTCCAGCTGTTCTGCAGTGTAGTAGCCGGAGTCGATGAGCAGCTCCTGAACCATGTCGGGAGTGCAGGCAACGGGCTCGCACAGGAAGCTGGGGATAACGCCGGTGCCGTTGTCGTAGGTCTCGGTGTCATTGACGGGGGGCTCGGTGCCCTTCATGATGGCATCAACCATCTCAACGACCTTGGCAGCCAGAGTACGGGTGTCTTTGAATACGGACATGGACTGGAGGCCCTTGACCATGTTGATGGTGTTGGCAACGTCACAGTCCTGACCGGTGATAACGGGGTACTCGCCGGTGTAGGAGGATGCCAAAGCATTCTCTACGCCCAGAGCGGTGGAGTCGTTGGAGCAGAGAACTGCATCCAGCTGGGTGCCGTCAGCATAGTAGGAGCCGAGAATGGTCTCGAAACGGGCCTGTGCTGCGTCGGTTGCCCAGTTTGCGGTGGCAACATCCATCTTGTCAACCTGAC
>JAFTXM010000002.1 GCA_017465025.1 Oscillospiraceae bacterium
TCCGCTGCTCTACCAACTGAGCTACCGAGGCGTGTCAATAAGATGGTGGGAACAACTGGACTCGAACCAGTGACCCCCTGCTTGTAAGGCAGGTGCTCTAACCAGCTGAGCTATGCTCCCGCGTGACAGCTCAGTAATAATACATCAGAAAACCGAACTTGTCAATATCTTATTGAAAAATTTTTGGGAAATTTTGTTCGACTCTTGTCGGACTAATCCTGTTTGGCTTCTGCAATGGCGCGAAGCTCATCCGGAGTGAACACATATTCCGCATCGCAGAACTGGCAGCTTACGCTTATCTCCCGGCCTTCTGCCGCCATATCCTCCAGCTCCGCCTTTTCTATGCAGGACACAGCCTCTTCCACGCGCTCACGGCTGCAATAGCATCGGTACTCCATCTCATTCTCGCTGAGTATCTGGTAATCCAGACCCTTGAGCACCTGACGGAACACTTCTTCAATGCCGTCCTCTGCCAATATGGTGGTCAGCTGATCCATGAAGAAAATATTGTCCTCAAGCTTCTCTATAAGCTCCTCCGGGGCAAAGGGCAGAAGCTGCACAATAAAGCCGCCGGCGGCCTTTATGCTCCTGTCCGTGTCCACCAGAACACCCAGACCGCAGGCGGAGGGGATCTGCTCGCTGGAGAGAAGATAGGAACTTAGATCCTCCGCTATCTCGCCGCTGACAAGCTCAGTGGAGCCGATGTAAGGCTCTCTCAGGCCGATATCGCGGCTGACGGTCAGCATACCTTCCCGACCCACCGCGCCGCCCACATCCAGCTTGCCGTCTGTTCGCAAAGGCAGCTCAAGCCCCGGATTTTCCACATAGCCGCGTACATTGCCGGAGCTGTCCGACACGGCCACCACGCTGCCGATAGGCCCGCCGCCGTTGACGCGGATGGTGAGGCTGCCGTCATCTTCCTTCATCATTTCGCCCATGAGAGAGGCGGCACACAATGTGCGCCCCAGTGCAGCGGAAGCCGTGGGGGAGAGGGAGTGTATCTGCCGCGCTCTCTCCACCGTGTCCTTTGCGGTGATGACCGACATCTTTATGTTGCCGTCTCCGGCCAGAGCTCTTATTATCTTGTCCATTTTCATTCGCCTCTGATAGCAGTGATAAATTGCCGCCCAAGCCCGGTCTGAGGCCCGTCGGGACAGAGCTTTATGTCCCGGAAGCCCTCTTTTTCCATAGCGGCTTTCAAAAAATCAAATTGGTGGATAAATTCCTCGTGCTCCTCCCGCTCACGGCGCCAGAGCCCGCCCTCTTCGGAAAAAATATCCATGCCGTATACGATAAGGCCTTCTCCCTCCACAAGGTCAGCCCGCCACAGGCACAGCACATCCTCCTGCTCGTCCACGTATATCTGCCCGTCCATGGAACGAAGCCAGTCCGGCGAGCGAAGATCAAAGATAAAAAGCCCGCCCGGACGGATAAAGAGCCTGAGCTTTCTCATAAGCTGGGGCATATCCTCCGGCGGAATGTAGTTCATGCCGTCCAGTGAGCAGTAGGCAGCGTCCACAGTGCCGTACAGGTCCAGCTCGCTTGCGTCCTGACAGAGATAGAGGGGCGGCGTATCAAGCCCCTGGGACTTTTCCCCTGCCTGCATCAGCATCTCCACAGAGGCATCCACCCCTATCATCTCGTAGCCCCGCTGAGCCATCATGCGGGTGAGTGTGCCTGTGCCGCAGCAAAGGTCGAGGATGAGATGGAAATCTCCCCTGCATTTTGCAAATTCCCTTTCATAAAAATCCGCAAACTCACCGTAGGGTACATCCCCCGTCAGCTGGTCATACCATTGAGCCAAAGGGCCGTAGCAGCTCACGCCTTGTCTCCCTTGGTGCGCTCGAAAACGATGGCGTAGCCGCCGTTGCCGTACTGGAGGGAGCGGTTGACACGGCTGATGGTGGCGCTGGATGCGCCGGTTTCGGCCAGAATTTCGTTATAGATCATGCCGCTGTCCAGACAGGAGGCCACCTGATAGCGCTGTTCCATAGCCAGAAGCTCGGACACGGTGCAAAGGTCGTCAAAAAATTTCATGCACTCCTCAACATTGTTGAGACTGAGGATGGCCCTGTAGAGATTTTCGTTGCGTGGTTTCTTTGGTAATTTGTTCATACCTTACTCCTGACCGCGCCCACTCTGCCGGAGGGGACGCGATTGCCTGGCTTTGCGGTGATCGGCGTACCGTTATAGTGCCTGCGCCGAAATTTGTCTTTCGCGCTTTAAACAATATGATACAACTTTTCACTCGAAATGTAAAGAGCTAATGCACTAAAGCGAATGAATAAAATGTGAAATCTCAGAAGTAAATACCACTTGCGTAAAAGGGGGTGACATTATATAATCAGAGAAAAATGAAACAATATGAATGGAGGTGGCTCACTATGGCCTTTGTTCTTGGTATTCCGGTGAATATGGCGATGGTCTGGCTCGTGGCGATGGTGGCGTTTCTGGTGATAGAAGCGCTGGTGCCGGGGCTGGTATCCCTGTGGTTTGCCATAGGTGCGCTGGCGGCTGTGCTGGCGGCGGCTTTGAATGCTCCCATATGGCTTCAGCTTGTGTGGTTTTTCGTGGTGTCCGTGGCTGCGCTGTGGTTCACCCGCCCGCTGGTGAAAAGGTATGTCAACGCCAGGGTTCAGCCCACCAATGCCGATGCTGTCATCGGCAGGGAATGTCTTGTGATTGAAGATATCGACAATATCCGCGCCATCGGCCGTGTTAAGGCAGGCGGCATGGAATGGACAGCCCGCAGCGAAAAGGACGAGATAAAGTTTGCGGCGGGGGATGTGGTCACGGCGGTGGCCATTGAGGGCGTAAAGCTTATAGTGAAGTGATTTTTTGAAGGAGGAAGATTTATGGCACAGATTGTTGTCATTCTTGTAGTTGTTGCAATTTTGATAATCGTGCGGAATATCCGCATCGTGCAGCAGGCCAAGGCCTATGTTATCGAGCGTCTAGGCGCCTATAAAACCACATGGAATGTGGGTATACATCTGAAAGTACCCTTTATTGAGCGGGTTGCTAAGATAGTTTCCCTCAAGGAGCAGGTGGCGGACTTCCCGCCCCAGCCGGTCATCACCAAGGACAATGTCACCATGCAGATAGACACGGTGGTGTACTTCCAGATAACCGACCCGAGACTTTATACCTACGGCATAGAGCAGCCTATGCTGGCAATAGAAAACCTCTCCACCACAACGCTCCGTAACATCATCGGCGATCTGGAGCTGGACCAGTGCCTTACCAGCCGCGACCATATAAACTCCAAGATGCGCTCCATTCTGGACGAGGCGACCGACCCCTGGGGCATCAAGGTCAACCGTGTTGAGCTTAAGAACATCCTGCCCCCCAAAGAGATACAGAGCGACATGGAAAAGCAGATGAAGGCCGAGCGCGAACGCCGTGAAGCCATCCTCCGCGCCGAGGGTGAAAAGCGCGCCGCCATACTTGAGGCCGAGGGCGAGAAGGAATCCGCCATTGTGCGCGCCGATGCAAAGAAGCAGCAGCAGATACTTGAGGCCGAAGGTCAGGCCGAGGCCATACTGAAGGTGCAGCAGGCCACCGCCGAGGGCATAAAGCTTATAAACGAAGCCTGCCCCAGCGATGCGGTGATAAAGCTGAAGGCTCTTGAGTCCTTCGCCGCCGCCGCCAACGGCCAGTCAACCAAGATAATCATACCCAGCGAGATACAGGGCCTTGCCGGTCTTGCCGCCGGTGTTATCGAAAGTGCAGCTAAGGAAGAAAAATAAAAATAAATATCTGAAACCGGCGTTTCCGCCGGTTTCATTTTGGAGGAAGAGCAATGAGCAGTATCAAGGCAAAGGAATTTATCAAGAGACACGGTATGGCACCTGAACTGTCCGACCCTGTTGTATTGGCGGAGCGGATGGTAAAGGATATGGAAAAGGGTCTTGCAGGGGAGAAAAGCTCCCTGCCCATGATCCCTACCTACATAAGCGGCGAGGGTGAGATCCCCACCGGTGAAAAGGTGGTTGTCATTGATGCCGGCGGCACAAATTTTCGCTGCGGTCTTGCCAGCTTCACCGGCACTGAGTGGTGCGTTGAGAAGGTCAGCCGCCAGCGTATGCCCGGCATAGAAAAGCCCGCCACATGGGAGGAGTTTATTGCTTTCGTGGCTGATAACATCCAGCCCCTGCTCTGCGAGGCGGACAAGATATCCTTCTGCTTTTCCTACAATGCGGATATTACCCCGGAAATAGACGGCCTTGTAAAGCGTATCGACAAGGAAGTGGTCATCACCGGTTCCTCCGGCAAGCTGGTGGGCGCATCTCTTGAGGCCGAGCTTGAGCGCCGCGGCATTTCCGGCAAGCGGGTGTACATACTCAACGATACCGTTGCCGCCCTTCTGGGTGCAGCCTCCCTTATCGACAAGAGCGGCTACAGCGGTTTTGCCGGTCAGATAAGCGGCACAGGCGCCAATACCTGCTGCACCCTGCCCTATAAGCGCATCACCAAGCTCAATAGAGACGAGGATAAGAGCATACTTATAAATCTCGAGTCCGGCCTCTTTGACGGCGTGCCTCAGGGCGACTTTGATGTGATACTGGACAGAGAGAGCAATAACCCCGGCGAGAAGATAATGGAAAAGCTCATCGCCGGCGCTTACTTAGGCGAACTTGGCAGACTGAGCCTCTGTGCCGCCGCTGACGAGGGGCTTCGGTCCGAGGGCAGCTGCAGCAAGGTCCGCGCCCTCGGCAAGATAGACGCATCCTACATCGACGCATGGAGCTGCGGGGAAAAGCTGGAGCTGGCTGCCGACAATGAAGAGGACGGCGAGTTTGTCAAGGAGATAAGCCTTGCCCTCTTTGAGCGCGCTGCCAGATGCACCTGCGCCAATATTGCCGCCATAATGCTGCTGACCGGAGCGGGTACCGAAAAGGATAAGCCCATGTGCGTGTGCGCCGAGGGCTCTCTTGTGGACAAGAGCACCCATTTCAGACCCATGTTCCTCGGCTTCCTTGAAGAGTACGCCGCAGGCAAGCTTCATCGCTACGCCGAGATAAAGGTCGGCAGGGACACCACTCTTCCCGGCTCTGCCGCAGCCGCACTTCTCAATAAATAAGGAGATAACTAAATGAAGCTTTGCGTAGTAGATGGCAGCATCGTCAATCTTGGCGATCTGAGCTATAAACAGTTTGAAAAATTCGGCGAGCTTACCGTGTTCAACAGCCACACCCACAGTGTGGAGGAAGTTGTGCGCCGTGTAGCCGATGCGGATATTGTCATCGGTGACGGGCCTGACCTGCCCCCCGGCTTAACCGATGCCTGCCCCAATATAAAGCTCATCTGCGTCATGGCCACAGGCTATGATGCCGCCGATGTGGAGGGCAGCCGCAAAAACGGCGTGCCTCTCTGCAACGTACCAAATTACGGCACACACTCTGTCTCCCAGTACGCCATCTCTCTGCTGCTGGAAATATGCGGCAATGCTGCTTTCTACTCTGACGCGGTACACGATGGCAAATGGTTTGAGATATGGGATCACTGTGCCGGTGAGCATAAGCTCATCGAGCTTGCGGGCAAAACCATGGGTGTCATCGGCTTTGGCAACATTGGCCGTTCTGTGGGAACCATTGCCAGAGCTCTGGGTATGAAGGTGCTGGCCTACAACCGCTCCCGCTGCGCTGAGGGCGAGGCCATAGCCGAGTATGTGAGCCTTGAGGAGCTTCTTGAAAGAAGTGATGTTATCTCCCTGCATACACCTCTAACCGAAGCAACAAAGCACATCATCAATAAAGAGAGCATCGCAAAGATGAAGGACGGGGTCGTTATCATCAATAACGGCCGCGGCCCGCTGATAGACTCTGCGGCACTGGCGGATGCTCTCCACTCCGGTAAGGTGTATGCCGCCGGGCTGGATGTTATCGAGGGTGAGCCTGATGTATGGGATAACCCTCTCCTGAAAGCTCCCCGCTGCCTCATCACGCCCCACATAAGCTGGCTGCCCAAGGAAAGCCGCCAGAAAATTCTGGACATTACAGAGGCCAACATTCAGGCCTTACTGGACGGCAAGCCCCAGAACGAGGTCACCGGCCTGTGCA
>JAFTXM010000020.1 GCA_017465025.1 Oscillospiraceae bacterium
AAACTATTGGCACATTCTCTCCCTCCGGATTTCGCTTCGCGAAACCCACCTCCCTCATCAGAGGGAGGCATGGATTATGTACGTACTTTTTTGACACGCTGGGCCCTCTCCCGATTCCATGGGTCGGGGAGAGGGCTTTTTCTGTTCTGTCTGTTTCTGCGGCCTGCCTTGAGCGGCATTACGGATCCTGCCGTGTTTCGCTGAGCATTTTGTTGAGTTTTTTTGTATTTCTCAGAGTTATGGAATAAATGACGACCCATATGGCAAGATAGCCGATAATGAAAATCAGGCTGAAGATCAGGATCGGCCCCGTGCCCTGCCGAAGCCAGTCGTTGACAAGATAGGTAGCCAGATAGCAGATATACAGAACGCTGCCGTGTATAAGGACCGCGGCCATAAGGGGAAGGCGCTTCGTCTGGTAGATCACGTTCATGCCGCCGGCGATGAAGGCAAGGAGAGACAATGACACTATCCCGATGCAGACCTCATTGACTGTCAGGGTCTGTACCTGACCCAGCTGCTGCAAAACAAGATACAGCGCAGCCAGAACCAGAGGGCCAAGGCCGCAGGCCACAAGGCCCCGGCGGAAAAATTCAGCTATGATCTTTTTCACAGGCTTTCATACCTCCTTCTGATCTCCGCAAAGCAGCGGCGGGACACATACTCCCGGTAGCCGCAGCGGAATACGGCGTCCACGGCACCGCTGAAAGCTGCCTTGAAGCGGGCAATGCGGTGTTCGTTGGCAAGGGTGGATTTGTTGATGCGTATATAGTAGGAAGGGAGAACGGTCTCAAGATCGCGCAGCCTTTCCTGAATACGGTAGCGTGTGCCGTCCTTATCGATGGCGATGACCTTGCGCTCAATAATGGTGATGCACTCTATTTCCTGAAAGGACAGTTTTCTCATCTCCTCATCCCCATATCCCATTATCCAGTCCTTGCCGGAATGGGCGCGGACAAGATCCTCTATCTGCTGTGTCAGGGCGGAAGGGGCGTGAACGGTGGCGACGATCTCTTCTTCCGCCTCTTTGTCGATTATGAGTTTGTATTTCATGGCCTCATATCCTTATTGTTTTTTCATTTGCCGCAGGAAGCAGAATACTGCCGCAGCCGCCGCAAAAAGAGCGTACAGCAGTACGGGCAGGATATGTTCCGCTGCAGAGGCAAAATCCCCTTGGAGCAGGGCTTTTTCCAGTTCAACCGCATGGGCGAAGGGGAGCGCCAAGGCAATTTTTTCAAAGAGCCCTCCCACAAGCCTCAGGTCAAACCACACGCCGGACAGCCATGCGGACAGATTGGTAAGCAGCGCGCCGCAGACCCCGCCCACCTGCCTGACACCCAGAACACTGCCGCAGAGAAGCCCCAGCGCGATGTTGAAAAGCGCCATGGGAACTATCCCGATTATAGCATAAAATATCTCCGCCCTGACAGTCAACCCCAGAGGAATGGCGAAAAGATAGCATACAAGGCACTGGGCGAGGGCGATGGGCAGGAGAGGGAGTATGTAGCCGGCAATAAAGTCCCGTGCCCGAAGGGGCGTGGTGTACAGGCGCTGCAAAAAGGCGCTTTCCCTGTCTTTGGCCACAAGCGTCGCGGAAAAGAGCGTCATAAAGGAGAGGCCGAACACGGATATACCGGGGGTGAGGGTGTCGATCTCAAAGAGACTGACGGGGACATTTGCCTGTATCGCACTGAGAAGCAGCAGCAAAACCAGAGGGAAACCAAGCCCGAAGGCCAGATTGATCCCGTCGCGCAGTATCTCCTTTGCGCATCTTCCGGCGAAAGAAAGCATTTTCATTTCATATCCTCCCTGACGATGGAAACAAAGGCCGCTTCAAAATTTTCCGTTCCGGCCCGGTGCATAAGCTCCCGTGCGGTACCGAGGGCGAGAAGGCGGCCGTTTTTCATGATCCCGATACGGTCGGAGAGCGCCTCGGCCTCCTCCATGTAATGGGTGGTCAGTATGATCGTTGCCCTGCCCTTCAAGGAAACTATAATATCCCAGAGCTCGTGCCTTGCTATCACGTCCAGACCGAGGGTGGGTTCATCCAGAAAAAGAATTTCCGGCTCTCCGATGAGTGCCATGGCGATGCTCAGCCGCCGCTGCCAGCCGCCGGAGAGCTTCCCGGCCTTTCTCTCCAGAACCGCGTCCAAGGAAAACTGCCCGCACAGAGCGCGGAGCTTCCCTCTTGTTTTTTCTTTGGAAAAGCCGTGGATGCCGCACATAAGCTCAAGATTTTCCTTCACGCTCAGATTGGGGGCGACGGCGGTCTCCTGGGGGGATACGGCGATAAGCCCCTTAACCTTTTCAGGCTCGGCTGTAATGCTGAAGCCGCCCACAAGGGCATCCCCCGCCGTGGGCTTTGTAAGACAGGAGAGCATTTTGATAAGCGTGGTCTTTCCCGCGCCGTTCACACCCAGCAGGGAAAAAAGCTCCCCCTTGTGTATGTCCAGATCAAGCCCGTCCACAGCGCAGATATCATCATATCTTTTGACAAGGCCTTGTGTGCTGATCGCCTGCATGATTGTCCTTCCTTTCGTTTTCCTATGGGCAGCATGATAGCATATCAAAAGCATGAGAGGAGGATTTTTGCCTGTTCGGTCGCATATGGCGTCTCATCGGCTCCGGCGCGGGAAGGTGAGGGGAATTCAGACCAACAGAAACACCCTCTCCGCTATTTGATACGGAGAGGGTGAAAACTTTCATTGTCAAGCGGGGGATTTTATCGCTGGGCGTATTTTTGCTCAATTGCCCGCTGGGCACACTTTATAAGGAGCTTTATGTTCCTGTCGGAAAGACGGTTTTCGCTGACAATGATGCCGAGGGAGCGGCTGACCGGCGGCTCAAGCTGGCGTATCTGCACGCTTTCGTTGATGCCGTCCATAACAAGCTCGGACATGATGCTCAAGCCCAGACCGTGAGCCACCATGGAGGCCGTGGCCGCGTCGTCAAGGTTGGTGTAGCGCACGATGGGGCTTACCCGGCGGCCTTTGACGGAAAGGCTGGGCATGATGTCAAGCTCAAAACCGTCGGCGGGGACGAGAAAACGCTCACCCTCGAACTTTTCCACAGGGAAGCTGCCCTCGGCGGCCACGTAATCATTGGGCAGAACGGCGACCATGCGGTCATATCTGAGCGGGACAAAGCTCAGACCCTGACAGAGGGCGGGCTGATGGCTGACAATGGCACAGTCCAGCTTGCCTGCACGCACGGAACTGTAAATCTCCGACGCGTCGGTAACGGAGATGGACACATCCAGCTGGGGAAGCAGATGGCGCATGTCGGAGAGGATGGAGGGCATCCACTGGCGGGCTATACTGGAATAGGTGCCCAGATTGAGACTGTAATGACTCATCTTGCAGAGCTTTTCCACCGCTCTTTCCAGCTCATGGGCGCTCTCGTCCAGCGCGCGGAGCCTTGGAAGAAGCTCCTGCCCGGCAGGGGAGAGACGCACGCCGCCCGTGCTGCGCACAAGCAGCTTGAGCCCCAGCTCATCCTCAAGGGAATTCATCATATGGGTCAGACCCGACTGGGTATAGCCCAGCTCCTCCGCGGCGGCGGTCAGGCTGCCCTTTTCCAGCGCTGTAAGCAGCGCCCTTGTTTTCTTGGTGTCCATATTTTGTACCTGTTTTTTGTTAATTATTTTGCTTTGTTATAAATGCAAACTATCCATTAGAATTTCTCATTACAAGCATAATAATGTAGAGATATACATTTTTCAAGTCCAATGCTATAATTCTTAACATCTTCTTAATATCTGTTTTTTGTAAAAGCAAAATTCCGAAAAATTTTTGTGAAGAGAGGTATGAAAATGGAAAACAATCGTGGTTCATGGGCCAGTAATATCGGCTTTCTGCTGGCTGCTATAGGTTCCGCGGTCGGCCTGGGCAACATCTGGGGCTTCCCCAACAAGATGGGTCAGGGCGGCGGCTTTACCTTCCTGATGATTTATCTCGCACTGGCTATCTTCGTAGGTATGCCCATCATGGTGTCCGAGCTTGCGCTGGGCCGTAAGACCGGCCGCGGCGTTGTGGGCGCTTACAAGCAGGCTTCCAAGAAGTTTGCATGGCTGGGCTGGCTGGGTGTTCTGGCTCCCTTCCTCATCATGAGCTTCTACTCCGTTCTGGGCGGCTACTGCCTGCAGTACATGTCCCTGAATCTGGCTGAGCTGAGCTTCGGTCTCTCCGGCATCTTCGGTGAGTCCATCTCCGGTGCCTCCACCTTCGGCGCAATGCTCACCAACCCCTGGGGCTGCTTTGCCTTCACCCTTATCTTCATGGTCATCTGCATCATGATCGTCAAGGGCGGCGTCTCCGGCGGTATCGAGAAGTTCAACAAGGTCGGTATGCCCGCCCTGTTCGTCATGCTCGTCATCGTCATTATCCGCTCCCTGTCCCTGCCCGGCGCAGTGGAAGGCCTCAAGTTCATGTTTATCCCCGGCTATGCCGTTGAGGCAGGCTTCATTGCAGAGGCCCCCAAGTTCATCAATGTCCTCGGCTCTGCCGGCGGCCAGATGTTCTTCTCCCTGTCCCTGGCAATGGGCGCCATGGTCACCTACGGCTCCTACCTGAGCAAGCAGGAGAGCCTGACCAAGAACTCCCTTATCATCGTTGTTTCCGATACCGTCATCGCCCTGATGGCCGGTCTGGCTGTTATCCCCGCCGCCGTTGCCAACTCAATGGCCGCCGGCATTGAGAACGGCTCCATGGTTCTCGGCGGACCCAAGCTCCTGTTCATCACCCTTCAGGACGTGTTCTCCAACATGGGCGCTGCCGGCCCCATCTTCGGCATCATCTTCTACCTGCTGGTAACCATCGCCGCCATCACCTCCGCTATCTCCCTGATGGAAGTTATTGCAACTCTCGTGCTGGACAACGCAGCCGACAAGGGCAAGAAGGTCGACCGCACCAAGGTCACCCTCTGGGTCGGTGTCGCCATCACTATCGAGGCTCTGCTGGTTGCATACTGCGGCCTTGGCTCCAACGGCATCGAGCCTGCGGCTCTGCTGAACAGAGACGTTATGACCAGCCCCGTGTTCATGGATTGCTGGCTTGACTTCATGGACTTCTGGTCTGAAGGTCTGGCAATGCCTCTTGGCGCAATGCTCATGGCTGTTATGGTCGCAATCGAGCTCAAGCCCGGTTATGTGCTTGATGAAGTCAACGGCAACAAGCCCGGCTTCTTTGCTACCTACTACCGCATCTGCATCACCGTCGTTGCCCCCATCATCATGGCCTTCGTTCTGGCCGGTCAGATGATCTCCTTCATCACCAACGTGGACGGCAGCAACGCTTCCACCGTCTCCATGGTCTGCTACATAGTGGCCGCCGTTATTCTGGTGCTGGGCTATGCTTACGCCTTCATCGGTGCAAAGAAAAAGAACTGACTTACACACAATCCTTAAATAAAGAGCATTCTCCAAACCGGCGGCCTTCTGGCCGCCGGTTTCCTTTTTTGCGGCAACAGAAGGAGCACACAAAAACTTTGTGCAATATTGCTGAAAAATCAAACGTGCGGCATTTTTTAACAGCAGATTTGCCCGATTTGCTTGATATCGGGCGGTAGTAGTGGTACAATAAAGTGCTTTATTATGGGTATAATCAGCAGCAAAAGTCAAAAAGCCCTTGCAACTTGACTTGTATAAGCTTATAATGTTGTCTGGAAATTAACGAAAGTGGAGAAGTGTGCCCTTTGGAGAGACTTCGGCTGAAAATCAAGGGTATAGTACAGGGTGTGGGCTTCCGCCCCTGGGTGCACCGCATGACCGGGGACTTCTCCCTGCGTGGCTACATCCGCAACTCCTCCTCCGGCGTGGAGCTGGAGCTGGAAGGCGAGAGGAGCGACCTTGAGGGCTTTGTAAAGGCACTGCGCCACAGCCCGCCTCCCCTTGCGCTGATAGAAAGCGTGGAGGAGGAATACAGCCGGGAGCTTCTGGGCTTTGAAGGCTTTGAGATACGCCGCAGCCTCCGGGAGGAAAAGCGCGCAACCCTTATTTCTCCGGACGTGGCCATATGCCCTGACTGCCTGAGAGAACTCAATGAGCCCGCCGACCGGCGGTACCGCTATCCCTTTATAAACTGCACCAACTGCGGCCCCCGCTTTACTATTATAAAAGACGTACCCTATGACAGGCCCCTGACCAGCATGGGGTGTTTTCCCATGTGCGAAAGCTGTGAAAGGG
>JAFTXM010000003.1 GCA_017465025.1 Oscillospiraceae bacterium
GCCATCAAGGAGCGGGAAAATCCCCGCTGCCGGATGACCAATATGCCCAAACGCTACTGGGGCACCATGACGGAGTTTCAGGGTCCGGAGCACTTCATAGCTCAAAACTCTCCCGCAGCCGCTGTAATCCCCGGCGCTCCAGACGGGATACCTGCACCTGAGACACCTGCAGAATCCGGGCCGTCTGCTGCTGGGTCAGCCCCTTGAAATACCGCAGCAGGATGGTCATCTGTTCCCGCTCCGGCAGCTGGTCGATGGCCTCCCGCAGAGCAATGCGCTCCACCAGCCCTTCCTCCGGCGCCTCGGTGCCCAGCATCCCCTCCAGGGTCAATCCATCCCCCGTCTCCTGCTGCAGAGACTCCGGCCGGTCTGTAGCAAGATCAATGCGGGCGATCTCCTCCGGCGTGATGCCAGAGGCCTCCGACAGCTCACTGAGTGCCGGTTCCCGGCCCAGCTGGTGCCGCAGACGCTCCCGAATTGTGTAAAGTGTCTGTGCTTGCTCCCGTATGGTACGACCGACTTTTACCGTTCCGTCATCTCGTAAAAACCGGCGTATCTCTCCAGCGATTTTGGGGACCGCGTATGTGGAGAAGCAGGTGCCGTAGGAGAAGTCGAAGCCTTGGACCGCCTTCAAAAATCCAAGACACCCCAGCTGATAGAGGTCGTCCGATTCCACGCCCCGGCCGTAATATCGCCGCACCACGCTCCAGATCAGGCCGTTGTTTTCCAGAACCGCCCGCTCACAGGCCTCCCGGTCCCCAGCTTGGGCCGCCCGCAGCAATTCCAGCGCAGCGCTCATTTTGCCGCCTTTACCCGGGGCGCCAGCCGCTTGCGCATAGTCACAGTGGTTCCCCGTCCTGCAGTGGATTTGACTGTGAGTCGATCCATAAAGCTCTCCATGATGGTGAAGCCCATGCCGCTGCGCTCCTCGCCGCCGGTGGTAAACAGGGGCTGCCGGGCCTGGTCCACATCCGGGATGCCCCGACCGTGGTCCTTCACCGTGATCTCCAGCACATTGTCTGGGCAAACGCGTCCCCGCAGGGTCACCTTGCCGATGGTATCCGGGTAGGCGTGGACGATCGCGTTAGTCACCGCCTCACTGACTGCCGTTTTGATATCCTCCAGTTCGTTGAGCGTCGGGTCCATCTGGGCAGCGAAGCAGGCTACAGCAACTCTGGCAAAGGCCTCGTTGCTGCTGCGGCTGGGAAATTCCAGTGTGAAATCATTGGATGACTTGGTCCTCATTATGTATAACCTCCTTTATCGAATCGTCACCAGTCGGCTGATGCCGGCCGCGTCCAGAACCCGCCGGGCCTGGGGCGGCACGTTGCATACCAGCAGACTGCCCTCCAGCAGCTGCATCCGCTGCTGGGACCGTAAGATCAGCGCGATGCCGGAGCTGTCCATAAAGGTGACGCCCGCCAAGTCCAGCACCAGCTTTCGCGGCAGGGCCGCGTCGATGGCCAGTTCGATCCGCCGCAGGGCGTCCCGGGCACCGTGATGGTCCAGCTCTCCGGAAAAGGCCAGCAGCAGATTCCGGTCCGCCGTTTTTTCCTGAATCTCCATGTTCATTCCCCTTTTGTATGCCTCACTGGGCGTTTTTCTCCATTATACGGGGCTTACCATTCACTTTTTGTCGGATTCTTTCCGCATCAAACTTTTTCTTACTTTCTCTCTTTTTTCTGCGATATGATGAAAAAATGACTTGATGGAGGCATCTTATGAGGGGGGCGTTCTGAAGGCCCTGTTTGAGGCCATGTATCCAAAACTTTCAGAACCAAAAAAGAAAAAACAGCCGCGAGTCACGTGACTGAACTGCACCCCATTTGTTAGACAAGTATGGTAAAATACTTGTACTAAGAAATGGGGTGTTTTCTTATGCCGAAAGGAGTGCCAAATAAACGATACACCGGCGAGTTCAAACAACTGGTCGTAGAGACCATGATGCGCGAAAGACTCAGCTACAAAGAGGCGGCTCGTCAATTCGAAGTATCCTGCGATACAAGGGTAGCATCTTGGGAGCGCATTTATCTCATGGAAGGTCCAGAGGGATTGTACATTGAGCGCCGCGGGCGCAGCAGCAAAGGGCGTCCGCAGCAGTTTCCAAAGGATGTTGAGGCGGATCTGCTGAAAGAGGTTCAACGACTGAGAGCGGAGAATGCATACCTAAAAAAATTGCAAGCCTTGGTTTTGGAAGACGAGCGACACCAGAGCAAAAAGCAAAGGTGATCCATGAACTGAGGCAAGAATATGATCTGGCTATCCTGCTGGAAATCGCTCAACTACCTCGATCTACATACTACTATCATAACAAACGGCAGGATAACGGGGATAAGTATGCCCATGCTAAGGCAGAGATTACTTCAATCTACCACGAAAACAGGGGCAGATATGGTTACCGTCGCATCACAGATGAGCTTCATAACCGCAAAATCCATATAAATCATAAGACTGTACAACGATTGATGAAGGAATTGGGCTTGATTTGCCGTGTTCGAATGAAGAAATATCGTTCCTACAAAGGAGAAAAAGGCACAGTTGCTGACAATGATTTGAACCGTGAGTTCCGGGCTGAAAAACCAAACCAGAAGTGGGTTACCGATGTTACTGAGTTTCGTCTGTTCGGCCAAAAACTGTATCTCTCTCCAATTCTTGACTTGTACAGCGGTGACATTGTGACATACACGATATCTGATAGTCCCAATCTGTTGATGGTAACAACTATGCTGGAACAGGCATTTACAATGATCCCTGACAACACAAATCTACTGCTCCACTCTGACCAAGGCTGGCATTACCGACACAAGCAATATGTCCAAATGTTGAAAGCAAAAGGCATACAGCAGAGCATGAGCCGCAAGGGAAACTGCTATGACAACTCCGTGATGGAGAATTTCTTCGGACATCTCAAGAGTGAGTTGCTCTATCTGCAAGAGTTTGAATCCTTGGACCACTTCAAAGCAGAACTGATTGAATACATTGATTACTATAACAACAGGCGTATTAAGGCAAGATTAAAGGGCTTGCCGCCTGCATTACACAGACAGCAAGCCCTCTTGGCTGCTTAAACAATTTGAGTTAGAAATATTTGTCTAACTTTTTGGGGTCACTTCACGTTTCGCAGCAGCGTTTTGTTAACTCTGTTATGCATTTTTCCATGGCGTAATTATGGTGTGAATTCGAGTTTTCCTGCACCAAAGTCTGGTAATTTCAAGGATGGTATGCCGCCCTTGGCGATTAAAAATCTTTCAAATCTTCCATAGCCCTTGGAATGTAGCGGTTTTGTGTCATATCCAAATGGGCGTAAATTTCCATCGTCGTTCTGATGCTGGAATGGCCGATGCTCTTGCTGAATGTGGCAAGGTCAAAATCCGGATCATTCTTGTGGTGCAAATAATAGTGAGTCACATAGGTATGTCGGAGGCCATGCACCGTGACCGTATGAGAAAGGCCAATAGCCTTGCAAATCTTTCTGTGTGTCTGTAAGGTGCTGGAATGGCCGCTGCTGCCAAAGGGGAAAGTAGATGACCCGCAGATATATTTATGCTCCCGCTCGATTTCGGCATATTTTTCCTTGATCCGCAGCTTGGCGGATTTTTGTTCCGGGCCGAAGTATTTTAACTCTGCTTGCCGCAGTTCCTCTGCTTTCCGCTGCTCGATCAGCTTTGTCTGCTCGTCAAATTGCTTGCGCAGCATTTCTAAATCGTTGACAGCCTGACGGTTTAGGATGATAAGCCGTTCGCCGGAATCCGTTTTAGGCGTTTGAGTAACTTTCTCGCCATCCACATAGACCGTGTTTTTGTAGATCATCAGTGTTTTGCTGTAATCGTCATAATCGCTCCATGTCAGAGCCAGAGCCTCGCCAAGCCGCAATCCTGTATGGAGGATGAACAGCAGTTTGTATCCCGCCGGATGTACCATCAACGTTTCTCCGGCATATTTGGTGTACTTCTGCGGAACATAGGTGCGCCGACACTCGGCTTCATACAAGGCCATTTCATCGTCTCGCATCCAGTTCTTTTTCGCCAAACGGTCATCATCTTGCTTTTTTGCCCGGGGTATTGTAATATTAAACACTGGAACAGTGTCAATATAGTGCTTGGCCGCAGCCATTTTCAATACGCTGCCAACGGCGATCTTGGCCTTTGTCATTACGCTTTCGGAATATCCCTGCTCTGCCAGTGAGAAGATCATTTGCTGGACAAGGTCGCTGTCAATGTCGCCCAGTTTCACTTTTCCAAGATAAGAGACTGCACGCTCTACCTGTCCCTCCAGCGTTTTGTATGCAGTTACTTTCATATTGCTTTTCTTTTTCTCATCAAGGAACACCTGCGAAAAGGCGTCAAAGGTAACGCCTGTTTCTACGAGGGATTTCAGTTTATTTGCATCGGCGTTGACTTCACGCAGGAAGGCCTTTGCCTCTTTTTCGGTTTTGAAAAAACGTGACTTCTGCTTGCCTTGGCTGTCAACCACAGATTCCCGCCAAGGGGACTTGCGATCCGGCACATAGGTAATCTGGCCGCTGCCCTTTTTTCTACGCTCCATATCATCACTCCTTTGCTTGCCTTAATTGTATGATATAGATGTGCTTCTGTCAACGAAAAGTCACGCTATTGTTACGCTATATTTCTGGAAAGCGCTCAAAAATTCTTGAAAATTCTCGAAGCGCAGCAACCTCTAAAAACTTTGAAAGTATTGAAAATGCTGGACTTTTTTAGGATTTGCGGATAATGGTTAAAATACGGCAGTTTGTTTCCCAAGCTGCATAGGCGGGTTCGACTCCCGTTATCCGCTCCAACAAAAGAACTCCCGTATCTCTTGCACTGCAAGGGATACGGGAGTTCTTTTGTTTTTTCGAGTATATTCCTCAGGCTAAAGTTTACGGGAAAAACAGGTGATTTTCGGTTCAAATGCAAGTCAGATGCAAGTCAAAATTACTTCCCATCGAGATATGCATCCAGTTTTTCAACTGATTTCCTTTTGTGGATGGCGTCAAGATGCGTGTAAATTTTAAGGGTCGTGGAAATGTCCGCGTGCCCCATTTGTGCGCAGGCCTGCGCCACATCAACTCCAGCGAGGTACAGCAATGTACAAAAAGTGTGACGGAGCCAATGAAGTGTAAAACTCGGGATCGTCATATCAAATTTGTGCCGACCCGGCTTCTTCATTTTTTCCAAATCAGCGGGAGTACGCGTACCATACTTGATATTGAGAACACCCATATAGCTATCCCAAAGGGATTTCCATGCGGACTCACTCATAACTTTCCCA
>JAFTXM010000021.1 GCA_017465025.1 Oscillospiraceae bacterium
CTTGCAAATACGTCAAGTATTCCCTGCGGTCAATGCCTCGTCTGGCCGAAAATCCGCACCGGAAAAACTGCTTTGCACATTTCGGCGTGAATTGTTCGGATGATTTTGGATGCAGAGGACGCAGGCTTACTGACGTAAGTCGACAAATTCTGAGTTGTGCGGCAAGAGCAGATACGAAGAAAATATGAGTTATGGCGAAGCTTCTTTTTCGCAGTAATACTTTGTGTATTTCAAGAAAAAGATGCAAAGCCAGAGCGCATATTTTCAAGTATATGCCGCAGGCGTACAGCTCAAAATTTGTCAAGGACGATAAATCCAAATGCGCCGGACAAGGCCGCCGAAATGCGGTGCGTGTTCAACTCCCGTCGGACTAAGGCTTTTGAACCAATTCATTTTATTATATTCGTCCAATTCGGTCAAGACGTGATTGACGCGAAGCTAAAAGCTTAATATAATCGTAAAAAAAGAAACGGAGCAACATTATGAACATCTGCATATACGGCGCATCCTCCGACAGGCTGGATGGCATATTTTTTGACGCTGCCGAGAAGCTTGGCAGACTTATCGCCGAAAGCGGCAATGCCGTGGTATTTGGCGGAGGGCAGACCGGACTTATGGGCGCCTGCGCCAGAGGCGTACACAAAATGGGTGGAAAGCTCATTGGCATTGCCCCGAAGTTTTTCGATGAGCCGGGCATACTTGACAAAAATTGCAGCGAGTTTTACTTCACCGACACCATGAGAGAGCGCAAGCAGCTTATGGAGGACAGGAGCGACGCTTTTATCGCCCTGCCCGGCGGCATAGGCAGCTATGAGGAGCTTTTTGAGATACTCACCTTGAAGCAGCTGGGCAAGCACGCAAAGCCCATTGCCCTTCTCAACACCGACAACTACTATCTTCCCCTTTTTGCCATGCTTGAAAACACCGTGGCTCGCGGCTTCATGAGCGAAAGATGCCTGACGCTTTTCAAGCTTTGCGCCACACCGGAGGAAGCGCTGGAGCATATTCTCACAGACAGGGCAGAGGCCCAAAACATGCAGTACGGACTGCTTGGCTACAACAAGTGAATAATAAACAAAAAAATGTGCCTGCGGACCAAAAATTGATCCGCAGGCACAAAAACTTAAGGAGTGAAAAGTGTCTTATTTATTTTGCGCTCTCACTCAGAGGTTTGCCTTTGCAGCAGCGCGCTTTTTACCAAAGAGGATGATAACAACGAGGTAGACGGCTGCAAGAGCACCACCGATGATGTAAGCCGCAGTCCAGGGAACGTTGAAACCGATCTTGGCATTGATGATGTATGTGAAGGTGATGAATGCATAGAAGGTGCCGGGGAGCAGAGGCATCCATACCCACTTTGCCTTGCCGTTGAGGAACATCCAGACTGCAATACAGGCAAATGCGAACAGAGACAGGGTCTGGTTGGACCATGCAAAGTAACGCCACAGGATGTTGAAGCCCTGTGCATTGGTCTTTGCGAATACGAGGATGACTGCAACCAGAGCAAAGATGATGGTGGAAAGGCCAAGACGCTTTGCGTTGGTATCCTGCTTGATGCCGAGGGTGTCAGCAACAGTCAGACGCAGGCCGCGCAGTGCGGTGTCGCCGGAGGTGATGGGGAGAACGATGATGCCGAGCAGAGCAATAATGCCGCCGACAGAGCCAAGCATATCCTTGCAGACGATACCGACAGTAGCGGTTGCGCCGCCGGTAGCCTCAACGAGACCAAGGTTGATAGCGCCCATTGCTGCGCCGGCCCAAACCATTGCGATGAAGCCTTCCAGAACCATCATGTTGTAGAAGGTGTTGCGGCCCTGACGCTCACTCTTCATGGTGCGGGAGATGATTGCGGTCTGGGTGGAGTGGAAGCCGGAGAGGATACCACATGCAACAGTGACAAAGAAGATGGGGAAGAAGTGACCGTTGGCAAAGTGCTCAGAGTAATTGAAGATGCCTTCGTACTCCCAGACGTTTGCCCAGAGGTCAACCAGAGGATAGCCCTTTGCAAAAAGGCCAATGAAAACGCCGATTGCAGAGAAGAGCAGGATGCCGCCGAAGATGGGGTAGATGCGACCGATGATAGCATCGATGGGGAATACGGTAGCGATCAGGTAGTAGGCAAAGATCACGCCGTAGATAACCCAGGTGGAAACGGATGTGGCCTTGCCGTCAAAGCCAAAGACCTGAGTGGCTGCGATGTCGCCGGGGGTGTAGATGAAGACTGCGCCAACGAGCAGGAGAAGCAGGCAGACAAAGATATTGTAAACCCAGTAGACCTTCTTGCCGGTGTAGTTCTTGATCATGTCGGACATCTGAGTACCACCGTCACGCAGGCAGATCATGCCGCAGAAGTAGTCATGGAATGCACCGCCGATTATGTTGCCGATGGGGATGGTGATGAATGCGATGGGTCCAAACAGGATGCCCTGAATGGGTCCAAAAATGGGGCCGGTACCTGCAATGTTCAGCAGGTTGATAAGAGCGTTCTTCCAGCCCTTCATGGGGACATAGTCTACACCGTCCTGTTTGGTGTAGGCAGGAGTCTGACGGTCATCAGGGCCGAAGACCTTCTCGCAGAGCTTACCATAAAGCATGGCACCGACTACGAGAATAACGATACCGAGTATAAATGTAGCCAATTTTATTCCTCCCTTTTTCTGTTTTTGGCATCTGAATTCTAACACTCCTCCTTGTTATGACTCCATTACTAAAACTGCACTTTCCGTTAGTATCTCATCAATTTATGTGGGCTTGTTGCCAAACAAAATTAACTTCCTGAGCGGTGGGAAATTATGTAAATTACTATTGAATTATGTCAACAAGTTTGTTATACTTTATATGTTATAAATATCATAGAAGAGTTCTGCGATGAAATCAAAAAAATGGAAAATTCCATATGAGAAACCGCTGATACCCCAGGAACTTCTGGCTGCGGGATACACGCCGCTTCTGTGCGCGGCGCTGGCTCTGCGCGGGATAAACGATGTCAGAGCCGCCAGGGCTATGATAGAAGGCGGACGGGAAAACCTCTTCGACCCCATGCTCATTATGAACATGGACAAGGCCGCCGCCAGAGTGAAAGAGGCTATCCGCCGGGGCGAAAAGGTTGCGGTGTACGGCGACTACGATGTGGACGGTATTACAGCCACCTGCATAGTCACCGATTACCTCGCGTCAAAGGGCATATCCTGCCGCCCCTATATTCCCGACAGGAGCGAAGAGGGTTACGGGCTGAACACTGCCGCCATTGAGGCGCTCAAAGCCGAGGGCATCAGTCTTATAATCACAGTTGACTGCGGTATCACTGCGGTCAGCGAGACGGAGTATGCCCGTTCACTGGGGGTAGACCTTGTTATAACCGACCACCACGAATGCAACTTTGAGTCCGTTCCCGCTGCCGTGGCAGTAGTGGACTGCAAGCAGCAGGGCGACAGCTATCCCAACCCGTATCTTGCGGGCGTGGGTATGGCGCTGAAGCTGGTATGCGCCTGTGAGGGCGAGAGCGACTCTATGCTGGAGCGCTACGCCGACCTTGTGGCTATCGGCACGGTTGCAGATGTTATGCCCCTCGTGGGCGAAAACCGTTACCTTGTAAAATTGGGGCTTGAAAAGCTTGTAAAATCTCCCCGTCCGGGCATTGAGGCCATGCTGAAGGAGTCCTCCATTGATGCAGACAAGCTTTCCGCCTCCTCCATAGGCTATTCTCTTGCGCCCCGGCTCAACGCCGCGGGCAGGCTGGGTCAGGCCGTTACCGCAGCGGAGCTTCTCATGTCCACCGACAGCGTGAGCGCCAGGGCTCTGGCCTCCCAGCTTTGTGAGCTGAACCGTAAAAGGCAGAGCATTGAGCAGGATATCTGGGAAGAAGCCAAGGATATTATTGCAAAGGGCGAAAGACCCGCCGCGCCTATAGTGCTCGCCAGTGAAAAATGGCATCAGGGCGTTATCGGTATTGCCGCCTCCCGCCTTGCCGAGCACTACTCCCTGCCGGCAGTGATGATTTGCATAAACGGCGATGTGGGCAAGGGCTCATGCCGCAGTCACGGCGGCTTCAATCTCTACGAGGCGCTTTCCGCCTGTTCTGAGCATCTTATCAGCTTCGGCGGTCACGCACTGGCGGCGGGGCTGAATATCCGCAGCGATAAGCTGGATGATTTCCGCGCTGCTTTGGAAAAATACTATCACGAAAACAGGCCCGACGCTCTGCCGGAGGTCTGCTGTGACCTTCTTATATGCGAGCCTTCACTGCTCAGCCTTGAAAATGTCCGTTCACTTGACCTTCTGGAGCCCTACGGCAACAGAAACGCAAAGCCCGTGCTGTGTATTTCAGGCGCGAGGGTGGAAAGTCTGAACGCCGTAGGCGGCGGGCGGCATCTGCGGATGAAGATATCTCTGGATGCAAATTATTTTGAGTGCATCTATTTTTCACATACGGCAAAGGAGCTGGGCATCCGCGAGGGGGATCTGGTGGATCTGGCTTTCAGCCCGCAGATAAACACCTTCCGTGGTCATTCTTCCGTACAGCTGCTTTTGAGCGCGGTGCGCCCCCACGACTGCCGCCATATGTGTCAGTCCATACTTGAGGGCAACAGCGACATTTATTACGCCGCCGCGTCATATTGCCCCAGCCGCGCCGATTTTGTAAAGGTCTGGCGCAGTCTTGGAGAGGGCTTTTGCACAGGCCGCAATGCGGATGAAATAATAAAGCAGCGTCCGCCCAGAATGGATGCGGAAAAATTCTGCATCTGCCTGATGGTGCTTTTGGAAACAGGACTTCTCAAAAGTGAGGACGGAAGAATATATTCGGCACATATCGCCGAGATAGGCGGCAAGGCGGACCTTGACGCCACCATGCTCATACGCGCACTGAAAAAAGCAAGGAGGTGAGCCAGTGAACGCGTGCACATACACTGTTCCCCCGCTTCTGGATCCGGATGAAATGTTCGATGCCCTTGAAATGCGTATAAAGGAGTCCGGGCTGGGTTTTGATACAGGGCGGGTACGCGCCGCATACGAAACCGCCAGGATGGCTCACTCCGGTCAGAAGCGAAAGGACGGCTCCCCCTATGTGACCCACTGCGTGGCTGCCGCTGAAATATGCGTGGACATGGGGCTTGAGGAGGACTCTGTAATAGCCGCGCTTTTGCACGACGTAATAGAGGACACCAACATCACCCATACCGATATTGCCCACCAGTTCGGCGTAGCTGTGGCAGACATAGTTGAGGGCGTTACCAAGCTGACAAGAGTGCAGTACACCAGCAAGGAAGACGAGCAGATGGAAAATCTGCGGAAGATGCTGATGGCTATGGCCAAGGATATCCGCGTTATCCTTATAAAGATCGCCGACAGACTGCACAATATGCGGACTATGATGTTCCAGTCCCCGGAAAAGCAGCGCTCCAAATCCCTTGAGACCATGGAGATATACGCGCCGCTGGCTCACAGACTGGGTATGCAGAAGATAAAGTGGGAGCTGGAAGACCTCTCCATGCAGTATCTCGACCCTACCGGCTACTGCGAGATAGTCCGTTCCCTTGAGGATAAGATGCCTATTCTGGAGAGCTTCATGGACTCCATGAAGGCCAAGATCCAGGAGAGACTGGACAGCGAGGACATAAAGGCTACGGTCTTCTGCCGGATAAAGCACGTTTACAGCATCTACCGGAAGATGTACTCGCAGAACTTAAGTCTCAACGGCATTTTCGACCTTTGCGCCTTTCGCGTCATAGTGGACACCATACCGGACTGCTACAATGTGCTGGGCGTTATCCACTATATGTTCAAGCCCGTACCGGGGCGCTTCAAGGACTATATTTCCACACCCAAACCCAATATGTACCAGAGCGTACACACAACGGTGATCGGCTCTGAGGGAATCCCCTTCGAGGTGCAGATACGCACCTGGGATATGCACCACACCGCCGAGTACGGCATTGCCGCCCACTGGAAATACAAGATGGAAGACGGCGGCAGCGCAGTCCGGGCCGGGGATGAAGATAAGTTTGCATGGGTCAGAAGGCTTCTGGAAAGCCAGCAGGACTCCGATGCAACGGACTTCTTCCACAACCTGAAAATTGATATGTTCTCCGACGAGGTTTTCGTGTTCTCCCCCAAGGGCGACGTGATAAATCTCCCTGCCGGAGCCACTCCCATAGATTTTGCATACAGCATACACTCGGACGTGGGCAACCACATGGTGGGCGCCACCGTCAACGGGCGCATAGTAAACTTTGACTATGTCCTGCAAAACGGCGACATTGTGGAGATACGCACTTCCAAGTCCGCCCCCGGCCCCAGCCGTGACTGGCTCAACATCGCCAAGAGCGGCTCTGCCCGCACAAAGATAAAACAGTGGTACAAAAAGGAACGCCGGGATGAAAACATCGTCCGGGGCCGCTCCATGCTGGACAACGAGCTGAGACAGCATGGGCTTAATCTGGACGACCTTATGGAGGAGGAATTTTTCCTCAACGTAATAAAACGCTTTTCCTTTACCACTGCAAACGATATGTTCGCCGCTATAGGCTACGGCGGACTGACCTCCACGAGGGCTGCAAACCGCCTGAAGGACGAGTACACCAGAAATGCAAAGCCCGACAGAAAAACCGCTATTGACAAGATGACGGAGGCCGCCGAGCGAAGGGAACAGAACGCCCAGAAGCAGGGCAAGGCCGTACACGGTATTCTGGTGGAAGGACTCAACAACTGCCTTGTGAAGTTTTCACGCTGCTGCACCCCCGTTCCCGGAGACGATATTGTGGGATTTATCACCCGTGGCCAAGGCGTTTCCATACACCGCTGTGACTGCGAAAACTATTTAAGCCATATGCAGCAGGAGCAGAATGAGGGCCGCTGGGTCAATGTGAGCTGGGCAAGAGAGATAACCGACAGCTATGTGACCACCATTATCATCCTTTCCAAGGACAGGGCAGGTCTGGTAATGGACATTGCAACGGTGCTCAACAGCGTCAACGCCAAGGTGCGCACCCTCTCCGCAAGGGACAGCGGCAGCGGCAACGCCATCACCCATGTGACCCTTGAGGTGAAAAATGCCGCAGAGCTTAAAAATATAATGTCCAAGATACGCAATATTCAGGGCGTATCGCAGGTTATAAGAAACGGAAAGTAAGGAATAAGAAAATGAGAGCTGTATTGACAAGAGTCCGCTCCGCCTCTGTTGAGATCGATGGACAGATCCACGGCGAGATAGGAAAAGGCTTTCTCGTGCTGCTGGGCGTTCACGCCGAGGACACGGAAAAGGAAGCGGTAAAAATCGCCGACAAAATATGCGGGCTTCGCATCTTCGAGGATGCCGACGGAAAAATGAACGTAAACCCCATCGACGCCGGCGCTGCAAATCTGCTTATCATAAGCCAGTTTACCCTCTTTGCCGACTGCAAATCCCGCCGCCCCGGCTTCTCCAAGGCTGCAAGGCCGGAGACCGCCATTCCCCTGTATGAAAAGGTAATAGAGCTTTGCAGGGAAAAGGGCTTCACCGTGGCTACGGGTGAGTTCGGAGCAGAGATGCTGGTATCCTCAGTGAATGACGGCCCGCTTACCATTATACTGGATACAAAGGAGCTTTGATTATGCTGATTAAGACACTTCCTGTGGGACAGCTCGAAACAAACTGCTACATTGTTACAAATGAGGAAAGCCTTGAATGTGTTGTGATAGACCCCGGTGATGAGAGCAACACCATTCTTGACTACATGGAGTCCAACAAACTAAAATGCAAGGCCATTTTCGTGACCCACGGTCACTTTGACCATATCGGCGCGCTTTCCGCCGTTGCGGAGGACACGGGTGCCGCCGTATATATGAACGAGCGCGACACCAAGGTGAACGAGAGCATACTGCGTCACGGCGTGGAGCTTCCAGAGTCGGTAATAAGCTATGACGACGGCGATGTGATAGACTGCGCCGGTATGCGCTTTGAGATCATCGCCACCCCCGGACACACCCGCGGCGGCGTGACCATAAAGGTCAGGGACGCCCTGTTCACCGGCGATACCCTTTTCAAGGGCAGCTGCGGAAGAGTGGATCTGCCCGGCGGCGACATGGAGGAGGAGCTGCGCTCGCTGAAAAAGCTGTGCCTTCTGGAGGGGGACTATGAGGTCTATCCCGGACACATGGACTCCAGCACCTTGCAGAGAGAACGCGCATTCAACCACTACTGCCGCGAGGCAATGAAAAATTTTTAAAATTTATAAAATTTTTCAGGAACTTTATTGATAATCGTGCAGTCTTAAATTTAAGCTGCACCTTGCAAACTTATTATATTAATAGTAGAGAGGTGTACCCATGAACAAACCCAATTTGGTCATCCTTGCTGCCGGTATGGGCAGCCGCTTCGGCGGACTCAAGCAGATCACCCCGGTTGATCCCTATGGACACGCTATCATCGATTTTTCCCTGTATGACGCTTATCGCGCCGGTTTTCGCAAGGTCGTGTTTATCATTAAGCACGAGATAGAGAAGGACTTCAAGGAATTTATCGGCTACAGAGCTGAGAAGTATTTTGAAGTTGAATACGTCTATCAGGATCTTGCAAATCTGCCCGAAGGCTACAGTGTCACCGAAGGCCGCGTAAAGCCCTGGGGTACAGGCCATGCCACACTCAGCGCCATTGACGCGGTTGACGGGCCTTTCGCCGTAATTAACGCCGACGACTACTACGGCCCCAGCGCTTATGAAGCACTCTACAAGTTCCTCAGCGAGCTGGAGCGCGACGATGAGCACGCCATGGTAGCCTATGAGCTGAGAAAGACTGTGACCGAAAACGGTTCTGTGGCTCGCGGTGTATGTCAGGTGGAGGACGGTTATCTCACAGACGTTGTTGAGCGCACCCGCATTGAAAAGCGCGGCGATGACGGCGCATACACCGAGGACGGTGTCACCTTCCATCCCCTCTCCGGTGACACTCCCGTTTCCATGAACTGTTGGGGCTTCGGCCTTTCCATGATGCAGGAGCTGAAAAAGCGCTTCCCCGCATGGCTGGACGAAAATCTTAAAGTCAACCCGCTCAAGTGCGAATACTTCCTGCCCTTCGTGGCAAACGCCCTTATCAAGGCCGATGAAGGCAAAATACGCATACTCAACTGCAGCGAAACATGGTACGGCGTTACCTACAAGGAAGACATGGAAAATGTTGTCAGCGCAATTGCACGTATGCGCGCTGAGGGCAAATATCCTGAAAAAATGATGGATTGATAGGAAAGGGAGAAAAGAATATGAAAATACTGGTCACCGGCGGCGCCGGATACATAGGCAGCCACACCTGCGTGGAGCTTCTTGAAAAAGGCATGGAGGTCGTCTGCATTGACAACCTCGTAAACTCCAACTACAAGGCAGTTGAAAGAGTTGAGCAGATCACCGGCAAGCACATAGAGTTCTATGAGGACGATGTCCGCGACAGAAACAAGCTGGACAAGATATTCACCGACCACAAGATCGACTACGTTATCCACTTTGCAGGGCTCAAGGCTGTGGGCGAATCTGTGGCAAAGCCCATGGAGTATTACCACAACAACATCGGCTCTACCCTCATCCTTACAGAGACCATGGCAAA
>JAFTXM010000022.1 GCA_017465025.1 Oscillospiraceae bacterium
ACTGGTACACCCGGATGTTGGTGATACTGATTCTGTCACATGGTCTGTTTCCCCTGCGGGAGCCGCAACAATCACCGGAACTAACTGTGGGGCTATTGTTACTGGACAATTTGCTGGAATTGGAAATTATTTCACAGTTTCTGCGAAATTTAACACCGGAGAGGCTACCAACTCTAATATAAAGGTGAAAATACCCACCATTGATGTGACAGGAGCAGACAGCGTATTAGTGGGCAAAACAGCCCAGCTTACAGCCACGGTAAGCCCCAAATACAAGGATGAAATCACCGTCAACTGGACAAGCTCTGACACAAAGATTGCCACCGTTGACGCAAACGGTGTCGTCACCGGCGTAGCAAATGGTCCAGTGAGGATTACAGCCACAGCTTCTGACGACAACAGAATAACCGCCAGCAAGGAAATCACGGTCAAGGCTCCTGACCTGACTGTGTCCGGCCCCGGAACTGTGGCTGTCGGAAAAACCATTACGCTCACGGCCAAGGTCGGTCCGGATGAAGTTACAGACAAGACCGTCACATGGAAAAGCTCCGATGAGACTATAGCCACCGTTGACAAGGACGGCAAGGTGACCGGCAAAAAGGCGGGCGATGTCAAAATTACAGCCGCCTCAAATGCCTATAAAAATCTCACTGTAGAGGTTCCTGTCAAGGTCACTGCCGCTGTATACCTCTACTACGGCAACGGCTCCCACTTCAACGGCATCCACGCCATGCCCTTCGTGTCCAGTGACCTGTGGGCAGGCGGCGCAGGCGTGAACGTGATAATCAACGGCGTTCCCCTTGTCCCCGGCAGGGATTTCAGCTGCTACAGCTCGCCCCACGGCATGATAGGCGTGACGGTAAATCCCGGACTGCTGCGCCTGCTGCCTCAGAACGCGTGGCACAGCATTGAGATAGTTTCCGCCAACGGCGTTGCCGCAGGCAGCTTCTCCACCGGGTATTTCGGTTACTACAACATCTACGGAGTCAAAACCGGGGATGACAGCACTCCCTTGCTCTGGGCTGCACTGTGCCTGCTGGGTATCAGCGGCGCGGGGATAATCCTTGCAAAGAGCCGTAAGCGCAAGGCGTAAATCCCATAAATTCTCAGCCGTCCCGGCCTTGTCGGGGCGGCTTATTTATAGTATCATGTACTCATGGATGCTGTTGTAAAGAAAAAACGCGGCATAGCCGCCATATGGAAGATATGCCCCCTGCGGCATCTTGTATTGCTCGTCTCGCTGCTGCTCACAGGCTTCCACCTTTTCCTGCGGCATAATGAGGCGCTGGCGGAAACTGTGTCCGCAGACTTCATACGCCCTGCCCTGCGTCTGATGGCAAGGTATACCGCCCATCTGCCCTTTTCACTGGCGGAGGCGCTTATTGCCGCGGCTGTGCTTGGCTTGCTTTCGTACACGGTGTTTTGCATATACCGCATGGCAAAAGGGAAAGAGCGGCTGGCATCGCTGTATAAAATGCTTGTAACACCGTTTGTTTTGGCCTTTCTGGTGTACGCCCTGTTCAGCTCCTTATGGGGTGCTTTTTTCTACATAGATGACTTTGCGGAGACTGCGGGGATTGAGTCCGGCCCGGTGTCAACAGATCAGCTTGCGGCAGTTACGGAATACTTTGCCCGGCTTGCCAATGAGTACAGCGAAAAGGTTTCGCGGGATGAAAACGGCGTGTGCTCGACCGACAGGGAGTCGGTCATAGAGGCCTCTGCCCATATTTTTGACAATACGGAAAAGCTTTTTCCCCAGCTTGAGGGTGAGGATGTACCCGTGAAGGGCATAGTTTTCTCCAAAATCATGAGCTATCTGGACTTTACGGGCTTTTTCTTCCCCATCACCGGAGAGGCCAACGTAAATCTGGACTTCCCGCCCAGCCAGTTTGCCGCCACCGTGGCGCACGAGATAAGCCATCAGCGGGGCGTGGCGAGGGAGCAGGAGGCCAACTTCGTGGCAGTGCTGGCCAGCCTTGAAAGCGGGGATGCAGACTACTGCTATTCAGCGGCCCTGCTGGCCTATACCCATCTGGGCAACGCCCTCCACTCGGCAGACTATAATGAGTGGCAGCGGATATACAGGACACTCAACGACCATGTCCTCCGGGATTTTGCCGCTGACCGGGCCTACTGGCAGCAGTTTGAAACGCCCGTACAGGAAGTGTCAAACAGCTTTTACGATGGCTTTTTGCACAGCTACGATCAGCATCTGGGCCTGAAAAGCTACGGCGCCTGCGTGGACCTTCTGGTGAATTACTATTACGATGAAGCCGTGAAAAAGGACTGAGTCTGACTCAGTCCTTTTTCACCCCAAGGCCACATCCAGAACCATCATCAGTGCAAAGCCCCCGATAAAACTGAAAGAGCCGAGTCCTCCTCTTGCCTCCGGCAAAAGCTCATGGGCGGTGACATAGAGCATTGCCCCGGCGGCAAAGCTCAAAAACCAGGGCATGAGCGGATGGACAAGCCCGGCGATAAGCACCGCGCCGATACCAAACAATGGCTCAACAGCGGCGGAGAGAAGCCCAACGGCGAAGGCTCTGCCCCGGCTCAGCCCGAACTGTCTCAGCGGCAGGCTGACGGCAGCTCCCTCCGGCAGATTCTGTACGCCGATACCAAGACTCAGAGCACAGGCGGCGGCAAAGCTCTCTCCGTCCGCCGCAAGTGCAAAGGCCAGACCCACAGCCATGCCTTCGGGTATGTTGTGCAGGGTAATTGAGCTTACAAGCATAGCCGCGGATGGGTCGAGCGCGGCAAACTTTCTGCGGCGGAATATGGCGGCATCCAATGAAAAAAGAAATACCGCACCAAGGAACAGCCCCAGCAGAGCAGGAAACCAGCAGGGCAGAGTTCCGGAGTCTGTTTGCTGCTCCATTGCGGGAATGAGGAGACTCCACACGGAAGCTGCGGTCATGACACCCGCTGTAAAACCCATGAGCACAGCACGCTGCCCCAGCTTTACTTCTCCCGGCATGAAAAGAACCGCTGACGCGCCAAGCAGGCTCATAATGAAGATAAAGCCTGTTCCGGCGGCAGCCCATGTAAGTTCATCAAGCATCAAATCAACGCCTTTTCAAGAGATAAGGGCGGTATTGCGCCCATATCATTATAGGCGGCGGGATATCAATGTGTGAAAAAAGCCTGCCGTGTTGTCCACGGCAGGCTTTGATTTATTGTATATATTATTCTTCCCAGGTGCGCTCGCTTATGATGTAGCGCGGGCGCTGCTTGGACTCCATATATATCTTGCCGATATACTCGCCGATGATGCCAAGGCAGATAAGCTGCACGCCGCTGACAAAGCAGATGATACAGGTCATGCTGGCCCAGCCGGAAACACTGTGGCCCAGAAGTGCGGTAATCAGCGCCCAGATAACGCCGATAAAGCTGACGATGGCCACAAATATGCCAAAGCCCATGATAAGGCGCAGGGGTTTGACGGAAAGGCTGGTGATGCCGTCCACAGCCAGAGCTATCATCTTCTTGAGAGGATAGTGGCTCTCGCCGGCGATACGCTCAGCGCGGGAGTAGCTGACGCTGGTGCTCTTGAAGCCCACCAGCGGCACCATGCCGCGGAGGAAAAGGTTCACTTCCTTGAAGTTTGCAAACTCATTGAGCACTCTGGAGCTGATAAGGCGGTAGTCCGCATGGTTGTAGACCACCTCAGCACCCATCATTGCAAGGAACTTATAAAAGCTCTGGGCGGTGAAACGCTTGAAGAAGGTGTCCGTCTCGCGGCTGGAGCGCACGCCGTAGACGACCTCGCAGCCGTCCAGATATGCATCCACCATCTCGTCCATGGCGTTTATGTCGTCCTGCCCGTCACAGTCGATGGAGATGGTAATATCGCAGACATCCTTGGCCTCCATAAGCCCGGCCAGCACCGCCGCCTGATGACCCCGGTTGCGGCTCTGGCAGATGCCGATATAATGCTCGTCCTGCTTGGAAAGCGCTTTTATTATATTCCATGTGTCATCCTTGCTGCCGTCGTTGACGAAAAGAACGCGGCTGTCCTCAGCCACCTTACCGGCGGCGGCGAGGGCTTTCACTTTCTCAAGGAACATGGGCGCGGTAATGGGGAGAACCTCCTGCTCATTGTAGCAGGGGATAACAATATATAATCTGGGTACCATAGTGCCTCCTGAAAATCTCAATGATATGGGTATTATACCCGTTTTATTTCCCTTCGTCAATGAGAGCATAAAAATACCGCATCCGTTTTGCGCGGATGCGGTAAAAATTTATATTTGCTTATGCTTTGCTCTTGCCCTTGAAGAGCTTGCCGATGAGCATCACAACTGCGAAGAACACAGCGAAGCCCAGGCACTGCTGTGCGCCGTAGCCGACCCAGATGGCGTAGCAGAACAGCAGGCAGCAGCCAAGACCCAGAATGGGCAGCACGAAGCGGCGGAAGAAGCCCAGGTCCTTTGCCTTGACCATGAGACCTATCATCATGGGGATGTACATCAGGTACAGGCAGATGATGCCGATTTCGTCAGGCTCCCATGCCAGCCACTGGATGTTGTGCACAGCGCCGAAGAGACCGGGGCCGCCCATCCAGACCATAACGGTCCATGCGTACCAGAAGCCGCCCAGAGCCATAGCCAGAACGGAGGACTTGATGGCGAAATTGTTCTGCTTGTCGATGTCGCCGAAGAACTCAGGAGCGGGGCCCATGCCGCGTGCGGACAGGGCGTAGAAGGAACGGCAGTGAGCCATGATAAGGCCGTTCATGGTGCCAAGGCAGGAAATGGTGATGAACACGTAAACCACAGTGCCTACCACATTGCCGAAGAGGTTGGCGAAGGCCAGACGGGGCAGGGTCTCACCAAAGGGCCAGGTAGCGATGATGGCGTCAACATTGCCCAGAGAGCTCATTGCGAAGATGTAGAGAGCGTAAATGACGATGGTCACAAGGCAGCCGGAGATAAGTGCCAGAGGCAGGTTGCGCTTTGCGTCCTTCAGCTCGGAGTTGATGGAGGTAGCGAGGATCCAGCCTTCGTATGCAAAGGCAAAGCCGACGATGGCCTTGAAGAAGCCGCCTTCGGGAGCCACAAACTCAGGGGTGTTCACATAGTTGAGAACTTCCAGAGTAGTGCCGTTGACAAGACCGGCGATGGTGCCCACAACACCCATGATAACCAGGGGGATGAGCTTTATAACAGTCATGCCTACCTGCAGCTTGCCTGCGATCTTGGGGGAGAGGGCGTTGATGGCGTAGCCGAGCATAAGGAAGCCTGCGCCCACGCCGATTGCCACGGAGTTGACCTGACCGCTGGCAAAGTCAACAGCGGAGATGCCGAAAAGCTGCAAAAACATCATTGCGGAGAAGAAAGCCAGCATGGCGCACAGTGCGGGGGTGTAGATGGTGGCCATGAACCAGCCCACGTAGTATGCGTAGCTGGGGCCGAGGGCGACCTCTGCGTAGTCAACAACGCCGTTGACCTTCTCGTAGCGGGAGCCCAGCTCTGCAAAAACCAGAGAGCAGATAAGGCAGATAAGACCCACGATACCCACAACAGCGATGCCCTGAAGCATATTGCCGCCGGTGAGACTGAGCACCTTACCGCCCTTGATGAACACGCCTGAGCCGATGACTATACCGATAACCATGGATATAGCAGTCGGCAATCCATATCTCTTTTCCATATTTTTCCCTTTCTTTTGCTGATTTGATCAGCTTTTTTGTGAAAACACAGAAAGCAGTGTAACAGAAAACAATATTAAGGTCAATATTGCGTAAAGGCGAAAAAAGCCGGAATACACAGGGTATTCCGGCAAAAATAATACATTTTATACAAGAAACCGGTCAAGTTCCCCCACAGACTTGAAGTAGAAAGAGCAATTTTGCTTCATGAAGTCCTCAATTTCAGGCACATCATTACTCCAGCCCACAGCTGCAAAGTCCACTCCGCAGCTTTTTGCCATGTCATAGCCGGGCTTCAGATCATCAATCATCAGAAGCTCATGAGGCTCAAGGGAAAAGCGGCGCATTATGTCCTCAAGAGGGAAGGGGTAGGGCTTGCGCTCCTCTATGGGGCGGGACCAGCCGTAGACCGCGTCAGGCTCCGGCAGGCCGTTGGCCTTGAAATCCCGCAGAATGTTGTGCTCAAAGGAATGGGACACCACGCAGATAAGCCCGCCTTCTGCCCGGTGGCGTTCCATGATCTCCTTCATCCCGGAGTAGGCCGAGGGAATATGGTCTTTCACATATTCCCGCCAGTATTCGGTCTCAACTACAAGGTCATCATCGCTCAGACCATAGTCTTCCCTGCACATCTGCACGAAACCGGGGTGAAAGTTTTTTATAAAATACTCTTCCAGAGAGCAGCTCATCCCCGGGCGGTATTCACCCAGAAACTTTACAAAGCAGGGGTGATGGATGGTGGCGGTGCTGTTTACAAGGGTGTCATCGTGGTCAAAAACAAGGCATTTATATCTCATATACACCTCATTTTGCTCAGAACGCGGCAACCGGCTGTTCGGGAGCTTCGCAGTACTCCATGTCAACAAAGCTCAGCACAGGGCCTTTGCCGGCGTAGGCCTTATGACGCCTGAAATTGATGCGGGCTGTGAGTATCATCCAGGACTTGTTTTTCACCTCCGCTGCCTTTTCCCACTGGCACACAAGTCCTGCAAACTGAATATCGTCGGCGCAGCAGGTCATCATATGCCGTCCTATCAGAAAGCAGCCTGCGGGAATTTTGCTGTGCACCACAGCGTTGCACTTGAAGCGCACGGTCTTATTCTCGTATTTGTCCGGCTCTTCAGACATATCCCTGTACCACACGGCATAGTCATCGTCCCCGATTTCCACAATATCCGCCTCAAGGTCAAAGGGCAGGGGGTCTTCAATATCGTCATACTCCACCTTGCCGCCCACGTACTCATAGGCGATATCAGCCCGTCTGGACGCGCCGCGGACAATTTTATGAAACTCCATCTTGTCCATGGTGCCGTTGAAGCGGTTGAAAACAGCCAGCTCGCAGCTTTTCAGCTTGTCATAGACAAGCTGGCGCATATTGGCATTGTAGCTTATGAAAGTTCCCGCATCGGCAAAGAAAAACTCCTGATAGACCACCCAGCCTTCGGGCATCTCGTTGTAGAGCCTGTCCAGCATCCACATGCCGTTGTACTCCACAAGCACCCGCTGTGCTCTGGTCTCCGCCAGAAAACGGCTGAGGTTTTCTTTGTTCAGCTCCTCTTCGGACTCCAGCACACGGATAAAGGTGTCTTTTCCTGCAAACTGGTCGGGCGCGTATTCCTCCTCGCCCTCCTCGCACACCAAAAGCAAGGTGCGCTCGCCCTTGCCGAAGCGCTTGTCCTCAAGGGTCTCCTGTATGAATTTGGTTTTGCCGCTTTCGAGAAAGCCGGTGAAAAGATAAACCGGAACGTCCTTATTTTTAATCAAGTTCAAACAGCTCCTTCAATGCCTGCTCATTGAGAGCAGAACCTATAACGCAGAGTCTTCCAGTGACGGCGGCACCGCCCCGGCGCACATTTGCCTCGCCGGGCACATAGTCAAAGTATATCCACTGACCGTCCACGCTGTCCACAAAGCCCTTGGCGCGCAGAACAGCGCCGAAACTCTCCTGATCGGAAAGCTTGTCGAGAGCCGCTTCTATCTTTGCCATGTCAAACTTTTTGGGAGTTTCCACACCCCAGCTGGCAAAGACCTCATCGGCGTGGTGATGCTCATGGCCGCAGGAGCAGTGCTCGCCGTGTTCGTGGTGATGCTCGTGATGGTCGTGACCGCAGGAGCAGTGTTCGTCGTGTTCGTGGTGATGTTCGTGATGGTCGTGGCCGCAGGAGCAGTGCTCGCCGTGCTCATGGTGGTGCTCGTGATGCTCATGGCCACAGGAGCAGTGCTCGCCATGCTCGTGGTGGTGCTCATGAGGGCAGCAGTCCCCCTCATGGTGCTCGTGGTGATGGCGGCACTTCTCATCGCCGTGGTGCTCGTGGTGGCGGCAGTGCTGTTCATGCTCCAGCTCTTCCATGTCCTTTTTCAGAGCCTTGCCGTCCATGGCCTCTTTTATAAGCATTCCGTCCAGCTTGTCCCAGGGGGTGGTGATGAGGCTTGCTTCCGCATTGAGCCCCTTGAGAAGCTCAGCTGCGGCAAGGATCTTGCTTTCCGCTGCGGTATCGGTGCGGCTCATTACGATTATGTCGGCGTTTTCCACCTGGTCGTTGAAAAATTCGCCGAAGTTGCGCATATACATGCGGCATTTACCCGCGTCCACAACGGTCAGCTTGCAGCCAAGCTCCGCGCCATCCACGCCTTTTACAGCGGCAGCCACATCGGACAGCTTGCCCACACCGGAGTGCTCAATGATGATACGGTCGGGAGAAAAGTCCTCCATTACCTTTTTCAGCGCCTTGGTAAAGTCACCCACCAGAGTGCAGCAGATGCAGCCGGAATTCATTTCGGTTATCTCCACGCCCGCATCCTTCAGAAAGCCGCCGTCAATGGCGATCTCACCGAATTCGTTCTCTATCAGCACCAGCTTCTCGCCCTTGTAGGCCTCGCGGATAAGCTTGCGGATAAGGGTGGTCTTACCGGCACCCAGAAAACCGGAAAATATATCTATCTTCGTCATAATAAATCCTCCTTGGGGTAATATTTTTCTAAAAAGATATTATATCACGTATCAAGGTACGATACAATCATTTTGTTTTGCCCGCTCCCCGCCTTGCAATTTAAGCCGTCATGGTTTATACTCAGAATGTATTACTGTGTCAAAAAATAAAAAACAGGAGGCTTTATATGAAAGGCATAATCCTTGCAGGGGGTACAGGTTCAAGACTTTATCCTATCACCCGCTCCATTTCAAAACAGATACTGCCTATCTACGATAAGCCCATGATATACTATCCTCTCTCCGTGCTCATGCTGGCGGATATCAGAGAGGTCCTTATAATCTCCACCGGGCGGGATATAGACTCTTTCCGTGAGCTTCTGGGCGACGGCAGCGATATAGGTATGCGCCTTGAGTACGCAGTGCAGGAGAAGCCGAGGGGTCTGGCAGAGGCTTTTATTATCGGCGAGGAATTTATCGGCAGCGACAAGGTCTGCCTTATTCTGGGCGACAATATTTTCTATGGCGGCGGCATCAGCCTTGCTGTCAAGGAAGCGGCAAAGCTTGAAAAGGGCGCGGTTATATTCGGCTATCCTGTGCCTAATCCCAAAGCCTTCGGCGTGGTGGAGTTTGATGAAAACAACAATGTCGTCTCCATTGAGGAAAAGCCGGAGCAGCCCAAATCCCGCTATGCCGTTCCCGGCCTTTATTTCTACGACAATGACGTGGTGGAAATCGCAAAGACTGTTCAGCCCTCGGTGCGCGGCGAGATCGAGATTACCAGCATCAATAATGAGTACCTGCGCCGGGGCGAGCTGAAGGTGCAGCCCTTTGGACGGGGGCTTGCGTGGCTTGACACAGGCACCCACGAAAATCTTCTGGCGGCAGCCAATTTTGTCCAGATCGTGCAGAAGCGTCAGGGCGTGTACATAGCCTGCATTGAGGAGATAGCCTACCGCATGGGCTATATCACAAAGGAGCAGCTCATAAAGCTTGCCCAGCCCATGCTCAAGACTGAGTACGGGGAGTATCTTGTAAAAGTTGCGGAGGGCGAAATATGAAAAGAATACTTGTGACCGGCGGCGCGGGCTTCATAGGCTCCAACTTTGTCCACTATATGCTGGGCGAATATGACGGGCTTGAGCTTCTTGTGAACCTTGACCTTCTCACCTACGCCGGAAACCTTGAAAATCTTGCCGCTGTGCAGGATGATAAACGCTATGCCTTTGTCCACGGCGACATTCGTGACAGAGCGCTTGTGAATGAACTTTTTGACAAGTACGATTTTGATACCGTGGTGCACTTTGCCGCTGAATCCCATGTGGACCGCAGCATCCTTGAGCCGGAGCTTTTTCTGACCACAAACGTGGTGGGTACTCAGTGCCTGCTGGACGCTGCCAAGAGACACTGGAATCTTGAGCCGGACAACAAGTACTGCCGGGAATATAAAGAGGGCGTTGTCTACCTTCAGGTGTCCACCGACGAGGTCTACGGAGCACTGGGCAAGACCGGTATGTTCACAGAGACCACCCCCATTGCCCCCAACAGCCCCTACTCCGCCTCCAAGGCCAGTGCGGACATGGTGGTGCGGGCCTATAACAAGACCTACGGCATGCCCGTGAATATCACCCGCTGCTCCAATAACTACGGCCCCTACCAGTTCCCCGAAAAGCTCATACCCCTCATGCTCCACAATGCCAAAAACGACAGGGAGCTGCCCGTCTACGGTGACGGTATGCAGATTCGCGACTGGCTGCACGTAAAGGATCACTGCGTTGCTATCCGCACAGTGCTTGAAAAGGGAGTGCGCGGCGAGGTGTATAATATCGGCGGCAACAATGAAAGGGCCAATATTGAGATTGTAAATCTCATTCTGGACGTGCTCAATAAGCCACAGAGTCTTATCCGCCACGTGCAGGACAGACCCGGCCATGACAGACGCTATGCCATTGACAATACCAAGATCACCACGCAGCTTGGCTGGGTGCCGGAGTATAGCTTCCAGCGGGGCATGGGCGAAACTATAGAATGGTATCTTCACAATAACGACTGGGTGGACCATGTGATAAGCGGCGACTATCTGGACTACTACACCAGGATGTACGCAAAGGCCTGAGGCACAGGAAAAATGTAAAAGAGGAATACTGTCATGCCTGAAAAGAGTGAAATTCTCAAAAAGAATATCTGGCGCGAAAACCCGGACAGGCATATTGCGGTACTTTTGTCTCTTTTGATGTTTGTGCTCTTTTTCTTCAGTTTGGACAATAACTGCCTCTGGGGCGATGATTTTGCAGCCTATCTTTCCGAGGGCATAGCTATTGCTGAGGGGCGGCTGGATGAGCAGGCAAAACTTAACACTATGATGCACCTGACAGAGTTGCCCGAGAAATCTCAGGGTAAGCCCATCGTCTACGCATGGGGTTATCCTCTTATACACAGTCTTGTGTACAGACTGGCAGGCTTTGACAGGGTGGAGTATAATGATCTTGTATACTATAAGCTCGTGACGGTTTTTGCATTTGCTGCGGCATCCGGACTGTTTTATCTTCTCTGCAGAAAATGCTTTGGCAGGATGAGCTCGGTGCTGTTGTGCGGTATTCTCTGCCTCAATCCCGACTTTGTGGAGGCTGCAGGAACTCTTTACAACGACCTTTTGTTCGTGTCCCTTGGCATTGGGGTCATCTGGCTTGCGGAAAACTGTGCAGAAGAGGAGAATGTGAAAAAACGGCGGATAAAGGCTTTGGTTTTGGGCGCACTGCTGTGGTATATCTACTGTGTCCGACTCAATGGGATTTTGCTGGTGGTAACTGTTTTTATTGCCTTTCTCCGCGCATATGCCAAAAAGCCGAAGGCAATGGCCTCAAGTGTGCTTTTTGCTTTTTCAAGCTTTGTGGCCTTGTATCTGGTTTTCAATCTTCTTGTCTTTCCCAAACCCAGCTCACTGAGCAATGCCATGGAGAACATGAGCATACCGTGGATAAAGGGAGGCCTGACCCGGCAGTTTTACGAGCTGAGCTACTGGTATCATTACATTGTTCAAATCTCAACGCAGAGTGTTTTTTCAATCATTTCAAAACTCAGTTTGCTTGCGGGCAACTATGAGTTTTCGATGGGTGTCAGCACGGTGCTTATAAAGCTTTCCCTTTTTTGCGTGTACCTTCTTATGGCTCTTTCCCTTGTGGGAATGGCTTATGAGTTTAAGAAATATCCGCATCTGGTATTTTTTGTGCTGGTGAGCTTTATTGGCACTTCCGCCGTGAATCTTGTGCAGGGAATGCGCTATCTTTACCCGATACTGCCCTTTATGCTCATCTTTACCGCCGCCGGACTGAAAGCTGTTTTCAAAGCTTTGAAGTTTTTGTGGTCGAAATCCGTTGGAAAAGCAAAGTGCAGCTCCGCCCTCTGGCAGAAGCTTGGCACAGCAATACTGGCCTTATATGTGCTTGCGGTTTTGTTTACGGCCTCAAAGCCTATAGTACAGGCAGATATTCAAAATGTGCTGCATCCGCAGAGAGATGAAAAAACGGCCTACTCGGAAGCTGCGGTGGATATGTATGCTTTTATTCAGGCGAATACTGCTGAAGATGCGACAATTGCCTTTTTCAAACCCCGCGCATTGTACCTTAACACTGGACGCCACGGGCTTTCACCATATGAACCTCAGTACGAGGTAACCGATACGGATTATTATCTACACTATCGTGATGAAGCTTTTCTCATAGACGATGAACTTGCTGACCACTACGAGCTGCTGTATGAGAATGAAGAAATGGCCTTGTATAAAAAACACGCCCAATAAAAAACCGATGCAGATTTTTCTGCATCGGTTTTTGGCTTATATCATCAGCAAAGCTGAGCGCCGGCGGGAACGCTGTCATCGAGAATCATCAGGTGCAGCTCTTCCTTGCCTTCAACCTCGCGCACAGCGGAGAGAAGCATACCGTTGGACATCTGCCCCATCATCTTTCTGGGAGGCAGATTGAGGATAGCCACCACGGTCTTGCCCACCAGATCTTCCGGCTCGTAGAACTTGCGGATACCGGAGAGGATCTGACGGGGAGTGCCGCTGCCGTCGTCCAGCTGGAACTTGAGAAGCTTGTCGGACTTCTTCACGGCCTCGCAGGAGAGAACCTTGCAAACGCGCATATCGCACTTGGCAAACTCGTCTATAGTAACATCGGGCAGTACGGGAGGAGCCTTGGGGGCTTCAGGCTTTGCAGAAGCCTTGGCCAGCTCCTCAAGCATCTTTGCAGCGTCAATACGGGGGAAGAGAGTCTCGCCCTTGTGGACAGTTACGTCAGCTGCCAGAACACCGTACTCACCGGCCTTCTCCCACACGGTAGCCTCAGCATTTGCGCCGATCTGCTCAAAGGCCTTGGCGCAGCTCTCGGGCATGAAGGGCAGCAGCATGATGAGGGAGACGCGCAGCGCCTCAAGAAGATTGTACATGACGGAAGCCAGTCTTGCCTTCTTTGCCTCGTCCTTGGCCAGAGCCCAGGGCATGGTCTCGTCAATGTACTTGTTGGCGCGCTGGATAAGCTTGAAGATATGCTCCAGAGCCAGATGGGGCTGGAAAGCGTCCATCTCACGGGCATAGCTTTCGGCAGTGCCGCGGATGAGAGCAATAAGCTCATCGTCAATGGCATCGGCCTCGCGCTCGGCTATCAGCTTGCCGCCGAAGTACTTTTCAACCATTGCGGTGGTGCGGCTGACCAGATTGCCAAGGTCATTGGCAAGGTCGGTGTTGATGGTGCTGATAAGAAGCTCGTTGGAGAAGTTGCCGTCAGAGCCGAAGGGGAAGGTGCGCAGCAGGAAGAAGCGCAGAGCGTCCACGCCGAAGAAGTCGGCAAGGATATAGGGGTCAATGACGTTTGCAGACTTGTTCTCCTTGGACTTGGACACTTTGCCGCCGTCAATGATAAGCCAGCCGTGACCGTAAACCTTCTTGGGCACGGGCTCACCCAGGCTCATGAGCATGGCGGGCCAGATAATGGAGTGGAAGCGGACGATCTCCTTGCCCACAAAGTGGACATCGGCGGGCCAGAACTTGTCGTAGTCGTCGTATTTGTCATTGAGCAGACCCAAAGCGGTGGTGTAGTTGAACAGGGCGTCCACCCACACATAGACCACGTGGCCGGGATCGAAGTCCACGG
>JAFTXM010000023.1 GCA_017465025.1 Oscillospiraceae bacterium
ACGGAGCGGAATATCTTCATGGTGCCAAGAGTGGCAATGAAGGGGGGCAGCTTACCATAGGATATGAGAGAGCCGTTGATAAGGCCCATGAGAGCACCGGCTGCAATGATGAGAACAATGGAGATCACGTATGCGGGTGCGCCCACAATACCCATGGAAACGAGAGGGCCTGCCTTTTCATCCAGAAGGTACATGAGCATTGCGCCCAGAGCGCAGAGCATGGAGCCAACGGAAAGATCAATGCCGCCGGAGATGATGATAAAGCACATGCCCAGAGCGATGATGCCGGCATAGGCATTGTTTCTGAGAATGTTGAGCCAAGCCATACCCAGCTTGCCCCACATGGCGCCAAAGGAACCGGTCAGGTTAAACATGACCACGCTCTGAATAAGCACCATGACCAAAAGAGCAAAGAGGGTGGAGAAGATGGGGTTGTGCGCCCATTTGTCCTTGAACCAATCTATAACACTCTTGTTGCCGAGTTTAGTTTTTTCCATATCAATCAAGCCTCTCTTTCATTCTGATTGCCGCCGGTGGCAAGATACATTATGTCTGTCTCGGTCATTTCCTCGCCCACAAGTTCGCCGACCTGTGCGCCGTGGAAGAGTACGAGAGTCCTGTCACAGACGCGGATTATCTCCTGTGCCTCGGAGGACAGGACTATTATAGCCACGCCCTCAGCGGCCAGGCGCTGGATTATACCGTAAATCTCTTCCTTGGCACCAACGTCAACACCCTGAGTGGGGTTATCGAGAATGAGCACTTTAGGCTCACTCATTAACCACTTGGCCAGAACGACCTTTTGCTGGTTGCCGCCGGAGAGGCTGGTGATAAGATCATACTTGTCACCCATCTTGATACGGAGTTCTTCTTCCTGCTTGGTAAAAAGCTTTTCCTGCTTGGCAAAGTCAATGAAGAGTTTATTTTTCACAAGCTTGGGAAGGTATACGATAGAGCCGTTATCAAGAATTGTCATATCCTTGATGATGGCATTTTCCTTACGGTTACGGGGCAGATAGGCAATACCTGCTTCCAGCGCCTGATATGTATTGGAAGGATGTATGCTCTTACCCTGAAGGTAAATATCGCCGCTGTACTTACTTCCTGCTGCACCGAAAACAGCCTGGAAAAGCTCACTGCGTCCGTCACCCAGAAGGCCTGTGACACCGAGAATCTCACCTGCACGGACGGAAAGGGAGATATTGCGGAAGTTCTTGGCGTCAGAGAGGTTTTCAAGCCTGAGCACTTCTTCGCCCAGCTTCACATCACGTACCAGTACATCGGAGTTCACCTCGCGGCCAACCATGTGGGCCGCCAGCTTCTTGGTGTCGGTATCCTTTACAAGACCTTCGGCAACCATATGACCGTCACGGAGAACAGTATATCTGTCGCAGATGCTCATAACCTCGCCCAGCTTGTGTGAAATGAAGATAATGCTGACGCCCTGCTTTTTCAGAGAACGCATCATCTCAAAAACACGCTCTATCTCAGGCTCTGTGAGGGAGGTTGTAGGCTCGTCCATTATAATAATGGAAGCTTCCTGCATAAGAGCACGGCAAATCTCAACAATCTGCTTATAGGAAGCATCCAGATCGCGAACCATGGTTGAGGGGTCGAGTTGGATGTTCATGCGTTCAAAAAGCTCGGCAGTTTTCTGCTGCATGAGCTTTGCATCCAGAAATGCACCCCTCCTGGGCAGATGGGTGATGAACATATTTTCATAGATGGTAAGGTCATTGATAAGGTTAAGCTCCTGATGGATGAAACCTATACCCGCATCCAGAGAGTCCACAGGGTTTGCAAACTTCTTCTCCTCACCGTCAATGACGATTTTACCGCTGTCGGCTGGCAGAACACCGCCGAGAATATTCATCAATGTGGATTTTCCGGCGCCGTTTTCGCCTAAAAGAGCACAAATTTCTCCGGTGTTCAGCATAAAGTCAACATCAGACAATACGTTGTTTGCACCGAAAGATTTGTTGATCTTTTCCATTGAAAGATTCAAGTAATCACATCCGTTTCTTATTGTCTCAAAAACAAAAATTCAAATCCGATATCAGCTTACTCTGCAAAGGACTGCCCAGAGCCTCCGGTACTCTTTTACAGAGTAGTGCATACAGCAGAAAAAACAGGGGCTATGGCTATCGAGCCATAGCCCCCGCAATCAAACTTTAGTTTCGTTTGCCCTTTAATTAGTAAACGTTGTTGTCGGGATCGAGGAACTCTTCAACGTTCTCAGCGGAAACGATGGTGGTGGGGATGATGATGACGGGCTCAGCCTCTTCGCCGTTCATGAGCTGGATTGCAACCTGGATTGCATCCTGGATCATTGCAGGGCTGTAGAGAGCGGAAGCTGCGCCAACTGCTGCGCCTTCCTCACCGGCGATGATGTTGAAGTACTCCTGGCATCCGCCGCCACCGGTGATGGCCTTGATCTCAGTGCGGCCAGCTTCGGTGATAGCCTGGATGGTGCCGATGGAGGTCTCGTCGTCCATGGAGTAGAAAGCGTCGATGACAGGCATCTTCTCGAGGATGTCAGCAGCGGCGGTCAGACCGTCGGAACGGGCAAAGCTCTCGAGCTGGAACTCCTGGATGTTGGAGGTGTCGTACTCGATCTCTGCAAGGTAGTCATAGAAGCCCTGCTTGCGCAGCTCGCAAACGGAGCCGGAGGAGGGAACGTCAAGAACTGCGATGTTGGCAGCCTCGCCGACCTTCTCAACGATGTACTTTGCGGACTGGTAGCCCATGTCGTAGTTGTCGCCGGTGACCTTGTAGATGCCTTCGCAGTCTACGTCAACGTCGAAGTTGACAACGGGGATACCCATGTCGATGATCTCCTGCATTGCAGTCTCCATGCCTGCCCACTGGGGGAAGGAGACGATGACGGTGGCGCCCCACTCGACCAGGTCGGCCAGGCCAGCCTGCATCTCAGCAGCGTCAGCAGAGGTGTGAACCTTGTACTCCAGGCCGTTGTCTACGCAGTACTTCTCAGCGTAGTAAGCAACACCGGCAACCCAACCGTGGGTCACGTCGGGAGCTGCGATACCGACCTTGATTTCGGGCTCTTCAGCAGAAGCGGTTGCGCACATTGCAAAAACCATGCAAAGTGCCAGCATCATTGCGAGAAACTTTTTCATTGTGTTTCCTCCTAAATATTTTTTCATCGGTTTGTGACCGTTGAATACTAATTAACGCGGGAAAAGGCGTGTAAATATCTTATACAAAATATACAAATTAAATTATAATAAACATACAAATTATACTAAAATTTTGCCCTGTTTCCGCCCTAGGTTTCGTGTAAAATCAACACAGGGCCACAAGACGTGATGAGTTTATCACAAAATTATCACAGTGTCAACAGAGTAATATTTATGTAAATCAAAAGGGATCGTCTGCCCAGATGCGGCTATATGCCAAAGCCCATGAGCCGAACAGTTCAGTCTGCTGAAGTCTGAGGATCTGCTCTCTTGTATACCAGGCGGCAGATATCTCCTCACTGCCGCAGGAACGACTTTTTATCTCCCCGGAGGCCCTGGCGAAAACACATACAGTCTGTTCATCACCTATGCCTACAGTGCAGGCAGCCGATGGATAAACATTCACGATCTTTTCAAGCTTCAGGCCGGTTTCCTCCTCCAGTTCCCTTTTGGCGCAATCCTCCGCGCTCTCCCCGTCCTCGATAAGTCCGCCGGGGAGACCGTAAATATATCTTCCAAGCTCCATGCGGTACTCATGGATAAGGAGCATATGCTCGTCCTGCTCATCACGCACTATCATCACGACCGCATCAGCTCTGTGTTCACGGAGCTTATCGAGACTGTCTATATCTCCACGGCGGCTGACCATTTCGTAACTGAGCTGTTCTCCATCTTGGTTTACATAATTTATATTATATCTGTGCAGAAAGCGCCCTTCATGCTTTTTTTCTATGGATTTAAATTGCATACCGGCTCTCCTTATTGAAAGAGATTAAGTTTAATAGTATAATAATAGCACAAATTTCATTGAGGTGCAGGACAATGATAGAAAATGTTATAAAATTTTTTGAC
>JAFTXM010000024.1 GCA_017465025.1 Oscillospiraceae bacterium
CTTTGGCTGCGGCAGCGCCATCGCCACAAGCTCCATGGCCACCGAACTCATCAAGGGCAAGAGCGTTGAAGAGGCGCTCCAGCTTTCCAACAAGGCTGTCGTGGAGGCTCTGGACGGTCTGCCCCCCGCAAAGATACACTGCTCCGTTCTGGCAGAGCAGGCTGTACGCGCCGCCGTCAAGGACTACTACGACAAAAACGGCATCGAGTACAATGCGGAAGAGTTCGTCATCTGCGACTGCGACCACTGCCACTGATAATAAAACACCAAAAGGGACGGCCTTCCGGCCGTCCCTTTTGATTTATGCGTTCTTTTTCAATTCCTCTTCCTCAAGCACTCTGTAGGCTACCTTGCCCACAAGAGTCTTGGGCAGGTCTTCCCTGAACTCTATATCGCAGGGCATGGCATATTTTGCGATGTTACGGCGGCAATGCTCCATAAGCGTCTTTTTCATTTCTTCATCTGCCGCCACGCCCGGCATAAGCTTCACAAAGGCCTTGACCTGCTGCATCCTGTAGGAATCCGGCACTCCGATAACACAGCTCATGAGCACGCTTTCATGGGCGTCGAGGATGTTTTCTATCTGTGCCGGGTAGATATTGTAGCCGGAGGACACTATCATGCGCTTGGCGCGCCCCCTGAAGTAGACAAAGCCCTGCTCATCCATGGTGCCAAGGTCGCCGGTATAGACCCACGTCAGACCGTCACCATGGGTTCTAAGGGTCTTTTCCGTCTCTTCCGGATGCCCCATGTACTCCTTCATCACAGTAGGCCCTGCAAGAAGTATCTCTCCTTCCTGTCCGTAGGGCAGTTCCTCATCCGTGCCGGGCTTTACTATCTTGATGTATGTATCCGGGAAGGGCAGGCCAATACTGCCCTCCCTGTACATATGGGCGGGGGTCAGGCAGCAGGCAGTGACAGTCTCAGTGGTGCCGTAGCCCTCGCGCACCTGCACCGTGGCATGATGGTCATAAAGGAATTTGTCAAGCTTCTTTTTAAGCTCAGCGGACAGAGAGTCCCCTCCGGAGAACACGCCCTTCAGGCAGCTCAGATCCGCCCCGTCCATTCCCGGCAGGCGCAGCAGCGCTTCGTACAGGGTGGGCACTCCGGCAATGAAATTGCAGCGGTATTTTACTATCTGCTTTGCATAGCTTTCGGGAGTAAAGCGGGGCACAAGCACGCATCTGCCACTCTGAGAGAGCATTGTATGTATGCACACGCCAAGGCCGAAGCCGTGGAAAATGGGCATTGCAGCCAGCATCCTGTCGCCGGGTCTGAACATGGGGTTTGCGGCTATCACCTGCTGACCCAGGGCATTGAAGTTTTTGTTTGTGAGCACTATGCCCTTGGTGGTGCCTGTAGTACCGCCGGAATACAGGATAACCGCCGGGTCATCGGAGGCTCTTTGCACCTTGTAGTTATAAAAGCAGTGCTTGCTCAGTCTGAGAAAGTCTTTCCATAAGATGACCGGCGCGCCCTCAGGTATGCGCTCTATCTTCCGCCCCTCGGTGAGCATATAGCCTGCTTTGATGGGCTTTGAAAGCTCGTCCTTTATGCTGGCGATAATGATGTTGACCACTTTGGTGTTCTGGCGGATGCGCTCAAACTTGTGGTAGAACTGGTCAAGAGTGATGGCGGTAAGGCTTTCAGACTCGTTGAGGTAGAACTCTATCTCCTTTTCCGCCGAAAGGGGATGTATCATATTGGCGACAGCCCCCACGAGGTTCACCGCATAAAACATATAAAGAGCCTGAGGGCAGTTGGGCAGGGCAATGGTGACCTTGTCCCCCTCCCTTATCCCTATGGTTTTCAGGGCTTTGGCGCAGGTTTCCACGCCCTGCACGAATTTTCGGTAGGAAGTGGACTTTCCCATAAAGTCAAAGGCCACATTGTCCGGATAGGCGGCAGCTATCTTCTCCACCGCCTCAAACATGGAACCTTCAAAATAGTCGATATGCATGGGTACATCGCCCATGCTGCCGCGCCACGGTGTTTTGGCCTGTATCTCTTTCATTTTCAGTACCCGACCTTTTCATCCAGTCTCTTCTCAAGAAGCTCCGGCTCTTCAAGGAGCTTTTTGAGAAGAGCTATTGTTTTTGAATAGTAATATCCGTCGGCGAGGCGCTCATCTATGGTAAGCCCCAGCTCCACGCTCTCGCGCATTTCAAAGCTGCCGTCCTCATTGTAAAAGGGGCGTTTTTTTATTTCACCCACCACACAGAACACCGAGCAGGTGCCCCAGTTTGTGAGATGGTGATAGCCTGCGTGCAGACCGATAGAGCCAAGATTTGCCAGCACCGCCGAGGAGTAGAAGGGGTCTGTGGCAATCACCGAACGGGGCATCCAGCCGTGCCTGTCCAGAAAACGCGCAGCCGCACCTACAAGCTTCAAAACAAAGCCGGGCAGCTTTTGCAGCACGTCCATCGCCGCAGTTGAGGGGTCTTTCTCTTCGCTGCGGCAAAAGCTTATCTGCCTGAATATCTCATCGTGGATGCTGTCTATATTGTCGCTGCCCTTGGAGTGTATAGCCGCCAGCGCCTCCCCGCCCTTGTCGGAAAAGACCTTTTTCACCGTGAAGGCGGCGCTGACCTCATTTCTCTGGTACATTCGCTGATTTGCGATAAATCGGTTCATTTTGGGGCGCAGGGTAAGGGTCTTCAAAACCGCCGTTACCAGCACATGGAAAAGATTATATTCATATTCGCCGCAGTTTTCGTTTTTTTGCTCCAGATATCGGTTTATGCTGGTCAGGTCTATACGTTCGAAAATATAGGCCTCATTGTCGCAGCGATTGGGGTACATAAGGGGCATGATAACGTGCATTGAGTCATTGCTTCGGATAAGCGTACCGTCTTTGCGGTCGCCAAGCTTTCTTGCCATATCTCCACTCCTTTTATATTTGTACGCCAAGTGTACGCTTTTATCCTAAACTCAGAATAAACGATGTTTATTCTGAGTTTAGGCAGCGCGGCTATGATACAAGCACAGCATCCAATACATGAAAAGCGGTGATGAGTGTGTCATTCAGCAGCGGATGTTTTAAAATGGTAAAGGCTCTGGTGAAGCTTTTTTATCCCCGAATGGAAATAAAGGGTCGGGAAAATCTGCCCGGAGAGCCGTGCATCATCGTGGGCAATCACAGTCAGATGCATGGGCCTATCGCCTGCGAGCTTTTTATGGGCGAGGATGTCTTCACATGGTGCACCGGCGAGATGATGCAGCTGGGTGAAGTTCCCGCCTACGCGTACCGGGATTTCTGGTCTGAAAAGCCGGGATATATCCGCTGGTTTTATAAAATTCTCTCTTACATTATCGCGCCGCTCTCCGTCTGCGTTTTCAATAATGCCCGTACCATCCCGGTGTACCGTGATGCAAGGCTGCGAACTACCTTCCGTGAGACCATGGACAGGCTGGACGAGGGCTCAAGCGTGGTAATATTCCCCGAGCATGACATACCCTGCGACAATATCCTCTATGATTTTCAGGACCGGTTTATAGACCTTGCAAAGCTCTATTACAAAAAAAGCGGAAAGGAGCTTTGCTTTGTACCCATGTACATTGCACCCGGTCTCAAATCCATATATCTGGGCCGTCCTGTGCAATTTTCCGCCGCGTCCGACATGAAGGCGGAGCGGCAGAGAATATGCAGCTATCTTATGGACGGGATAAGGGACATGGCCCGCGCCCTTCCGGAGCACACCGTTGTCCCATATAAAAACGTAGCGAAAAAACTCTATCCCAAAAACACCGAGGTCCCCGAAAATGAAAAAGCCTGTTGTTGACTACCGTGAATTCCGGCTTTCCCGGATAAATGAGCCGCGCTTTTCCCATCTGAAGCTGCTTTTGGGCTGGGTCGGCTATTTTGCAATGTATTTTCTTACAGAGCGGCTTATCCCGGCTGAGCGCTGCCACGTGATGCACTGCCGGCTGGATGATCTCATACCCTTCAATGAGATTTTCCTCATCCCCTACGTGCTGTGGTATTTTCTTGTGGCAGGCTCGCTTTTGTACTTTGCGCTCTACGATGTGGACAGCTTCAAAAAGCTGATGAAATACATAATCATCACCCAGATTGCAGCCATGGCCATATACATCCTGTTTCCCAGCCGTCAGGATCTGCGCCCGGTGATCTTTCCGCGGGATAATTTTCTCTCCGGCGGCGTTGCTCTGCTCTACAATATCGACACCAGCACCAATGTTTGCCCCTCCCTGCACGTGGCCTACTCGCTGGGGATAGCCTCCACCTGGCTGAAAAGCTCCGCGCCGAAAAAAGGCAGCAAAATATCTGTGACGCTTTTCTGCCTTCTTGTATGTGTGTCCACGGTGTTTATAAAGCAGCATTCTGTGCTTGATGCTCTGGCCGCGCTGCCGGTGTGCCTTCTGGCAGAGCTTATGAGCTTCGGTCTTCCCGGAAAACGAAGCAAAAGCTATGGAAATTCGTGAATTTCCATAGCTTTTCAGCGTGAACAAAAAAGGCTTTTAAGCCTTTGTGGATTTGACTGGCATTGGATTTAGGCTTATAATTATCAAAAATGTTCAGATGGTGATAGATTTGCAGAATACAAAGAAAATTGCCTCCGGGGCTATGCTGGCGGCGGCCTGCACAGCGATAATGCTGCTGGGCGCGGTGCTGGAGCTGGGAATGTACGCCGCTCCCCTTCTCGTGGGGTTGCTCCTCATCCCCTACGGGCAGAAATACGGGGCAAAGTACCAGCTTGTGGTATTTGCCGCAGTGAGCCTTTTATCCTTTATGCTTGTACCCAATATTGAGCAGAACCTGATGTTTACCGGGCTTTTCGGCTGGTATCCGATTCTGCGCCCGGCGCTGCAAAGGCTTTATAAAGTGCCGCGGCTTATTTCAAAGCTGCTTATCTTCAATGTGACGGTCATTGCCATTGAGACGCTGGTGATGCTGGTGCTGGTGCCGGAGGCCATGGGCAGCATACTGATGATAATACTGCTGGCGCTTGGAAATGCGACCTTTCTTTTATACGACTATATAATCCCCATAATGAGCATACGCCTTGAAAAACTAAGGCAGCTCATGTAAAAAACCGGCATCCGAAGATGCCGGCTTTTTCATATTCAGGGCATATATATCCGCTCCAGGGCGGTGATCGCACCGTTTTCTACAGTGAGCTTTGTGTTGTGGGGCACAAAGTGGAAGAATATGCCGCTGTTTTTATCAAGAAGCTGAGGGGCGGTGTAGCTCACCGGGGGATTGTCAAAATCCATGCCGTCGGTGAAAACAAAGTCCTCCGCCACGCC
>JAFTXM010000004.1 GCA_017465025.1 Oscillospiraceae bacterium
CTCCTGCAAATCGTTGATGTACCGTCTCACGACTGCCTCGCTGATCTTGTCCACGCTGTCAATATTCATGGCTTCCATGCACCACTTCTCAAAGAGTCTGAGTGCCTGCTCATAGCTGTTCATGGTCTTTTCTCTGAGCTGTCTGCTGCGGCAGAAAATCATGTACTCGTCAATAAGCCAATTCAGGCTCAAATTGTTCAAAAAAACACTTCCTTTTCATTGAGTTTCGACCCAATAAATCGGAAGTGTTCATTGCAGTGAGCAAAAAAGTTTATTGCTAAATATTCAATTTCTCACTGATACTTTCATGGTGTTCATTGCATTGCAGGATTTTTCGCCGAAGGCGAAACCCCTTGCCGCACAAGGCTTTGCCTCACATGCTGGCGTGCTTGCGGCGGAGGGAAAGATTGTCCGCGATCATGGCGATGAATTCACTATTTGTGGGCTTGCCCTTGATGCCGCTGACGGTGTAGCCGAAGAACTTCTGCAAAACCTCCACATCGCCCCTGTCCCATGCTACCTCAATGGCGTGGCGGATGGCCCGCTCCACACGGGAGGGCGTGGTGTTGAAGCGCTTGGCAACCTCAGGGTAGAGCACCTTGGTGACGGCGTTTATCATGTCAAGGTCGTTTATGGTGAGGATAATGGCCTCGCGGAGATACTGGTAGCCCTTGATATGGGCGGGTACGCCTATCTCATGGATTATGTCGGTGACCACGGTCTCAAGGTCTGCGTCACGGCGGCTCTGAAGATTTGCGTTCTTGAAATCCACCCCGGCGTGGGCGGCGGGATGAGCGCCGCTGCTGGAAATCTGGCGGATATGACCCAACAGCACAGGCACATCACAGGGCTTCGGGATAAAATAATCCGCGCCGCAGGCGGAGCAGTCCGCCACGACCTTGCTGTTTACAAAGCCGGAGAGCACGATCACATGGGGCGTGCAGCCTGTTTCCGGCAGACGGCGCAGCAGCTCCAGGCCGTCCAGCTTGGGCATGACCAGATCCAAAAGCAGCAGATCCGGCTTCAGCTCGCCCAGCATCCTGAGGGCTTCCAGCCCATCGGAGGCGCAGCCCAGCACTTCCAGATCCTCCTCGGTGCGGAAAAGCTCGGTAAGCAGCTTGCTGAAATCCTGATTTGAGTCGGCAATGAGTATGCGAGTTTTAGTTTCCATAATTATTTATCCTCCCGGTGTGCCTAATATAGAGTGTTCTGTATCAATATGGCGTTTTTCGCCGTAATGTCCTGATAAATTTACCATGCAGAGCGCTTTTTCAACAACAGAATTTTGTCGAACACACAAGTGAACTTGTTGACATAATATTACCAACTGCGCCGGGGCTCAAGGTATTTCGACAGCTTTTTTTCATAAATTTACATTTACTTTGTCGAATTTTGTCGAAAACTTTTTGAAAAAAGAGAGCGTTTTGTCAAAACGCCCCTTGACAGCCTGTTTTGCTGTCACACAAGCCGAAAAACGGCTCATTCCTCTCCGTACAGAAGCTCAAAGCTTTCGTAGTGGTCGGCGGTATAGTAGATAAGTCCGTCGTTTGAAAACACGATGCGCTCAGCCCCGCGGGAGGACTTGCCCTGGGTGTTGATGTCGCACTCTGTCCATGTGCGGCCCTGAGCCTTGGGCAAAAGCCCCTCGTAATTGCCGAAGCGGCTGCCGCCGATGGCAGCGCCGGGAATGTACTTCTCCACCGAGCCGCCGCTCCAACCGGCCTTTTCCGCCTCGTTCTTGGAAACGAAGTTATCGGGCAGGCGGCCGTAGGTGTGGATATAGAGGGCCACATCTTCCTTGAAGTAGTACCAGCCGTCCTCGTCTATGGGGGAAGCGGCCTCGTCCTTATCCGGCGCGGCCTCCGTCACGGAGCTGAGGGAGCTGTTCTCCCCGGAGAGCACATCAATAAGCTCAACGGCGGTGTCGAGGGCGGCGCCGCTGTCCCGGCCTGTGCCGAAGTAGACCAGTGCTGCGGCGATAAGCACCAGCACTATGGCATAAAACCTGAAATTTTTCTTCATAATTATATTGCTCCTGATGGACTAATTTATTTTATCTTCATTGATAATAACATCTCTCCGTGATAAAATGAAGAAAAATTTTTGGAAAAAGGAAAAGCTGCGGCGAAAAGACTTGCAGCAAGGGAAAAACCGATGAAAAAGCTGGGCTGCCTTATACTTGTCATTGCCGCGCTCCTTACGCTCACCGCCTGTGGGGAAGAGCTTTGCGCCCTGCCGGACTGGTGGGATGCTCTCTATCTCAGGCGAAATCCCCTGTCCGCGGTAAACAGAGAGGAAAGCGGGCAGATGATAAACGTGATGGGTGCAAACCGCGCCCTTGTGACGGAGGACGCTCTCTATACCCTGGAGCTGGACGAGGACAGCAGACCCCTGCTTGCAAGCTACAGGCTGGAGGGGCGGCAGCTTTCAGATTTTCGGATCTTGAGGGATGGCTGCGTGCCCAAGTGGCTGACGGAGCATGAGGGCAGTCTCTACTATATAAACGGAGAAAACGGAGACGCCATAGAGTGCCTTGAGCTTGGGAGCATGGAGCACAAGGTCCTGATGGAAGGGCCCTGCGCCTATTTGCAGATAAGGGGCGGGAAGCTCTATTTCATCGACGGGCAAAGCCGCCTCTGCTCCATGGCAGCGGACGGGAGCAAAATGGTGACGCTGCTGAATGAGCGCTGCTGCTACCCTTATATAATGGGCGATGTGCTCATATATCAGAGCGAGGACGAGGGGGAAATACTCAAGCTGCGCTTTGGCCTTGGGGAGAGCGCAAAGGAGATAAGCCTGACGAAAGAGGCGGCCTATGCCCCGGTGATCATAAACGACAGGCTGTTCTACACCAGCGGCGGCTGGATAAAGAGCATGCGCCTTGACGGTATGGCTCCGAGCCTGTGCTCTTCCGACATGGTGAACGGTGCGGCGGAGTATATATTTGAAAATGGAAGCTGGTACGCCAGAGCCGTCAGCACCGGCTACGGAGTGCAGCAGTGGCGCTGCGCCCTGCCGGAGGGTCAGGCGGAAAACTACCCCTACAGCGGCTACAGCTACTGCGACTTTACAGGCGGCGGCTACCGGGTGGACGCGGATTATTTCGCCGACGGGCGGCTGCGTGCCTTTATCCTTTACACCCCGGAGGGGAGCCGGGCCGAGTATCTCTACGGAGAAATCACGAATTTGGGCTGAAAAGCTTGAAAAAATAGCAAAAAGCCCTTGACACAGGCAGCAAAGCTGTTATAATGTCAAAACGTGAAAACTGAACACCTTATCAAGAGTGGTGGAGGGAACGGCCCTGTGAAGCCCGGCAACCTGCGAAAGCAAGGTGCCAAATCCGGCGGTGACGAAAGATGAGGCTAATTTGCTTGTTTTGCGCTCTGCCGTCCGGCAGGGCGTATTTTTTGTGATTATCCATGGAGGATTTTAATGAGACATTATCTTTTTACATCCGAATCCGTAACCGAAGGACATCCCGACAAGATATGCGACCAGATCTCCGATGCGGTGCTGGACGCTATACTTTCCGCCGACCCTGAGGGCCGCGTAGCCTGCGAGACCACCGTCTCCACGGGCCTTGTACACATCATGGGCGAGATAAGCACCAAGTGCTATGTGGACATCCCCAGAATTACCCGCGAAGTCATCCGCGGTATCGGCTATGACCGGGCCAAGTACGGCTTTGACTGCGACACCTGCGGCATCATCACCAATATCGACGAGCAGTCCGGCGATATCGCAATGGGCGTGGACAAGTCTCTTGAGAGCAAGAACGGCGAGGACGCAGAGCTTCAGCACGGCGCCGGCGACCAGGGCATGATGTTCGGCTACGCCTGCGACGAGACCCCTGAGCTTATGCCCCTGCCCATCTCCCTTGCCCACGCGCTGGCAAAGCAGCTGACCAAGATAAGAAAGGACGGTCTTGTGGACTATCTCCGTCCTGACGGCAAGACTCAGGTCACCGTGGAGTACGATGAAAACCACAAAGCCGTGCGCATAGATACCATCGTTATATCCACCCAGCACGCCCCCGAGGCCACTCTGGATCAGATACGCTCCGACATGATAGAGCTGGTGGTAAAGCCCATCGTGCCCGCCCAGCTTCTGGACGAGAACACCAGATACTTTATAAATCCCACCGGCCGCTTTGTCATCGGCGGCCCTCAGGGCGACTCCGGTCTCACCGGCAGAAAGATCATCGTGGACACCTACGGCGGCAGCGCACCCCACGGCGGCGGCGCTTTCTCCGGCAAGGATCCCACCA
>JAFTXM010000025.1 GCA_017465025.1 Oscillospiraceae bacterium
ATATTCCAGTCGTAATACCTGACGCCCATATCGTGAAGCCGCTGCTCAATGGTGGCAAAGCCGCCGTCCACCTTGCGGTTTATATGGGCATAGGCGGTAAGGCTGCCGCCGGGAAAGCGGCTGACCTGAGCGTACTGACCGGTTTTTTCGTATACAAGCTGCTGAGCCCTGATGAAGTCTTCAAAGAAGTATTCCTCGGAGGAGTAGAGCATACCGTAGTCATGGTTTGTGCAGTGTATGCCTATGCTGTGGCCCCTGTCGTGAATTTCGCTTATCATGTCCAGATAGCCCATGTCCAGATTTATAATAAAGAAGGTGGCCTTGGCATCATAGGCATCCAAAAGCTCCAGTACCCGCGCCGTATTGGCGCAGGGGCCGTCGTCAAAGCTGAGATATATGGTCTTTTCCCTGACCTGTTCTTCAGGCAGCGGCGCAGGAACTACTTCCACAGTACGGAAGGCATTGTACTTTTCCCCGTCTGCGTCCTTATAAAAGTATCTGAGCTTATATGTGCCTATCTTCCAGCAGGTGACATCGCCGGTAATAAGCACGTCACCTGTCACATCCCTGCCCTCCTTATCGGTGGCAGTAAAGCCCGGGTCTTCAAAGGGCACGCCGCAGGTCCACTGGATATGGCTGTCGCCTGCAAGGTCTATGCCGGCCTCGGTGTTTTCCGCAAAAGCCGCGGGAAGGCCGCAGAAGCTGAGGAGCAAAAGTAAAATAAAGCAAGCTGTTGTTTTTTTCATTATATCTCTCCGGATTTTTTCTCCGGATAATTTTATCCCAGAAAGCCGCAATTTGCAACATAAAGCAATAAAAAAAGCAGAGCCTCGCGGCTCTGCTTTTTGATGATTTGAAATTACTTGGCTGCGACGGCCTCGAATTCCTCAACGATTTCCTTTTCAGGTGCGGCAGTGCACAGAGACACCACAACAATGACGATGGAGGAGAGGATGAAGGCGGGGAGCAGCTCGTAGATGGCGAGGATGCCGCCAAGGGGAGCAACTACGAACTTCCACACGAAGATCATCACAGCGCCGGTGAACATACCTGCGATAGCGCCCCACTTGTTGCAGCGCTTCCAGAACAGGGAGAAGAGCATTACGGGGCCGAAGGTGGCGCCGAAGCCTGCCCATGCAAAGGAGACAACGCGGAAGATGGAGCTGTTGGGATCGCTGGCAAAGATTGCGCCGAGAACTGCAACACCCACAACAGTGATACGGGCAATGATCATGCTCTTCTTGTCGTCCAGCTTGAGGCCGAAGACGTTGTTGAGCAGATTGTGGGTAACACCGGAGGCTGCGCCCAGAAGCTGAGCGTCAGCGGTGGACATGGTGGCTGCAAGGATACCGGCGATGATGACGCCGCCGATGAGAGCAGGGATGATGCCGAAGGTGGACATGAAGCCTGCGGAGTTGACCATCATATTCTCCGCTGCGGAGGCAGAGCCGGGCATGGGGATGACGCCGGCCTTTGCCATGGAGAAGCCGATGATGCCGATAATAACGGCAACACCCAGGGAGACAACACACCAGATAGAGCCGACGCGGCGGCTGAAGCTGAGCTTGCTTTCATCGTTGATGGCCATGAAGTGCACCAGAACGTGTGGCATGCCAAAGTAACCAAGACCCCATGCCAGAGTGGAGACTATCATGAGCGGAGTGTAGCTGCCCACATCCGCGGCAGTTGCGTTTATATTGGTGGTTGCGGTGAAGTTGAGGTAGCCGGGAATTTCCTTTGCGTTGGCAACGACCACATCCCAGCCGCCGGCAGTGTTGATACCGAAGAAGAGGATGATAACAAGAGCGATGGTCATTACTATGCCCTGAATAAGGCTTGTAACAGAAGCTGCCATGAAACCGCCGGTAGCGCAGTAGATAACGATGACTGCGGCGGAGATGAGCATGGAGGTCATGTAGTCAAAGCCGAAAAGGCTGTTGAAGAGCTTGCCGCAGGCAGAGAAGCCGGAGGCGGTGTAGGGCACGAAGAAGATGATGATGGTCAGAGCGCCCAGAGTCTCGATGAGCTTGGTATTGTCTCTGAAGCGGAGAGCCAGATAGTCAGGCACAGTGATGGCATTGAGCTTGACAGAGTATCTGTGCAGTCTCTTGGCGACTATCAGCCAGTTCAGGTAAGTACCGGCGGCAAGGCCGATGGCCGTCCAGCTGGCTTCGGCAAGGCCGCAGAACATTGCAAGGCCGGGCACGCCCATGAGAAGGTATGCACTCATGTCAGAAGCTTCGGTGCTCATTGCGGTGACGATGGGGCCGAGCTTTCTGCCGCCAAGGTAGAAGTCCTCAGAGGTCTTATTGTTGGAATAACGGAAGCCTATGTACATCATACCTATAAGGTAAATGACAACAGAGACAAGGATAAGAATAGAATTTGTAGCCATAACAGTTTTCCTCTCTTTTCACGGCGGCGTTCTGTCCTCTCAGGCGCTGCCTTTTGCTATACTGGGATTATAAAGCTTTTACTCGGTAAAGCAAGGGGTAAAAATACACAAAGAACTTGAAAAATTTCAAATTTTGAATATAATATAACCATCCCTAATTTAATTCATATAAAGTTGAATTTTTTTCATATTTCATCTCAAGGAGAACAGAGCGATGAGTCTTTCCAAGTACCAGACCCTTATAAGCGTGGTGGAAATGGGCAGTCTGACCCGGGCCGCAGCCCAGCTGGGCTGCACCCAGTCTGCAATCAGCCACAGTATCACAAGTCTTGAGCAGGAGCTGGGCTTTGCCCTTATAAAGCGTGGGCGCGCCGGAGTAAAGCTGACTGTGGAGGGCGAAACTCTGCTGCCGGCGGTGCGAAACCTTTTAAACAGTGCAGAGCAGCTCAGCCAGACTGCCGCTGCCATACGGGGCCTTGACTCCGGTACTGTGCGGATAGGTGCTTTTACCTCCGTTGCTGTGCACTGGCTGCCCCCGGTATTGAAGCTTTTCCAGCAGGACTACCCAAATGTGGACTTCAAGCTTCTCAACGGCGACTACCACGATGTGCAGCAGTGGCTGTCCGACGGCAGCGTGGACATAGGCTTTATAAACCTGCCCTGTGAGCTGGACTGCGAGTACATAACGCTCATGGAGGACAGGCTTCTCGCCATTCTGCCCACCAACAGCCGCTTTGCAAGCTATCCCAAGTTCCCTCTGACCGAGTGTGAGACGGAGCCCTTCATAAGCCTTCTTGAAAGCTCCGACCATGACGCAAGGCGCGCTCTGGAGGCTGCGGGGGTGAAGCCCAATGTGCGCTTTTACACCAAGGACGACTACGCCATCATCGCAATGGTGGAGCAGGGGCTGGGCATAAGCATTATGCCGGAGCTGCTTTTGAAGGGCAGGCAGGACAAGCTTCTGAAGCTGCCTTTGATACCTGAGGCCAAGCGCGTCATCGGGCTTGCCATCGCTGCCGGAGACAAGGCCGGCCCTGCCACAAGGCGCTTTGCCGACTATGTGGTGAAGTATGTTAAAGAGAACATATGACAGGATAAATATGCGGGGTAAAATGGGCAAAAAAATGAATGGACATTAATTTTTATATCTGCTATACTGTGCCCATTGCTTTTGAATATATAGTATGGTGATTATCATGAAACTGCGTTCCCTTATCGGCGACAGAGCCTTTTACAGAAGACTGTTTGCCGTCATGACCCCTGTTCTTATCCAGAACGTTATTACAAACTTTGTAAGCTTGCTTGATAATATAATGGTAGGCCAGATAGGTACAGAGCCTATGAGCGGCGTTGCCATTGCAAACCAGCTCGTCTTCGTTTTCAACCTGTGCATCTTCGGCGGTACTGCCGGAGCGGGCATATTCACCGCCCAGTTTTACGGCAAGGGCGATATGAAGGGCGTGCGGGATACCTTCCGCATGAAGCTGATAATCGCGGTGATAACCGTTTTGGCGGCGCTGGGCATTTTCATTACTATGGGTGAACAGCTTATCTCCCTCTTCCTCCATGAGGGCGAGGATGGGCTGGATCTGGCGGCAACCTTGCAGTACGGCAAGGATTATATGGAAATAATTCTCTGGCAGATGCTGCCCTTTGCCCTTTTGCAGGTTTACGCCATTACCCTCAGAGAGACCGGCGAGACCATGCTGCCCATGAAGGCCGGCGTTATCGCTGTGCTGGTAAACCTTGTTTTCAACTACATTCTTATTTTCGGCAAGTTCGGCGCTCCCGCCATGGGCGTTGTGGGCGCAGCTATAGCGACCCTGATCGCGCGAGTGGTGGAAATGCTCATCGTCATTATATGGACCCACTGCCACCGTGATACACATTCTTTCATTGTGGGCGCATACCGCTCCATGCGTGTCCCCGCGCCCCTTGTAAAGCAGATACTTATAATGGGCGCGCCTCTTCTGATAAACGAGCTTTTGTGGTCCTCCGGCATGACCACTCTCAACCAGTGCTACTCCATGCGCGGGCTTGAGGTGGTGTCTGCTGTGAATATCTCCACCACGGTGTCCAACCTCTTCTTCTGCGCCTTCTTTGCAATGGGCTCAACCATATCTATAATAGTAGGTCAGCTGCTGGGCGCGGGCGAGCTTGAAAGAGCCGTGGACGAGGACAGAAAGCTTATCGCCTTCTCCGTTTCCCTGTGCGTGGTGGTGGGCATGGTAATGGCCGTGCTTGCGCCCTTCGTACCGAGGATATACAACACCACGGAAAACGCCAAGAGCATTGCTGCAAGTCTGCTTATCGTCTCCGCCTGCATCATGCCCGTCAATGCCTTTGCCCACGGCTGCTACTTCACACTGAGAAGCGGCGGCAAAACCATTATTACCCTTATTTTTGACAGCGCTTTTGTCTGGGTCATTGCAGTACCGGTGGCGATTATCCTCTCCCGCTTTACCGATATGCCCATCCTGCCCATGTACATTGCAGTACAGGCGCTGGAGCTTATCAAGGCCGGTGTTGGCTTCTACATGGTGAAAAACCGTATGTGGGTGAAAAACCTTGTGAGCGAATAAAGCTTTTTCTTAAAATCCAATATAAAAACAACAAAGGACCTTGGCTTTCGCCTCGGTCCTTCGTTGTTGTTGGGAGAAAAGAGAGGATAGGAGTAGAAAAGTAGCAAATTAAAGTGTGTCGGCTATAGTCCGACATCCGGCCTTTACTGGACGGGCTGTGCCTTTTCCGGCTGCGCCTCGTCAAAGGTGATGGAGAAGTTCATGCTCTCTCCCGCGCGGAATAGGGTAAGCTCAGTGGTATCGCCGGCGGAGAACTGCTTCACCGCGCTCTTGAGGGCGTTGTAGCTGTCGATCTCATAGTCGCCCAGCTGGGTGATGATATCGCCGGTCTGGATGCCGGCCTTCTCGGCGCAGCTGCCTTCCTCGACACCGGCCACGTATGCGCCGATGGGCATACCGTAGTACTGGCTGTACATGGAGTTGTAGCGGTTATCCAGAGACACGCCCATATAGGCCTTGCCGGTGACATAGCCCTTGGTGATAAGGTCGTTGGCTATATCGGCGGCATCGTTGATGGGGATGGCGAAGCCCAGACCCTCAACACCGCTGCTGCTGTACTTGGCAGTAGCCACGCCGATGACCTCGCCCTGACTGTTGTAGACAGGGCCGCCGGAGTTGCCGGAGTTGATGGCGGCATCCAGCTGGAACATATTTATGGCGGCGGTGTTGGCCTCGGTATTGATAAGGCGGTCAAGGGCGCTGACATAGCCGATGGTCATGGTAAACTCCAGCTCGCCAAGGGGATTGCCCACGGCGTAGAGCACATCGCCCACCTGCATCTGGTCGCTGTTGCCCAGGACTGCGGGGGTGAGCCCCTCCGCATCTATCTTCAGCACTGCCACGTCATTATCGGGCTCAAAGCCGATTATCTCAGCGTCATAACGCTCACCCTCGTGGGTAATGACATTGACCGTGGAGTTGCTGGCATAGGCATTTTCTATAACATGGTAGTTGGTGAGTATATAACCATCCTCAGTGATTATAAAGCCGGAACCTGTCACAGCGGAGGAGCTGGTCATGCCGAAGAAGTTTGTGTAGGTTATCTCAGAGCTTATGCCCACCACCTGATCACAGGCCAGATCATAAATGGCTGCGGGGGTGATGCCGCCTTCGGGAGCGGTCTGGACAGGTGCGACACTGACACCGTTGGAGGTTGTGAGGACGCTTCTTGAGTCCATAAGCTCCTGTATTCCGGCCTCCATACCGTCAATGCGGTTTGAAAGACTGAAGCCTACCAGAGCGCCGCCGCCCATGCTGCCCAGAAGGGCGCAGACAAGGCAGATGGCAATGAGCTTTACAGAGCTGTTGCCGTTTCTTTTCGCCTTGGACTCCTTCACCGGCTTCTGAGGGGGCTTATAGTATCTGGGTGGGACTGTGTTCTCACTGGCGGGAACATAATGGGCGTCGGAATAGACGCTTTCGTTGAATTCGTTTTTGAAATGGTACTCGCCATCCACACGGGGAGGCTCGGTTTTGGGGGCGGAGTTCGCCTGTTCATTGACAGGATTTTCGTTTTCCACCACGCCGTCGGTTCTGATTTCGTTTTCTGTCATATTATCATTCCTCTATATACATGAGTTTTAAAGCTCTCTCGTTGTTTGTGAGGATAATATAACTCCCATTTGTGACCTTGTAATGAACAAAATCACAAATATTTTTTAACATCGCAAAAACAAAGTATTAACAGGGAGGGTCTCCCCTCCCTGTTTTGTCATACTTTGTCAGCCGACAGCTCTGGTTTCGTATACTGCGGAAGAGTAGATGCTGCCTGAGGCAGGACGATAGTAATTCATATAAACGCTGTCATTTTCATAGTTCTGCCAGTCGGCTTCCTTCAGGGGCAGAAGCTCTATCTCGGTATTCTCGGTTATCCAGTTTGCGGTGCGCTCTGCATCCATATAGATAACAAAGTCGTAGTAATAGAACTCGTGCTCATCGTCCATCAGTTCAAATGATAAGGTGGCGGTGGTGGCGCAGTTATAGTACTCATCATTGTTGACGGGGAAGATGCGCTTGAGCTTGCCCTCAGAAGCATCGGGCAGGATGCACTCATTATAAAGCTCTGTTACCTGTTCTTCGGTCAGCTCAATATCAGTGTGGTGATATTCGCCCTCCTCATCCACGTACCAGGAGTTCAGATTGCCGTTTTGCACGCTGTCCTCAGTGACGGGTATGGTGGTGGAGGCGCGCTTGTCAATGGCTTCCTGAAGGTTGACCACGGGGAAGAGCACATTTATGCAGGAGTTTTCGTCCGCAAGCTGGGCATCCGCTCTGGAGATGGGATAGTAGCGATCCACACGGCTGCCGTCTGCAAGAGTGTATTTAATGTTTATCATGTCGGTGATATCCGCAGTCTCATTTACGCTCTTGCTCTCAAGAAGCAGCTTATGGTAGTCGATGACAGCCTCGATACTCTCGGGCTTTTCAAGCTCAGTGCCATCGTAGTAGCCGATGCTGATGTGCTTTACATCGTCGATATCGGGGACGTACTTTTCGTAGCCGGTCATGTCATACTCAGCGGCAAAGACAAAGGCCGTGATGACTGCCGCACTGACAATGTAGCCTGCCCATTTGCCCCGGAACACGCGGAGAGTTTTCTGCATGAGCATTTCGGCGGCAAAGTAACCGATGAACGCACCCACAAGGATGAGCACCAGCAGTACAAGGGTGGTGGGCATCCCGCCGGGGACACGGTAGAATACATTGCTGAAAACCACAAGGCCAAAGCAGATGCCAAAGCCAAAGCACAGGCAGTACTTGAAAATGGGCTTGAGGATGGGTACTGCCACCACATCACCGGCGCACTCCATATCACGGCGGCGGTAGATGTAGAGAGCCAGACCCGCCAGAGCCAGACCCACGGCGCAGTAGATAAAGAGCACATAGTAGTGGTCAATATTGAATACACCGGTCTCACGCATCACTTTTACCCCGTTTTCGATGACGGATTCCGTCTCAGATCTGGGGTAAAACCAGTCAGTAGCGGCAACAATGGGGGAAAAGGCGGTAAGGCGCCCGCGAAAACCCGCAAAGCCGTAGACAATTACATCCAGCACAGAGCGGACAGTCTGCTCCGCCAGCACCACGGCGGCGTTGAGGATGAGATACACCACGGGCAGCACCACGATATTGCCCGTCAGCACCGCGCAGAATACGCCAAAACAGTAGAAGGCGATATTGCTCAGCACCAGCATGCCCAGAAGCCGCCAGAGGTTGATGGCATCCACAACGCCGCTGGTAACGGCGGGCAGGGTGGCGGCGACTACCACAAGGTCGATAATGAGCATGGGCACAAGGCCGGTAACAAAGGCGGTGACAAAGAGGGTCTCCCGGCGGACAGGGAGAGAGCACATCATGGAGACGCTGCGGCTGTTGTACATATATGAGTACATGACCATGGCGGCGATGACACCGAAGACGGCGCTGAGAGCGAGAGCGTCGCGGCCTCTGTGGAGAACGGTTCTGTTCATGTCCATAATGTACCAGAACATATCCTGCTCGGCGCGCTTCACATCCAGATTGAGCATGGGCAGGATGTTGCCGGGGATAATCATGAGCGCAATGACCAGATAGCCCAGCCAGAAGGGCCAGTAGCGCTTGAGGTAATTAAGGCAGATGCCCTTATTAAAGAACGCTGTCTTTGACTTCACTGTCAACACCTCCCAGTTCGTAGATAAAGATTTCTTCCAGAGTCAGCGGCACCACATCCATGAAGAGGGGGGATACGGCGCTTATACGGTTTGTCAGCTCCTCGGCTGTGCCCCGGAGGATGAGCTGACGCACTCTGCCGGTGCGGCTTTCGTGGAGAATATTAAGGTCAGAGGGCAGCTCGCCGCCATCGGCAAGGGCAAGCTGTATCTTCACGATATTGTCCTGAAGCTCGCTGAGTGAGCGCTCGGTGAGCATACGGCCGTGGTTGAGGATGCCCACATGGTCGCACACGTCCTCAAGCTCGCGAAGATTGTGGGAGGACACCAGCACCGTGGTGCCGTTTTCCGCCACGTCAGCCATGAGAAGGCTCCACACCTGACGGCGCATGACCGGGTCAAGCCCGTCCACAGGCTCGTCCAGAATGACTATCTCCGGGCAGAGGGAGAGCGCAAGCCAGAATGCGGCCTGCTTCTGCATGCCCTTGCTGAGCTTTCGCATGGGGCGGCGGGAGTCAAGCTCAAAGCTTGCTCTCATCTTTTCAAAGCGCTCGGCGCTGAACTTGGGGTAGATGCTCTTATAAAAGCGCATCATGTCCTCAATACCGGCCTGGGGGTAGTAGAAAATCTCGTCGGGTATGTAGGCTATGCGGCTTTTGACGGCGTTATTTTCGTAAACGGGCTGCCCGTCTATAAGTACATGGCCGCTGTCCTGCCGGTAGATACCCGCCAGATGGCGGATAACCGTGGACTTGCCTGCGCCGTTAGGCCCTACAAGACCGTAGACCGAGCCTTTGGGCACATTTATGTCCAGCTCATTGAGAGCCTTGAAGCCGTCAAAGGTCTTGACCAGCTTTTTCGTCTCAATCATCATTGGCTGTTGCCTCCTTGATCAGTGTGATTAGCTTAGCCTCGTCGTCGCCGAGAGCTTTGAGCTCGGCGGCGAGAGCCTTGAAGTTTTGTTCCAGCTCCTGCCGTCTCATGGCGGCAGCTTCCTTTGCTGCGCATACGAAGCTGCCCTTACCCGGTACGCTCACCGTGTAGCCCTCTGCTTCCAGCTCACGGTAGGCGCGCTGTATTGTGTTGGGGTTTATGGCCAGAGTGGAGGCCAGTTCCCGTACTGAGGGCATTTTGTAGCCCTCGGGCAGAGCACCGGACAGGATAAGGGCGCGGTAATTGTCCCTTACCTGTTCCCAGATGGGTGTGGGGGCGCGGAAGTTGATGTTTATCATCCAATCAGCTCCTTGTATTAACTGTATTAAGTAACTTAGTACGGTTCATACGTTATCACATAAAAAGCCCGCTGTCAACTGTTTTTTTGACGGCGGGCTGAAAAATTTGTTTCATTGTATTGGGAAAATCTGGAAAAACGGGCATGCGGTAAAATCGAAATTTTTCGATAGAATTGGCAGAGGCGCTTATCAAGCGCCCACGGGCGGATGATATACGCCCATGCGATACTATTTAGTCCTGCAAGCAATACTTCAAAGGGTTGTTTTCTATATACCCCCATATTTCATCGTAATCAGCTTGATTGCGTACACTGTGCTCATAAAAGGACTTCTGCCAGATAGGTCTGCCAATTTGCTTTGACACCCATCGTTTCATCGAGCCAACCACGTTAGAGAGCGTAGGGGCGGATATTATCCGCCCGCTTGCATCAAAAGACAAAAGCAGATGCACATGGTCGGGCATAATGCAGTATTTATCCACGCTCACATTTTCATAATGGTCGGGGATTTGTAAAATTGCCTTTTCAACAATCTTTCCTTCGTTGGACAAGGGCGGGCAATTCAGGCGGATGATATCCGCCCCTACGGCGTTCCACAGGGTTTTCTGCCTGTTTTCGGTACATATTGTAATAAAATATGCACCGGCAGAAGAGTAATCGTAATTTTCTAAACGAATTTTCTTTCTGTTTGGCAGTTCTCCCATCAGTATACTCCCTGATATGCGGGCGGATGATATCCGCCCCTACGGTATAATTTAGTCCTGCACTTCACTTCATCATGATATCAAGGCCGGTGAGGTAGCGGCGGATCATATCATATGCGTGGTTGCCGGACATCTGGCGCACATAGCTGCGGCTGCGCTGCTGGCCCAGCTTCAGGTGGCGCACCCAGGTCGCCCCCTCAACTGCCATGGCCACAAACACTGTACCCACGGGGTTCACCCCGTCTCCATCGGGGCCTGCAAGGCCGGTGACACTGACGGCGATATCCGTGTCCAGAATCTTGCGGCAGCGTTCCGCCATCTCCTTGGCAACAGCGTGGCTGACTGCACCCTCCCGCTCTATAAGCTCAGGGTCTATTCCTAAAAGCTTTGCCTTGGCCTCATTGGTATAGGTGACCATGCCGCCCTTGAAAAAGGCGCTGGCTCCCGGCAGCTCGGTAAAACGCTTGGCTATCTGCCCGCCGGTGCAGCTCTCTGCGGTGGCAAAGCTCATGGGCTTTTCCTTCAGGAGCTCCAGAACGCGCTCTTCAAGGTTTTCAACGTCCACACCGTAGGCGTACTCCCCTATCCGCGCTTTCACCTTTTCAACTATGGGCAAGAGCATTTCTTCCGCGGCCTCATGGCTTTCGGCCTTGGCGGTGAGCTTTACAAAGCAGTCGCACTCCTTGGCGTAGGGGGCCATGCTGGGGTTTGACATGGCGTTCATTTCCTCGGCAAACATATCGTCAACGGTACTCTCGCCGATGCCGAAAACATTCACCGTGTGGGAAACTATCTGGGTGCCGGAGAGCTTTCTCAGATATGGCAGGGCGCTGTCCCTGAGCATGGCACGGCACTCCTTGGGAGGGCCGGGCAGCATGAGGACTATCTTGCCGTCCTTTTCAAAGGCGCAGCCGGGGGCAGTACCGCAGTTATTGTGGAAAACTGTGCAGCCCTCGGGCAGCATGGCCTGAGAGAAGTTATTGTCGGTAAACTTTTTCCCTATACGGATATAGTCATAAAGTCCCTCGTGCTCTTTCTCGTTGCGGACAAGCTCAAGGCCGAAGGTCTTCGCCACGATGAGCTTTGTAATATCGTCACAGGTGGGGCCAAGGCCGCCGGTGGTGATGATTATATCCGCTCTTTCACGGGCTATCTTCACACAGTTTTCAATGCGGGCAGGGTTATCCCCCACCACTGTGTGATAAAGGACATTTATTCCGATTTTAGAGAGCATTTCTGACACGTCACGGGCGTCCGTATTGGTCACATGGCCCAGCAAAAGCTCTGTGCCGACGGAGATTATCTCGGTAACATACTCTCTCATGCGCCCACCGTTATCCTCTCGATACCGGCAAGGGCTTCTTCCACCAGAGCCTCAATATCCATGGCACTCTCGGCGGCCTCAACCTCGCTGAGTTTGGGCTTTGTGCGGGGGTGCTTGGGGGTAAAGACGGTGCAGCAGTCCTCATAGGGCAGAATGGAGGTTTCAAAGGTGCCTATCTTACGGGCAAGGCGGACAATCTCCTCCTTGTCCATGCCGATAAGGGGCTGGAGCACGGGCAGGTCTGTTACGGCCTGAGTGGAGGCCATGGCCTCCATGGTCTGGCTTGCCACCTGACCTAAGTTTTCGCCGGTGACGATGGCCTTTGCGCCGTTGGCTTCGGCTATGCGCTGGGAAATGCGCATCATGAAGCGGCGCATGATGAGGGTGAAATACTCCTCGGGGCACTTATCGCGGATCTCCTCCTGAATATGGGTGAAGGGCACCACCTCAATGGTCATCTTGCCGCAGTAAGCGGTGAGGATGTCCGCCAGCTCCACCACCTTGTCCTTGGCCTGCTGAGAGGTATAGGGAAAGGAGAAGAAGTGGATGGGGATAAGGCGCACGCCCCGGCGGCAGATCATATAGGTGGAAACAGGGCTGTCAATGCCGCCGGAAAGAAGGGTGACCGCAACGCCGTTGCAGCCCACGGGCATACCGCCGGCACCGGGGACGGGGGTGGCGTGGACATATGCTGCAAGATCGCGCACCTCGATGTGGACGGTCAGCTCCGGCTCGTGCACATCCACCACGGTGTCCGGGTAGGCTTCCGCCAGCTCCCCGCCCACGTACTGGCTGAGCTGAATACTGGTCATGGGGAAGGCCTTGTCGGAACGCTTGGACTCCACCTTGAAGCTCTTTGCGCTTTCCATATCGTCCTTGAGATATTCAATGGCCAGCTTTGCAATGGCCTCCTTGTTCTTTTCGCAGGCGGCGGCACGGGTCAGGCTTATAACGCCAAAGACCTTTTTGCACAGCTCAAAGGCTGCGTCAATGTCCTCATTGTCGGTGAGGGCTTCAACATAGACGGTGGACTGCATGCAGTAGACCTTGAACTTGCCTACCCGCTCAAGTCTGCGGCGGATATTGCCCATGAGCTTGAGTTCAAAGGAGCGGCGGTTGAGACCCTTGAGGACGATTTCGCCCAGCTTCAGAAGAATAATGTCGTTCATATATGGTTTCTCCCTTAAAAGAGCATTTAATATTGAAAAAATCCGGCTGATATTATACCACAGCCGGATGAATAAGGCTATCAAAAGTTTTGGGGAATATAAAAAGGCGCGTTCCGAAGAACGCGCCTCAATGAAAAAGCCGCTTGCTTTGATAAAAATCGCTCAGCCCTTGACAGCGCCTGCGGTCATACCTTCGACAAAGTACTTTTGCACCAGTGCGAAGAGGATGACAACGGGTACGGTGGTGATGGTGCCCAGAGCCATGATGATGCCCCAGTCTATATGGGTGGAGCTTATGTAGTTTGAGATACCAACGGTGAGGGTCTTCATGGCTTCCTTGTTGACAAGGACGCTGGAGAGCAAAAACTCGTTCCAGGACATGATGAAGGCCATGATGCCGGTGGAGAGTACGCCGGAGACGCAGAGGGGAAGGTCGATAAGGGAGAAGACCTGCCACTCGTTTGCCCCGTCTATAAGCGCCGCCTCGTCGATCTCCTTGGGCAGCTTCTTGAAGAAGGATATAAGAAGCCACACGGAGAAAGGCAGGGTGACGGTCAGGTGACCGATGATGACACCCACATGGCTGCCGGTAAGCCCCAGTTTTGCCATTATCTTGAAAAGGGGCATCATCAGCATGATGGGCGGCACGCAGTAGGCTGCCAATATGCTCATTCTCAGCACCTTGCGGCCCTTGTACTCAAAGCGGGTGACGCTGTAGGCTGTGAGCGTACCAACAATCATGTCGATAACCATGACGATGGAGGCAATGTAGATGCTGTTCCAGAAATAGTGGATAACATTTTCATTCTGAAAAGCCTGCTTGTACCACTCAAAGGACCAGTCCTGAGGGAATATTTTCGGGGGAATAGTGAAAAGCTCGGTTGCAGGCTTGAAGGAGCTTATGGCCATCCACAAAAGCGGGAAGCCCACGATGGCCACCAGAAACAGCACCAGCACAGTGGTGATGATGGCTGCGGTGAGTTTTTGTTTTTTGATACTCTTGGTTTTCATTGCCCGCTCCTTTCTCAGTCGTCAGCGGCGCCGGTCCTGATGTAGAAAATGATGCAGATAAACATCAGAACGCCAAGCACCATGGAGATGGATGCCGCATAGCCCATCTGGAAAGAGCCGAAGGAGGCCTGATAGATAAGGATGGGCAGATGGGTGGTGGAGCCGGTGGGGCCGCCGCCGGTGACCATCTGGATAAGGTCATAGTAGGTAGCGGTCCATATGGTTCTGAGGACGATGAGAACCATGGTAGTGCCCTTGAGCTGGGGCAGGGTGATATATCTGAAGGACTGCCACTTGTTTGCGCCGTCCACGGTGGCTGCCTCATACATTTCTCTGTCAATGCCCTTCAATGCTGCCCAGTATATGAGCATGGGGAAGGGGTAGGAGCGCCAGATATTCAGAATGACGACCACCCACATGGCGGGACCCTTCATGGCCAGAAGGGACTGCCTTGCCTCGATGAGTCCGGCCTGCTGCAGCCAGTAGCTGACAATGCCGTAGTCGCTGTTGAATATCCACTTGGCGATAAGCGCCAGAGTTATTGCAGGTACAACGTAGGGGATAAGCAGAAAGCTTCTTATGGCGGTAGCGCCCTTCATGGGGCGGCTTATAAGAAGCGCAATGCCAAGACCCAGAACTATCTGCCCCAAAACAGACCAGAAGGTCCATTTGCAGGTATTCCAGAAATACTGCTTGAAAAGCTTGTCGGAAAACATCCTTACATAGTTTTTGATGCCGACAAAGTGCACTGCCTTTTTGGCAGAGAGGGATGCGTCAGTAAAGCTGAGCGCTATGTTGTAGATGACGGGATACAGTACAAAGACGAGAAGGAATATTATGGCAGGTATGGCAAAGACAAAGCCCACAAAGCTGTGCCGTCTGGAATAGCTGCTGAGTATACCTTTTCTTTTTTCCAATGTTTGACCCATTTAATCAATCTCCCCTGTCTGATATAAGGGACAGGGGGAGGAGTTACCCTCCCCCTGCTGCGGACAAATATTATCTTGGAGGATAATATTCAAATTACATGGTAGCTGCGAATGCTGCCAGATCGTCGTTGATGAGCTCGTAGGCCTCCTCGGAGGTGTAGGTGCCGTCGCAGGCGCCCTGGAGAGCAACGCCGAAGATGTTGGTGCCTTCAATGTGTGCGGACATGGGGCTGAGGCCATTTTCCATGCCGTACCAGTACCAGGTGGAGTTCTCGAAAGCGTCCATGATGGTGTCGACCTCGGTCTGGAACTCAGCAACCAGCTCGCTGTTCTTGTAGATCTCGAATGCGGGCAGGTAGGAGGGGAATGCGAACATGGGACGGCTCAGAGCACGCTCTGCAGCACGCTCGGGAGTGTAGAGGGCAATGAGGAAGTCGGTGACGAGCTTCTCGCGGACTTCGTCATCCTGCTTGGTGCCGACGAAGCAGTAGCCGGAACCGAAGGATGCCTTCTTGTCGCCGTCAACACCGGGGAAGTCGAAGCAGCCCAGCTTTGCGGTCATTTCGGGGTTGTTGCCCTGTGCGTTGCCGATGACAGCGCCCATGTCAAGAGTCATGGCGACAGTGCCGGTGACAGCAAGAGCGTTGCGGTAGTCGCCCCAGCTCCATGCCAGAGAGCCAGCGGGAGATGCGGACTTGTAGAGGTCAACCAGGTAGTCGATAACTGCGATGGCCTCTTCCTTCTGCTGGTCGAAGATGTACTCGCCGGTGGCGGGATCAAGGAAGTACACGCCTGCAGAGCACATCAGCTCGTACAGGGTCTGTGCTGCGACCTGAACGCCGTCCAGAGGAATATTGAAGCCGCTCATTGCGTCGCCGTCATTGAGTGCAACAGCAACATCCTTGAACTCTGCCCAAGTGGTGGGGATCTCAAGACCCTTTTCCTCAAAGAGGTCCTTGCGGTACCATACGGAGGTGTGCATTGCCCAGTCAGGCAGACCGTAGATGTGGCCGTCTGCGCCGGTCAGAACGGTCTTGTATGCGTCGGAGAAGTCATCAGCGCCGATGGTCTCGATGATGCCGTCCAGGGGCATGAGAGCCTCGTCAGCATAGAGCTGTGCGGTGCCGCCGAAGTTAACGTGCATAACATCGGGAACTTCGCCCACTGCGGAAGCGGTGGCCAGCTTTGCGATCATCTCACCGAAGGAGAGCTTCTCAACCTCGACCTCAACGCCCATCTCGGCGCCGAGCTCGGTGAACTGCTTGTAGAGTACGTTGTACTGTGCGTCAGCGGTCAGGCAGGTCCAGATGACCAGCTTCTCGCCGCTGTAGTCCACATCGTCTGCCATGGCTGCGGGAGCCATAAGAGCAAATGCGGTGAGGACAGCCAGAAGAAGTGCCAAAAGTTTCTTAGTCATGGTGTTTTGTCCTTTCGTTTTTGTTTTTTTATGTTCACGGGTCTTTACCCGTAAAGCACGTAAGGATGCTGTCAGAGGATGCCGCCCTGCTCGATGAGCTTGGCCTGCAGCGCCTTGATGTCCACATTGCGGGCGGTAACACCCTGCTTGATGGCCAGCGCTGCGCCGGTACCAACGGCCTCACCCATGACCATGCACTGAGGCATGCAGCGGATGCAGTTGGCGACCTCTATTTCATAGGAAGCACAGCGGCCTGCTACCAGCAGGTTCTCCTTGCCCTTGACCACCATGCAGCTGTAGGGGATGGTCATGGAAGTACCGGGCTCCAGGTCGTAGACCACCATGGTCTCGCCTTCGGGAGTGTGGAAGCCGGCGGGCATTGCGCCGCGGCCTATGCTGTCGGGGAAGTCCTTTGCATCCAGGAAGTCCTGGAATTTGACCTCATAGTCGCAGATGACACGGCGGCTTTCGCGCACGCCCAGCATTGCGGATATGGCGGTCAGGTAGGAATTTTCAAAGCCGGGGATGTAGTTTTTCATTGCCCATGCCACATCGTACAGGCACTTCTGGGAGAAGTTCTCCTGAGCGGTGCGGGTCTCAAGGCCCTTGGTGGGGTCTGCTTCCAGAGCGCCGGAGCAGTTGATGGTCATCTCACCGGGGTTGGGAGTGGAGGTGAAGATGCCCAGCCAGTGACGCAGATACTCCTTGTCCTCAGGCAGCTCAACGTTCTTAAGCTCGTCCTTCAGGCCAAAGTGCATAAGGCCGGGGAAGCTTCTGTAGTCATGCCATGCGGGAGGCATCATGGTGTCTTCCACAGGGGGATTTTCCTCGTAGTACTTTGCAACCTTCTCCATGTCCACGCCGGCCATCTTGCCGATGAGGGTCATGGGCTGAAGCTCCTTCTCCTCGCGGATGTCATAGGTGGCGCCGGCCTTGGCGCAGACACCTGCATCGCCGGTGCAGTCGATTACTATCTTTGCATTGATCTCGACCAGCTGCATCTCGGAGACGACCACGATACCGGTAACAGTGTCACCATCCTGCAGCACGTCGATGATCTGGGTGTTCAGATAGGTGGTGAGCTTAGGCTCCTTGGCGGCAAGCTCGTCCAGAACGACCTTGGCAACCTCGGTATCGTAAAGATAGCAGACGTCCATATCCGGGTCCTTGTCCACTATTGCGTCCATGTCCTTGAGAATGTTTCTCAGCTCCCAGGTCATGCCGCCAACGCAGCGCTTGAGCTTGTCGCTGAATCCGACCCATGCGCCCTGCATACCGCTGGTGAACTGACCGCCAAGGCATCTGTTCTTCTCTACGATAAGAGTCTTCGCGCCGTTTCTTGCAGCTGCAAGACCGGCTATGCAGCCGGCAGTACCGCCGCCGCATACGACTACGTCAAATTCTCTTTTGATCATAATTTTTCCCTCTTAGAAAAGGCGGCTTTCTCAGTCGATGTAACCGAAGTGCTTGAGGACCTTCTTGAGGCGGATCATATTCTCCTCGGGCAGCTCGGAGATAACGGGCTTACGGCAGTAGCCGGCGTCAACGCCGCGCAGCTTCAGGCCTTCCTTGATGATCTGCAGCCACAGAACGTCGCCGTTGGAGTCGGCCTCGGTGAAGAGAGGCAGGTAGGGCCATACCAGCTCTTCCTGTGCCTTCATTGCTTCGGCGGTCTTCTTGGCCTTGGCAAGCTCGTATACGGTGCTGTTCTGCTTGGGGAAGAGGTTACCGGTGCCGACGACCCAGCCGTCAGTCCAGCAGCTCATGGTCTCAACGGCGCACACGTCGTAGCCGTAGAAGATGTTGAAGTTCTCATCGGTGAGGCGGCGCAGGTTCTGCTGACGGAATACGTCTGCCTGACGCTCCTTGATGGAGTCGATGCAGCCTTCGTTGTAGAGCTTTGCGATGAAGCGGTCGTCCAGAAGAACGGTGGAG
>JAFTXM010000026.1 GCA_017465025.1 Oscillospiraceae bacterium
TACTGGACGAGTATGTCTATTACTTTAATAACAGGCGGCCTGCGGCCGCTCTGGGCTATAAAAGCCCAGTTCAGTACAAGACCGAACTGGGCTTCTAATACTATGGGTTTTTTAGTGTCTACTTTTGCTTGACAGATGCAACGGCTTTTGCCGTTGGGGTTTATTGTTTCGTAAGGTTTTCAGCAGCAGAAAAAATGCCCGCAGGGTGAACCGAGACAGAAATTGATGGCGCAGAGGGTGAAGCAAAATCTGCTCATGTCAAAGCTGGATGTATACTGATTGCTGTAGTTATCGTAGAAATCCCGTCCGCTTTGAAGCTGTTCAAGAAGCCGCCTGTATTCCTCGTTGCCGGGTTCAATCTCCACAGCCCGCTTGGCAGACTCCATTGCTGCGATTTTGTTGCCCATGTACATATTGGCTCCTGCGTGCAGATAATACCATTTGCCGTCACGCTCGGCAAGGGGAACACCGGAGAGCGCCGTCAGGGCTTCCTTATACATGCCGTTTCGGATGTAGTTCTTGGCGGCAGTATACTCACTGCGTTCGTTTCGGGCAGAGGATGTAGCCCCGCCGTAGTTCCATTCGCCCCAGTTGCTCCAACCGCCCCACTGACCGTAGCTGCCGTTATAGCCGCCATACTGACCGTAGGGATTGGAATATGCACCCTGCTGACCATAGGAATTGCCGCCGTACTGCTGCTGGGCGCCGCCGTTTTTAATCTGGTCGTAGGCGGAGTTGACAGCGTTCATCTTCTCGGCAGCCGTGGGGTCATTGGGGTTCAGGTCCGGATGATATTTCTTTGTAAGCTCTCTGTATGCTTTTTTTATTTCTTCATCGGTGGCGTCAGGAGAGACGCCGAGGACTTTATAGGGGTCCTGATACATCCTCTTTTCCTTTCTGCGGAGCGAATTTGGCATCGAACTGCTGCCAGAGTCCCACGCAAAGGATATTTTTCAATATGTCCACATCCTGCACCAGAGGGAGTTTATCAAAATAATAAACGCACTCGGCAAGGAGCATTTTCAGTATATCGCGAAAGCGCTGCTGATTATCCAGACCGTAATAACGGCGGAAGGGATTGTAGCTGTTATGCACAGTGTCGGAGTTTAAGTCCATCACCGCATCCATGATATAGATGAACTTTCCAAGGGCCATGCCCATGCAGCGCAAAGTATCGCTCCAACGGTCCTCCCTGTATACAAGGACCTCCGCCATAAGGCGGCCAAAGCATCCGGAAGCGGCATCGGCATCCTCTATACCTTCCTTTTCAAGCTTATGCAGCTCGTCAAGAGCTATGCACATGGCATTGTGCTGACGCGGGTAAAGCTCCGCCAGCTTTCTGTACGAGGACTTGAGCGCTGCCGCCTCCGCCGCTGACAGGATGCTGCCCTCGTCCTGCCAGTTATCAAGGCACTTGAGGTAGGCCAGCATCAAATTCATATCTGCGGCATAAGCGCTGATTTCAGTGCTTATTTTTTCCTGTTTTTTAAAGGGATGAACGATACAGCAGCTTTCCTCCCTCTCCTCTTCAGGCTCATAAAGAGAACCCAAAAGCAGCACAAGAAAGCTCAGGTCATAGTTGAGGGTAAGACGGGAAAGCTGCCCGTGGCGGCGCTTCAAGCTCATGCAGACGCCGCAGTAAAATGACTTGTAGCGTTTTGCCTGCTCCTCGCCAAGAGCTTGGGCGCAGGCAGTAAGATAGCCAAACATATCAGGACTTGCCGAAGAAGGATGTGCCGCACTTGCGGCAGACGATTTTCAGCTTACCCCGGCCTCTGGGCACGCGCAGAGCGGCACGGCAGGAAGGACAGGTAAAAAACTTATAGTCCTTGCGCTGTATCCAACGCTCCTTGCGCACGCGCATGGCAGAATCAAAATTATGCTTAAGACGCAGATATTTGCCGTTTTCCTCCCGCCTTTTATAGAGGTTTCGGGAAAACATACGGAAATACACCACAAAAAGCAATATAATCGCCATGGGATAGAGTATGCTGCCTTTTCCGCGGGAAATAATACCCGCAAGAATAAGCAGAACAACATCCACTATGAGCAAAAAAACATTCAACTGGTCATTGCCGTTTCTCCCGGCCATGAACCTTGCTATGCGATCTCTCATGAATTCACCTTGAATAACAGAAATTAGACATTACAAAGACAGGTTTACAATCTATCACAGAGTATATTACCACAAGTTCTGCGCTAAACATCAATATTTTGTTAACAAATTGAAATAAATCAAAGTCCCTTTCGGCGGGCTTCAAGAGAGAGCATAACTATCTTTTCACAGAGCTGGGGATAGTCAAGTCCGGCTACCTTCGCAGCCTTGGGGATGAGGCTGTTGGGAGTCATTCCCGGCAGCGTATTCACCTCAAGACACCATGCGCGGCCTTCGCTGTCAATTATAAAATCGGTGCGGGAGTAGACGGACAGCCCCAGTGCCTTATGGAATCGCATTGCGGCCTCGCCCATGAGTCTGTGTTCCTCTTCGGTAATGCGGGCAGGACATATCTCCGCCGCGCCCTCGTCACCACTCTGGTATTTTGCAACATAGTCGAAAGTGCCGCCATTGGGTGGGACGATCTCAATGGTGCTGAGATATTCGTCATCCAGAATGGGCTGGGTCATCTCACGTCCGATTATTTTCTCCTCCACCAGTATACGATTACCGTATTTCAAAAGCTCATAGAGGGCTTTTTCAAGTTCTTCCCTTGTATCAGGCAGAGAAACGCCGATGGATGAGCCTCCGTTTACAGATTTTACAACGCATGGCACAGGAAGACTCTGAGCAAGGGAGGGTACATCCTCCGCAGAATAGACCAGCTCCTGCCATTTTGGAGTGAGCACACCGGCGCTCTCCATAATGCGCTTTGCAACGGCCTTATCCATGGCCATGGCGCTGCTGAGAGAATCGGAGCCTGTATAAGGAACTCCCAGAAGGTCAAGCGTGGCCTGAATTTTACCGTCTTCCCCGTCCTCCCCATGCAATCCGAGAAACACACAGTCAGCAAGGGCGCAAATCTCCAGTACGTTTTTGCCAAGGTGGCTGGGGCCTTTCATTTTTCTTGAGGCCTTTACCGCTTCAAGGTCAGGCTCGACCTTCTCTACGGCCACATCACCGCAAAAGCCGTCCGGCTCGTCAAAGGCCTGAATGAGGGGCTTATCATAGTCCTCCAGGCCCAGATACATATCCACAAAAATTGCCTGGTGTCCGAGACTTCTGAGAGCCTTGCAGACAGAGGTGCTCGTGACCAAGGCCACATGGCGCTCAGTACTGATTCCGCCGCCCAAAACAACTATCTTCATTTATATCCCTCCAAGCACACTTTTTGACATGATATCACTTTTTGCGCCCAAGCACAAGAAAAATTGCCCTCATTGTACCGAACTTATCTAAATCGGAAGCTGCGGGCTGAGTTTAAGATATTCATCCAGCGGCGCATCGTTCATACAAAGACTTATTATTTCTCTTCCCAGTGCATCAAGCTGCGGAGCATTGTACTGTTCAAGCTGCTCTTTGAAAAAATCCGTCAGCAGTCTTGCGCCCTGGTCATAAGCCGCAATTCCAAGCTCAGGCTGCAAATATGGGTGCAGCAGGCCGCTCGGCAGATACTGTCCTTCAAGCCTGAGCCTGTCGATGTCATAGCCGAACAGCGGGCAGCGGGCCTCTTCCAGCCTTTCGGAATTTATCTTTCCACCGCGCCGGGTCAGAAACTCCCGCACTATCCACTGCGGTGCAAAGCCTGTGTAATATGCCCCGATATGCTGATTGGGAATGAGGATATTCAGAGTATCAGGGCTATCCATAAGCTGCTTCAAAAGCAAATTTGCCTGAGCCATCCTTGTCCCCGTATGAAAAGGCCAATAGGAGCCCACCCCCTCGCTGACAAGCTTTGAGCCGCTGTCAGCGCTTATGGACGGATTTTTATAGCCTCTTGGCGAAATAAGTCTCCACAGCCATGCAAGCGCCGCCGGTACTATCTGAATCAGAGCCATAACACCGTAGTCAGGTTTCTGCATGGTGGCGGGCGGCATACGTACGCCAAACGAGCGAACATCCACCATGTAAAAATTATTGTCCGTCTCGCATCCAAGGGCAGTTCTGGGGATTATGAGCCTCGGGTTTGTGCACAGCCTGCCGTCCGACTCTTTAATATGTTCCCAGATAAGGCAGGTTGCGCCGCCCACAGCCTCAATATTAAAAAACATCAGCGGTATTCCGGGATGTATGCTTTTGCGTTCATAATCCGGGATCGTACCGTAGGCAGTATCTCCGTCAACACGCAGAAACCAACCCTCCTCCCCATCAGCAAGGGTCAGTTTTTTGTCTTCACAGCGTGTGAGTACCATATCGTCGGCAATCGGGGTAAGGGTGCAGCTGTCCTTGAGAGCCAGCGAACATTCTTCTCCGTTTACAGTATTTCGGGCATAGAGCAGCCTGCCATGGGAGTCTGTGTGCATAGGCTCAAGCATTTCACTTTTTCCCCCGCCCGATGCCCCCTCGTGCATGAACGTGAGCCTGTTCCCATAGGCCGACTCGGACACTGCCGCGCTTGCGTGATTGCATATCCGGCCTTCACGCTCGCCCATATCCAGCAATATGGAAAAAACGCCTTTCTTTGCCGATGGTCCGGGATAAAGATTATACGCAAATATCTCGTGGAGCTTGTCACTTCTCTGATGAACCACAGCCTGTCGTCCATTAAAGTGACTGTGACGAAACGGCGGAGCAAGATAAATTATTGCTTTGGGTTTATACTCTCGCGCTCTATTCCCTGATGAAACAAAGCCCTGCATCAAGCCGAGGGCATAAGCAAAAAAAGCAGCGTTTTCGGGGCAAATAAGCAGTGCATCATAGCCGTATTTCCTTCCACCGGCTTTGAAGGGCAATAATATCAGTCTTTGGGTTTTCAGCCAGCCGAAGGTTTCGGCACGCAATAGCTCAAAGCTGTAGCCATAGCGGTCGGAAAAGCGAGGCTTATCACTGGGCAGGCTGTCGGCAATGCTCATGCTGTCCGGATCCCGGCGGCGCATATAATCCTCGGTATAGTTCACCGCAAGGCCGTTTTTACACCGCGTGAGTATCGCCTCACGAATTTCCCCTCTGCCGCTTACATGGTAGCTGATTTTAAGGACATTGTTTTCCATGTTTTCAATGCACTTTTCGTACAGGTCATTTTCGTTTTCCGGTATATAAATATATTCACACTCTGCCAGCATCCTTTCCGCGTCATAGGGCAGAATGAAATCTGTAGTCTGCATTGATGTATTCCTTCTTTCCGGGCAAAATAATATGCCGATACATCTTATGCCATATCATAAGTCTTTGCTTTTTCTGCCTTGATGGTTTACAATGGAGCAGGTGATTATATGCAAAACTTCAAGCTTACTCTCTCCTACGACGGCAGCCGCTACAAAGGTTGGCAAAAACAGGGCAATACCCCTGATACTATACAGGCAAAGCTGGAGACCATACTCAGCCGTATGCTCTCCCAGGATGTCGAAATCCACGGTTCCGGTCGTACCGATGCAGGCGTACATGCCAGAGCACAGGTCTGCTCTTTCAGGGCAGAGACTGATATGGATATCGATATTATGTTAACCAGTCTGAGGGAGCATCTGCCGGAGGATATAGGCGCAGTGTCTCTCGTAAAGGCAGACGCGCGCTTTCACGCCAGACTCAGCTGCAGGGAAAAGAGCTATGTTTATCGGATTTGGAACAGCGATGCCCCTAATGTCTTTGAACGGCGCTATATGTATCGTTTTCCTGATAAACTGGATTTTTCCGCTATGGAAAAGGCGGCAGAGCTTCTTAAAGGCGAGCACGATTTCACGGCCTTTTCAAGCCACAGGGGAAACAAGTCTCCTGTGCGCAGGCTCAAAACTTTAAAGATAGAGCGCTTCGGTGATGAAGTCCGATTTACCTTCACAGGAGACGGTTTTCTTTACAATATGGTGAGAATTCTCACCGGAACTCTTCTCGACGTGGGTACGCACAGGCTTTCACCCGAGGATATCCCCACTATTTTCGCCTCCCGCTCCCGTCAGAACGCCGGATTTACCGCACCCGCCCAGGGGCTTATTTTGTGGGATGTAAAATATTGAGATTATAATTATTCTCCTATTGACACATTGGGGGAATATTGTTAAAATTAGTCGTCTCAATTGGATGGCTGAGTTATCCAAAGCAAGATACGACCGCTGTGCACAGCACAGCCAAGGCCACACGGACAGCCGGGTCGAATGCCGATTTCCCGCGGAATGCGGCGGCAACTTTAGTTGCCTTATTGATTGAGTTTAGGCTCAAGTTTTATAAGTTGGTTACTATAAACCGTGCTGCACAGCATCATAACTTGTGAAATGGTCAATAAGAGTAGTAAAAGTAGTTTCTTGCTATATAGACTCTCAAACCCATTGGGATAGTAAACTCCGCTCATATTGCGGGGCTAATCTTATCTACAAAGTGACGTATGCTGGTGCATGCGTCACTTTTTTGTTTGGGGGCAGAATACATGAGAAAGATTATCGAGCTTAAAAACATCACAAAGGCCTATGACGGTCAGGTTGTTCTGGATAATATCAATCTTGATATATATGACAACGAATTTCTGACATTGCTTGGTCCTTCCGGCTGCGGTAAAACCACAACACTCAGACTTATCGGCGGTTTCGAGAGTGCCGATGCCGGAGATGTCATCTTTCTGGGCGAGAATATAAACGATGTGCCTCCATACAAGCGCAACGTCAACACCGTTTTCCAGCGCTATGCCCTTTTCCCCCACCTGAATGTTTTTGAGAACGTGGCCTTCCCTCTGCGTGAGAAAAAAGTGCCCCGGGATGAGATAGAACAGAAGGTTCAGGATATGCTGGCTCTTGTGGCGCTGACAGGATTTGAAAATCGCAGTGTCACTTCCCTCTCAGGCGGTCAGCAGCAGCGCGTTGCCATTGCCCGCGCCCTTATCAGCCGCCCCAAGGTGCTGCTTCTGGACGAGCCTCTGGCGGCTCTCGACCTGAAGCTGAGAAAGGATATGCAGGCCGAGCTCAAGAAAATTCAGAAGGCCACCGGTATCACTTTTGTTTTCGTCACCCACGATCAGGAAGAGGCACTGAGCATGTCCGACACCGTTGTCGTCATGAGCGAAGGCCGTATTCAGCAGATAGGCACTCCCGTGGATATATACAACGAGCCTGAAAATGCTTTTGTGGCAGACTTTATCGGGGAGAGCAATATTCTGGACGGTGTTATGCTCTCCGACTACCGTGTTGCCTTCTCCGGCCATGTGTTCGACTGTGTGGACAGCGGATTTTCAAAGCGTGAGGCTGTGGATGTGGTCGTACGGCCTGAGGATGTGGACATTGTGGCAGAGGATAAGGGTATGCTTAAAGGCGTTGTGACCTCTGTTACCTTCCTTGGTGTCCATTACGAGATAATCGTTGATATAAACGGCTTCAAGTGGATGATACAGACCACGGACTTTGTGGATGTAGATGAACACATCGGACTTTATATTGAGCCGGATGCCATACACATTATGAAAAAGTCCGAATACTCCGGTCTTTACGGGGACTATTCCTCCTTCTCCAATGAACTGGACGAGCTGAGCGACGCAGAAAGTGAGAGCGAAGAATGAGGAATAAACACACATCCCGCGGCAGCCTTGTGCAGAGGCTGACCCTGGCGCCCTACTCGGTATGGGCCTCGTTCTTCATAATAGTGCCGCTTATCTTCGTGGCCTACTATGCCTTTACCGACTCCGAATTCAATTTCACCTTTGAAAACATAACAAGGTTTTTCACTGCAACCTCCTCCGTCACCGAAAACGGCGTGGATAAAGAGGTACACACCTATCTTGTGATTTTCGGCCGCTCTTTGAAGCTGGCTGTCATTTCCACCATAATCTGCCTTATTATGGGCTACCCTATTGCCTATATTATCTCCAGAGCCAGTGCAAGAGCGCAGAAGATCATGATAACCCTTATCATGATACCCATGTGGATGAACTTTCTTATCCGAACCTATGCATGGATGACCATTTTGCAGGACACCGGCATACTGAACGGAATTCTGGAATCCCTTGGTCTCCGCCCTGTACACATTATCGGCACTGAGGCCGCAGTTGTCATAGGCATGGTATATGACTATTTCCCCTACATGATACTGCCCATATATTCAGTCATGGCAAAAATGGATATCCGTCTCATTGAGGCTGCCCGCGACCTGGGCTGCAACAGTGTGGGCGTGCTGCGCCGTGTCATATGGCCTTTGAGCCTGCCCGGTGTTATCTCCGGCATAAACATGGTGCTCATCCCCTCAATAAGCACCTTCTATATCTCCCAGAAGCTGGGCAACGGTATGTTCTACCTGATAGGCGACGCCATTGAAGGCCAGTACATCGCAAACAACCTCCACTTTGCCGCCGCTATCGCCTTTATTCTGATGGTGATCCTTCTTGTATGTATGGCTCTGCTGCAGCGCGCCACCAGCAGAAAGACCGCCGTTTGAAAGGAGGGCATAGTATATGAAAACTGCTTCCAAAATATATACCGGCATCATAATGCTCTTCCTGTTCGCGCCTATTATCATTCTTCTGATTTTCTCTTTCAACGAGGCTAAGAGTCTTTCTGTTTACTCCGGCTTTTCCCTCAACTGGTACAAGGAGCTTTTCAAGGACGCGGAAACTCTCAACGCTGTGAGAAATACCCTCGTGCTGGCTGTGTCCGCCTCTCTTATATCCACTGTAATGGGCACTGCCGCAGCAGTGGGTATAAACAAGCTCAGAAACAAATACCTCCGCATGACCTTGGACACCGTGACCAATATCCCCATGATAAACCCGGATATCATCACCGGTATCTCCCTTATGCTGATGTTTGTTTTTGTGGGCAGGCTTTTCGGCGCTGCCACCAGCCTCAGCTTCTGGACCATGCTTATCGCTCATATCACCTTCTGCCTGCCCTACGTTATCCTGCAGGTTCTGCCCAAGCTTCAGCAGATGGATTCTTCCCTGCCCGAGGCCGCAATGGACCTGGGCTGCACTCCGCTGAGAGCCTTCTTCAAGGTGGAAGTGCCGGAGATAATGCCGGGTATCGTGACGGGTTTGATAATGGCTTTCACACTATCCCTTGACGACTTTGTGATAAGCTACTTCACCTCCGGCAACGGTTTTGAGACGCTCCCTATCCGCATCTACAACATGACCAAAAAAACGGTCACACCCAAGATGTACGCACTTGCAACCATTATCTTCTTTGTAATTCTTGCACTGCTTATCCTCAACAATCTTGTGGACGATGAAGCTGTGGCCAAGTCCGCCAAAACCAAGGCCGCTGCAAAGAAAGAACACAGCAGGACAAGAAAAATTGCTGTGGGCATTATCGGCGGAGTTCTGGCTGTGGGCTGCGTATTCATCCTTGTATTCAGCGGAAGCCGCACTCTGGAGCTGAACGTATATAACTGGGGCGAATACATTTCCGACGGTTCCGATGACTCACTGGACACCGTCAAGGCCTTTGAGGAATGGTACGAGGAGACTTACGGACAAAAGGTGAAGGTTAATTACTCCACCTACGCCAGCAACGAGGATATGTACGCAAAGCTTTCCAGCGGCGCTGTCAGCTTTGACCTTGTTATTCCCTCCGACTACATGATAGCCCGAATGCTCAATGAGGACATGCTGCTGCCCCTTGACTTTGACAATATCCCCAACTACAAGTATATAAGCGAGGACTTCCGCGGACTTTACTATGATCCCGATGATATATACACCGTACCCTACACCTACGGCGTTATCGGCATAATGTACAACGCAAATGTGGTGGATGAAGCAGATGCTACCGGCTGGGAGCTTCTGTGGAACGAGAAATACGCCGGGGACATTCTCCAGTTCAATAACTCCCGCGACGCTTTTGCCACCGCTCAGTACAAGCTGGATCTGGACATCAACAGCACAGACCACGCCAACTGGGACAGAGCGCTTGAAGAGCTGAAAGCCCAGAGGCCGCTGGTCAAGAGCTATGTGATGGACGAAATATACAACATGATGGAATCCGGCGAGGCCGCCATTGCCGCCTACTACGCAGGTGACTACTTCACAATGGTGGACGCACAGGCTGAGGATGTGGATCTTCGCTTCTACTACCCGGACCACACCAACTACTTTGTTGACGCCATGTGTATTCCCAGCTGCTGCCAGAACAAGGAGCTTGCCGAGATATTCATAAACTATATGCTCTCTCCCGAGCCAGCCATTGCAAACGCCGAATATATATACTACGCCTGCCCCAACAGCGCCGTATATGAGGACGAGGGCTATATGGAAGATCTGGGCGAGGAAGCCATCGCAATTCTCTACCCGGAGATGGAGTCCTTCCGTGAGCTTTACAACAAGTACGCATACAGAAATCTGGACAATGAAACGCTCTCCTACATCAACACTCTTTGGGAGACCCTGAAGATTGGTTGACATAATTTAATTAACATAAAAGTGAAGGTCGTTTTGACCTTCACTTTTTTATATTTTGTTCTCTTTTGCACATAATAAGGGAAAATGCAAAAGAGGTAATTTATATGAAAAAACTGGGCAAGCAGACTGTAGTACTCCCCTCCCGACCTGTTTTGGCCGCAACAGCCGCAGTCGTGGGCAAAAAGGAGGGCGAAGGGCCGCTGAAAGAGTGCTTTGATCATATATCGGAGGACTCCTATTTCGGGCAGTCAAGCTGGGAAAAGGCAGAGATACACATGCTGCGCTACTGCTATCAGCTGGCCTGCGGCAAGGCGAAAATACCCTGCACGGAGCTTGACTATATTCTCTCCGGTGATTTGCTCAACCAGTGCATAAGCTCCGCCTTTGCAATGAAGGAATGCGCCGTGCCTTACTTTGGCTTGTACGGGGCCTGTTCTACCATGGCAGAGGCTCTGTGCCTTGGGGCGATGCTTATTGACGGAGGCTTTGCAGAACATGTCTGCGCCATGACCGGCTCCCACTTCTGTACCGCTGAAAGGCAGTACCGCTTTCCCCTTGAGTACGGCGGACAGCGCCCGCCTACAGCCCAGTGGACTGTGACCGGGGCTGGGGCTGCCATACTGGGTAAGGATGCTAAGGGCGCAAAAATAAGCCATATTACCGCCGGGAAAATAGTTGACGCCGGAATAAATGACGCAAACAGCATGGGCAGCGCAATGGCACCTGCCGCCTACGACACAATCAAAGCACATTTTGAGGACACAGGGCGGGATTTTGATTATTACGACGCGGTTTTTACAGGGGATTTGGGGGCTTTGGGGCATGACATTCTGGAAGCCCTTTTCAGGAAAGACGGTATCAGGACAGATGCAAGGTATATGGACTGCGGAGTTCTCATGTACGACCTTGCAACGCAGAATGTTTTTTCCGGCGGCTCCGGCTGTGGGTGCAGCGCAAGCGTACTTTGCGGGCACATTATCCCGGCTATGGAACGGGGCGTATGGAACAGAGTTCTCTTTGCGGCTACCGGCGCACTGATGTCCACTACCAGCGCTCAGCAGGGCGACAGCATCCCCGGCATATGCCACGCTGTTGCAATAGAGATGGGGGAATAAAATGGAAAACATCGGGATGCTGATAAAGGCATTTATAGTCGGCGGCCTATTCTGTGTTGCAGGGCAGCTGCTAATTGACAGAACAAAGCTCACCCCTGCAAGGATACTGACCATATACGTGGTCACAGGGCTTATTTTTGGTGCGATCGGCATATACCAGCCGCTTTGCGATTTTGCAGGTGCAGGCGCGTCCGTACCGCTGACCGGCTTCGGAAACACTCGGGCAAAGGGCGTGAGAAAGGCTGTCGCTGAGCAGGGCTTTTTAGGAATATTTACCGGAGGATTTACAGCCTCTGCCGGCGGTATCTGTGCGGCTGTATTCTTTGCCCTCTCCGCCGCTCTTCTCTTCAAGCCCCGGGACAAAAATAAATAGGGGTAATTTGACAGCTTTCTCTTTGTGATTTATAATTGAAGTATAAACCACCAAGGAGGCTGCAATGAAGTTAAAAAAACTTAAAAAAATAAGAAAACGCATAGCGGCCTCGGCTGTTGCCGCCGTCACCACTGTGAGCGTGCTGCTTGGCGGCAGCTTTGACTCCCCTGCCGATCTTCTCTCAGGCAGCAATACCCCTGCGGATATCGTGATAAGCGATACCCTTGATATTCAGGACGGGGACGATATAAACGAGGAGGGTGTGCTCCCCGGCGAGGAGAAGAAAAAAGGTCTCCGCGCAAGGGTGAGAGCCGCAGTAAAGCGTTTGCCTCTGGCTGTCCGCGCCGGACTTGGTGTTCCGCTTTGGTTTGTGGGCTGGCTTTTATTGGGTGCACTGGGCTTTTTGTGGGAGCCTTTGCTGTCTCCGCTTATGTCGGCTATGCTGAACGCAGTATGTGTGGCGGCTGTTCTGGCGGCTACGCTTGTGTGTACTGTCAAGGCTGTTTTTCCCGATATGCCTGTAAAAAAGATACTCAACCGGAAAAGCCTTTTCACGGTGTTCTTCGGGGCGCTGGCATTTGGCGCTGCCGGTGCGGTGATGCAGATTTTTGTTCCCGAAGCGGACAGGCTTTCGGATATTGCTGAGGGCCTTATCATGCTCTCCGCTCTGTCGTTTGCGGCTGTTCCCTTGCTGAAAAGCGAGGCAAAGCGCCGCCGTGAGGAGAATGAAGATAAACCGCTCTCCCCCGATGATGAAAGAAAAATGATAAACCGGCTCGCCAAAAGCGTGAGCAAATAAAAAAACTGAGAGGTCAATCCTCTCAGTTTTTTATTATGAATCAGTCACCAAGGCAGATGCCTATATCGCGGGCCACCTTTATCATGGGGTGGTCGATGGGCATGAACTTGGTCTGGCTGGCGGCCTCATCCAGGCTAATGGAGGTAATTTCACCGTCCTGAATGGCAACCATGCGGCCATACTGCTTATTGACAACAAGCTCTGCGGCTGCTGCACCAAACTGGGTAGCCAATACTCTGTCATAGGGGCAGGGAGGGCCGCCGCGCTGATAGTGACCGGGTACGGCAACGCGGGCCTCCTGGCCGGTCAGCTCCTCAAGTTCTGCCGCCAGAGCGTAGGACACGGTGGGATGATTTGCGTTCTCCCTCTTCTTGCGGCTGGCTTCCTCATCCAGCTTTTCGTCTTCCTTGGCTACTGCGCCCTCTGCACAGGCAATGATAGTAAAAGTACGGCCTGAGTCATAACGCTTTTCAATAAGCTCCACAAGCTTGTTGATGTCGTAAGGTATCTCAGGAATAAGTATAATATCAGCACCGCTGGCAATGCCGGCATACAATGTCAGCCAGCCTGCATCGCGGCCCATGAGCTCTACCACGAATATGCGGCTATGAGAGCTGGCCGTGGAGTGAATATAATCAACCACGTTTGTGGCGATGTCAATAGCGCTCTGAAAACCAAAGGTAGTGTCAGTACCCCAAATATCGTTATCTATGGTCTTGGGGAGAGTGATGACATTCATACCGGCGTCAGCGATGAGCTTGGCGCTCTTCTGGGTTCCGTTGCCGCCCATAATAATAAGGCAGTCCAGGTTAAGACGGTTATATGTGGACTTCATCTTGGGTATAACACTGTTGCCTTCCTCGTCCACAATGTCCTTACCGGGAATATAATCCTGACGGGAGGTACCAAGAATGGTGCCGCCTTCGGTGAGGATGCCGGAAAAATCCTTGGGAACCATAAACTTGTAGTCACAATCGATAAGGCCGCGGTAACCATCATACATGCCATAAATTTCAACGTGCTCGCCCAGCTTTTCAAAAAGAGCCTTGCCCACGCCGCGTATGGCCGCATTGAGACCCTGACAGTCTCCCCCGCTGGTCACCAGAGCTACTCTGGTCATTTTCTTCATATTACGATCCTCCTTTCGGAATAGGTCGGATACATACCCAACCACAATACATTATCTTATAAATACCAGAAAAAAGCAACTGGTATTTTGAACGAATGATCTCCTGTTGCAGATTGATATTTGATTTTGAGCGTGGTAAAATTAACTTACAGTTTAAAAGACAAGAGGTTTATTTATGGATATTGCCGTTATAACCGGTGCTTCCTCCGGCATGGGGCGGGAGTTTGTATATGCCCTGGACGCACAGCAGCACTTTGATGAGATTTGGGTGATAGCCCGAAGAATCGAAAGACTTGAAGAGCTTAAAGCCAAATACAAAGCCTTTGTTCGCCCCATCCCGCTGGATCTTGAAAAGCGGGATAGCTTTGATGTTTACAAAACCTTGCTTGAAGAGTATAAGCCCAATATAAAAGTTCTCGTAAATGCTGCGGGACACGGGCTTTTCGGCGCATTTACGGAAATGAGTATGTCCCGCCAGCTGGATATAATCGACCTGAACGCAAGAGCCCTGACCGCTATGTGCTATCTGAGCCTTGAGTATATGGATCAAGGCAGCGAAATATACAATATGGGTTCCATGTCCTCCTGGCAGCCGGTGCCCTATATCAATGTATACGGCGCTTCAAAGGCCTATGTTCTGAGCTTTTCGAGGGCGCTGGGCGTGGAGCTTAAAGACCGTGGTATCAAGGTCATGGCTGTCTGCCCCGGCTGGATAAAGACAGAGTTTTTTGACCACGCTGTCCACGATGATACCATAAGCTATTATAACCGCTATTACGAGCCGGATGCCGTGATAAAAAAAGCTCTCAAGGATATGGCAAAGGGTAAAACCGTGTCCGTGCTGGGCTTCCCCGAACGGATGCAGGCAAGACTTGTTAAGCTGATGCCGGTAAATTTTGTGATGAAAACATGGTGCCGCCAACAGGGCAAATAAAGGAGGATTACAGATGATACAGCCTAATGATATTATAAAAGCTGACGATGCCAGCTGGAGCGAAGTGAAAAAGGCCGCATTGCAGGATGAGCTCTACTATGACGGCCCCGGTGACCTTCTGGACACCGCAGAAGGCAGGGCAAAGTTCTGCCGGCTCAATGAGTCCTCGGTTTTCAGAAAGCCCGACCCGGATTTCCCCAACTATAAAATTTGGGTATTCAATGTTCAGGGTCAGGGTATGGTGATAAAAAAGCGCAGCCGCGTAGATAATGCCCTGATGGAGAACGTGGAATACGACGCTGATGGCAACGAAATAAGCCGTTCCTACGAACCGGCATAAAAAAATCCGCACCCTCGGGTGCGGATTTTTTTGAACACATTATCTCTTGCCGAAAAGTCCCTTGATGATGGCGCTGGAACCGGAGCGGGCAGCAGAGCTGAGAGCATTGGTTATAGCGCGCTTGGCAATGGTCTTGGCGTCGGTCTGCTTGCCGCCAAGGACGGAGTTTACAAGGTTGGTGCTGACTGCACGGGCAACGGAGGAGGCGGCATTGGTTGCGGCCTGCTGGGCCACCTTCTTTTTTTTCTCCAGAGCCTTGGCTTCTGCCTTGGCAGCAGCAGCGGCTTCCTTTTCCGCCTGCTTGCGGGCAGCCTCCGCTTCCTTGAGAAGGCGCTTTTCCTCTTCTGCGGCGGCCTTTTCAGCGGCCTTGCGGGCAGCAGCCTCTTCCTTCAGGCGCAGCTTTTCGGCCTCTGCCTCTTCCTTCAGACGCAGCTTCTCAGCTGCTTCTGCGGCGGCCTCTTCCTCACGGATGCGGGCAAGCTCAATCTGAGCTGCGTTGATTATCTCATAGGCAGATTCCCTGTCAACGCTCTCATTGTACTTGAGATAGAACTCATCACCCTTGATGGCTGCGTCCACCTCAAAGTCATCGGCAGGTCCCATAAGGCTCTGGGGAGGCAGGATATTGGCGCGCTCAACAATGGCGGGAATACCTTCCTCATCAAGGAAGCTGACGAGGGCTTCACCTACACCAAGCGCCATGAGAGTCTCCTCAGTATCAAAGGCGGGGTTTTCTCTGAAAGCCTTGGCAGCGGCACGGACTGCCTTCTGCTCAGCAGGGGTATAGGCGCGCAGAGCATGCTGGACGCGGTTGGAAACCTGTGCGAGTACATCGTTGGGAATGTCGGAGGGGCTCTGGCTTATAAAGTAGATGCCCACACCCTTGGAGCGGATGAGCTTTACAACCTGTACAATCTTCTGCACCAGTGCCTTGGGGCAGTCGGAGAACAGCAGATGCGCCTCGTCGAAGAAGAAAATCATACGGGGCTTCTCCACATCGCCCACTTCAGGCAGTCTGTCGAAAAGCTCGGTAAGCATCCAGAGAAGGAAGGTGCCGTAGACTGTGGGGCTCTGGATAAGACGCTGGCTGCTGAGTATATTGATGTAGCCGCGGCCATCCATCGAGGTACGGATCCAGTCGGTAATATCCAGAGAAGGCTCACCGAAGAACTGCTGACCGCCCTCGTCCTCAAAGGCCAGAAGTGCACGCTGGATAGCGCCGATGCTGGCAGTAGAGACATTGCCGTACTGGGTGGTATACTCCGCCCTGTTATCGCCCACAAACTGAACCATGGCACGAAGGTCATCCAGATTTATAAGGAGAAGGTCATTGTCCTCAGCGACGCGGAATACTATGTTGAGAACGCCCTGCTGAATCTCAGTCAACCCAAGGAGTCTGGACAGGAGAACGGGTCCCATGTCAGCAACAGAGACGCGCACAGGAATGCCCTTTTCACCGAAAATATCCCAGAAACGGGTGGGATAGCCCTTATATTCAAAACCATCTATGCCGAAGCGCTCAATACGACCGCGCATATCCTCAGTATCCGCGCCGGGCTTGAGCATACCGGAAAGGTCACCCTTGATATCTGCCAGAAACACGGGAACGCCCATGTCAGAAAAAGACTCGGCAAGGACCTTCATAGTGATGGTTTTGCCTGTGCCGGTAGCGCCCGCAATAAGGCCGTGGCGGTTTGCCATCTCCGGGAGCAGATATATTCTCTTATCGGATTTGGCAGCCCATATCTTACTGTCCTTATACATTGTTGTTTCCCCCTATATATTGATTTGTTTTTTACTAAATCCACTATCTTGTATAATATCACAGCTTTTCTCCTTGCACAACAGGAAAATCAGCTCTTGCACAGGCAAGTTTCAATTAACAAAATGTTAAATTTGCCATTTGCCACGCTTTTGTTTCTGCTGTCTATTGAGAAAAGTGCAAAAATATGGTATCGTTTCAAATATAATGTTTTATTAAAGAGAAGAGGTCGCTATTTTGAAAAACAGAGTAGTCTCCGCTGTGGTAATGCTGGCAATAGCGCTTGGCTGCGTATTTTTGTCGGAGTTTACCAGAGTTTTGTTTTTTGCCGTTGCCGGAATACGCTGCGCCTATGAGCTTAGCCGTAATCTTGAAAAGCTTGATATCTACTGCGCAGCATGGGTAATGTATACATACATTGCCGTACAGGCGCTGCTGGCCATCTTCCATGTTGGCCCCATTGCCTATATTGCCTGCATGGCCGGCGGTATATATCTGGCCCTCTTCGATGGCATAATCCGCAGCAAAGTCTCCGGCTTTGGCGCTTTCGCCACCATTGCAGGACTCGCCTATCCCAGCTTCATTTTCGGACTGCTGATGATGATAGCAGTCAGTGACAACTGGCTGAGCGTTCTTGTGCTGGGCTGCATTTCTGCATGGGTCTGTGATGCCTTTGCTCTCTTTGGCGGTATGGCTTTCGGGAAGCATAAGATCGCGCCTCAGGTCAGCCCCAAGAAAACTGTTGAAGGCTGCTTGTCCGGCCTTGTGGCATCGGCAGCTGCAGGCATTGTGATATACTATGTACCCGCGCTTTGCCCGGGTGTTCCCCTCTGGCTTTGTGTTCTCAGCTGCGTAGTTGCATCTACCTTGGGTCAGATCGGTGACCTGGCTGAATCTCTGGTCAAGCGCATGATCGGAATTAAGGACTTTTCAGGACTTATTCCAGGTCACGGCGGTATGTTCGACAGGGCCGACAGCCTGATGTTCTCTATACCGACTGCCTATATTTGTCTTTATGTATTCGGGTATATAATCTGAAACTGCAAAAATCCTGTGTTCGAAAGGAACATGAAGGTGTAAACTAAAGGTAGACATACGGAAAAGAACCCGTGTGTCTACCTTTAGTTTATGGTAAAATCAGAGTATATGGGGGTGAAGAAATGAGAAA
>JAFTXM010000005.1 GCA_017465025.1 Oscillospiraceae bacterium
CTCTCTGGGAGGCCAGAGCCCAGCTTGACGAGCAGCGGATAGTCTATAAGCTCAATCTGGCGGCCTTCAACGAAAAGGCGGCGGAGTTTGAAAAGACAAAGCAGATGTTCCAGGGCCTTGGCCAGCTTGTGCAGGGCAGCGGACTTATTGCGGGAATGACCCCTGTGCCCGATCCCGGCCCCGGACCGGTAGAGCCTCCTCTGCCAAGCCTCCCGCAGCCGAATCCCGCCGACTATGGAGGCGGCGAAGACGACCCCGCCTATCAGCAGGCTCTCGAAGCATATAATAATGAGCAGAATAATTATAAGGCGCTGAAGGAAACCTATGACGCTCACCAGATGCGGCTTTCGGCCTATCAGCAGTATACCACAGCCATAGCCCCCGTCATGTAGGGTGGCGCGGCTGCCCTTGCCGCCCTTGGCAAGTCCGCCCCCTCAGACCCTGCCGGAATGGCGCAGGCCCTGCAGAGCGCCTATGACGAGCTTGCCCCCATGATAGAAGAGGGAGAAAAGGGCATAGCCGAGGGCAGAGCTGCCCTTGAAGCGGCAGGAAAGGCCATAGAGGGCGGTGACGCCCAGATACAGAGCCAGCTGGAGCTTATCTGGTATAAGATGGGTCAGGCCGAGGAAGACGCACAGGAGCTTGCCAAGGAAAAGGAAGAGCTGTCAGTCAATTCCGCTCAGCTTGAAAAGGAACGGGAAATGCTGGAAAAACAGAAGGAGGACGAAAACAAGCTCCGCTCCACAAGGATCTTGCTCATGCAGAATAAAACCATTGAGCAGCGGGTCAATGAGGGCGGCGAGCTTGCGGAAGTGTCAAAGCAGTACGCCGGGGAGTTCAAGGCCCAGTCCGAGAAGATTTTCGGAATACGCCGGGTGCTCTGCTATCTTGGCATGGCGGCAGGTGTCCTTGGGCTTTTGGTGCTGCCTGCGGCCTTTGAGCTTATACACAGCCGTGTGCTGCTGCTTTTGCCCGCCTTTTTCAGCCTCCTGACTTCCGCCCTTGCGGAAACGCTCAGTGTCCGCAGCGGCGAGGGGCAGTTCTATGCCGCAATCCCCGTTATGCTCTTCTCTATTTTTTATATCCTTGCCGCCAGAGGCAGAAAGAGAATACCCAGAGGATAATTTCATATTCAAGTCTGAAGCCCCGGTGCAGCTGCACCGGGGCTTTGCAGTACGATATTCTGAGTCTGCACCGTAGGGCGGGGCCTTGTGTCCCGCCGCATTTCACGCACCGCACTCTATTTCTCCACCGTAGGGGCGGATATCATCCGCCCGTTGCCCGCGAGGATTATACTTTCTTGTGTTGACAAGAAAGTACCAAAGAAACAAATCAAGAGGGGGAAGATTTCGCTTTCTTCCCCCTCTTGATAATCTCCCCTATTTGAAACGACCAAAGAGGGTGTGCCCTCTTTGGATTTACCCCGCAGTGGACGGAAGAATGTTCTTCTTTATATGCTATGTACTTTTTTATAGGCTTTATGCGGGAAGATGATATCTTCCCCTACAAATATATCGAAATCTGTGCGTTCTTTTGCAATTCCTGTAGGGACCGGCCTCCCGGACGGTCCGCAAACAACGGCGTTGTAAATACGGAAAATTGCCAATAAACGCAAAATACCCCGGACCGCCGGGGACGTCGGTCCCTACGATGTGGCTTGCATTTACCGCCGTAGGGGCGGATATCATCCGCCCGCCAACAACATCACCCCACCCACCTTGAAAACCCGGAAAATCCCAAGCCTCCCTCTGACGAGGGAGGTGGCAAAAATCGAAGATTTTTGCCGGAGGGAGAGACAACACCAGTCCACGAAAATGTTGTTATGTAACCTTTTCACAACATTATAGCAAAAAAATCGCATCCAGAGCAAAATTATCCGCAAAAAATTACACAAAATTTACAGGTTAATTTGTGCAGTTATACGAATATTTTTTCTTCCGGATTTTCAACTTGACTTTATATATATATATACTTGGGTTTACTGAAATGGCGTTTCAGCTTTTCTCACGTTTAGTAAACTTAAATCAAGCGAAATTTTGAAAGAAGGTTTATTTAAAATGAAAAAGACCCTTAGCGTACTTCTTACCATCGCAATGCTCCTCAGCCTGAGCGTCTGCGCTTTTGCAGAGGGCGAGCCCGAGACACAGGCAAGTGAGCCTGTTGCTAAGATTGTGGTCACTCCCGCAGGTAGCGAGACTGCTGTTGATGCGTCCTCTATGCAGGCTGCCGTAGATCAAATCGATGCAAGTGCTTCTACTGTGGCTGGCGGCGAAGTTGATGTTGTTGAAAGCGGTACTACCGGCGCAACTGTGGTTGATGTTAAAGACGGCAGTGATGTTGTGATTGACCTTAATGGCAATGACCTGACCGTAACCGATCCCGCTGTAGGCTCTAAAGGCACTGAGACTCTTGGCTTCCAGCTTTTGGATAAGACCAGCGGTGCTGAAGGTAGTGTTACCATTACAAGCACTGGTGAGACCGGTGAAATCATTTTTGAGAATAACCATTCTAACCAGGGCGGGGATCTCAAGGTGGGTATCCAGAACTACACCGATCTTACTCTTGACAATGTGGTTATTGACGGCACTGGCCTTGACGACAGCATTACTAACTACGTGGTCTCCAACAATAGCGGTTCTCTGACTATTACCAATGGCGCTGGTATTATTGCGGAAGCGGGCGATGTGGCCTTTGACGTGTTTGTGTATCAATCCGGCGGCTATGCTGAGCCTCCTGTAGTAACTATCGAAACTGATGCCGGTACTATCCGGGGCACTATCGAGTTTGACGGCGCTGGAAATATGTCTGCTCTTGAAAGTGCTGAGACTCCCAGCCTTTCTATTGAGGGCGGTAACTTTGTAAACTTCCTTCTCCAGATAGGTGACGCTGTTGCAAACTTTGCAAAGGATCACATCAAAATCAGCGGCGGTACTTTTGACTCCAAGGATGTTAAGACTGCCGGCGATACTGCCGATAATGCTAAGTATGCATTTGAAGATTTCCTGGTAGAAAGCTACGTTGTTGTCGAACAGGGCGGTAAGTATGTCGTCATGACTCAGGCTGATGCAGACGCTCTCAACAAGGAAGTTGTAGCAGTTATCCCCTTCACTCCTGCTGAGTACAATTACTACACCGGCGGCACCACCGGCACTGTTGCTACCGCAGGCAATGCTGAGGTCGTTGTCGATGGCGAGACCGTTTCCGTCGCACTCAATGATACCGTCGTCAGCGCAAAGGTTGCTCCCGTAGCACTTGCTGACAACGCTCCCGCAGAGGTCAAGGTCGTTGTTTCCCACACCGCACTCAGCGGCAATGTCTTCACCGCAATCGACATGGTTCAGAACATTGCTGACACCCTTATCGTTAAGGACGTTGAGGGCGTTCACCTTGATGCAGAGCACTACGAGGTCGTCTTTGACGGTTACGACACCATCACCCTCAAGCTCGCTCCCGAACTGCTTGCAGAGCTTGGCGCAGGCTCTCACGTGTTCACCATCGTTCTCGGCGGTGGCTATGAGATTCAGGTAACTGTCGTTGTCGCCTGATATAGCACAGCAAGAAATATAATACATAGCATTTTAAAACCCGGTGCTTTTGCACCGGGTTTTAATCGTTATATCAGAAAATTATATCAGGCAATGATACTTTTCCAATGCTCCTTTGTCATGCAGCTCGTATGCCCTGTACGCACTTCGTCCATCAGCGGCACCGGTACATCGTCACAGCTATGGTGATATACAAAGCCCAGCTTTTCCTGCACCCGCCTTGACTTGGTGTTTCCCTCGTAATAGCCGCACCATATGCACCTCATGCCCAGCTCCTCAAAGCCGCGCCGCAAAAGCGCCCTCGCGGCCTCCGGCATATAGCCGCGGCCCCAGAAGGGCTTACCCAGCCAGTAGCCCAGCTCGCACTCGTCATCACGTTCTGTCATGTCCGTGTGTCCGTTCAGCTTCAGCTCAATTGCGCCTATAGCCCGGTCACTGCCCTTTTCGCATATGGCATAACATTCTGCCCCGGTGAAAACGGTCCTTATCACGTTCAGGCTCTCTTCCGCGCTTTTGTGGGGCGGCCAGCCCGCAATGGGGCCAACATCAGGGTCACTGGCGTATTCAAAGAGGCTCTCCGCGTCCGACTCTTTCCAGCGGCGCAGAATAAGCCTTTCGGTTTTCAAAAAATCAGTCATCATTATCACATCATGGGAATTGTCTCAAATTCCATGTTCAGAAGGTCAAAGTAATATATCTGTCCGGTCTGCACATCCCGCCCGCAAAGAAGCTTCACGCAAAGGGCGCATTGAGCCGCGGCGCAGAGAGCGGGTGTGAAGCTCAGAACGCTTTTGTCAGTGATCTCAGGCTCTGCCCCGAAAAGCTTTTCAATCAGCCCGTCACCGGGCATGGAAACAGCGCACTGGGCCACCCAGCCGCTTATAGCCCCATAAACATAGGGTATTCCGGCTTTTTCACAGGCGCGGGAGAGTATGCGGCGTGCCTGTACGTTATCCAGCGCGTCCACTACCGCGTCACAGCCGGTAATAATGTCTGCGGCGTTGTCCTCGCAGAGAAAGGCCATCACAGGGGTGACTTCCACATCCGGGTTTATCCGCTGCATCCGGTCATAAGCGGCCTGAGCCTTGCTCCTGCCAATAAGCGCAGTTTCGCTCAGCAGCTGCCGGTTCAGATTTGTTTTATCAAATACATCCCCGTCAACGGCGACAATATGCCCCACGCCCACACGGGCGAGAAGCTCTGTAATATGCCCGCCAAGGCCGCCGCAGCCGATGACCGCCACACGCTTTGCCCCAAGCAGAGCGCACTCCGCCACGGAAAGGGCCGGAACATTACGTTCATAGCGCGACTGCATATCAGCCGCCTCCCACAGCGGGGAAGAGGGACACAACATCCCCGTCCTTGAGCTCATACTCCGGCTTCTGGTGGAAACCGTTGACCAGCAGTATATTCACCTCTTCACGGCGTATGGAAAAATGCTTCATAACATCGAGAACATTGGACACGGAATTGGCTTCAAGCTCAAAAACCTTGCCTCTGCCCTCTCTCAGTCCGGCAAAAAGTCTCACTTCAATCATACATTTACCCGCCTTTAAAAAATGGTGAGGGGTTCGGATGAACCCCTCACCTTAAGCTATATAATACTTACTTACCTATGCACTCGTCAAGACCCAGTCTCTTGAGAGTCTCATCGGTGGGGAATGCCTTCTCCCAGCCGCGGACCTGATAGTACTCAGGCAGAGTGATGTCCAGCTTGGAGACCAGACCCTTGGAAGGACCATCGGGGATGGGCTCGGTCAGCAGACGCTTGGGCAGACGGTCATCCTCAGGCTTCATGCCGGCAGCCTTGTTGAACATACGCTCAATGTTGTAGATACGCTCGCCCAGCTCCAGAACCTGCTCGGGGGTGTACTCAGTGCCGCAGGCGGCGTTGAGGATCTTGGTGTACTCAGGAGCACCCAGAGCGAAGGAGGTGAACAGGCACATACCCATGGAGTCGATAACAGCGGTCAG
>JAFTXM010000027.1 GCA_017465025.1 Oscillospiraceae bacterium
AAAGCGTATGTTGGCCGCCCACGGCATAAGCTGCGAGGGCAAGCGGGCAAGGCAGATAAATATCGCCGACTATGAAAAGTACGACTACATAATCGGCATGGACAGCTATAACATGAAAAATATGCTCCGCGCCTTCAAAGCCGACCCGGAGGGAAAGCTCCACAATCTGCTGGACTTTGCCGGAAGAACCGGCGAAGCCGTGGCCGACCCCTGGTACACCGGGGATTTTCAGACTGCGTGGAACGATATCGAAGCCGGCTGCGCCGGGCTTTTGAAAAAGCTCAGCGAGCAGGAAGATGTGACCGTGCTGGACTTTTCCCGCTGCCACAGCCGCAGCCAGCTCTACAGCGTTTTGCGCCGGGCTATGGACTGGCAGGACTGGTACGGGGAAAATCTGGACGCACTGTGGGATATACTCACCGGGTTACCCCACAAGGGGAAGCATTTCAGCATCATTCACCCGCAGGATGCGGACGACAGTCTCAAAGAATACGCCGCACTCATGGAGAGCGTATTCAGAGAAGCCGGGGCTTTAAGTGAATAAGAAAAAAGGAGCACTCCGTCGAGTGCTCCTTTTTCAGCTTATGTTGTCTTTTTACACTGTGGCGCAGTCCATCTCTCCAAGCTCGCGGGCAATTGCGTCCACCTTTTGGCTCAGATCGGCGGGGGCAGCTGTATCGTCCTCGTAAAGGCCGCACAAAAACTCCTGCCACTGGAGATTGAGAGCGTCAATGGCCTCCAGATGTCTCTGCCGGAGTTTGGCAAAGCAGCCCTCCATCTTATCCACAGCATACTCTATCTGCTGCTGTTTCAGGCTGTCCAGCTCATTTTGCATCTCCTCGGCCTGTGCGATCTGGCTTCTGGCATCCTCAAGCATTCTGTCCGCCTGCGCCCCGGCCTCGGCAATGATGTCTGCGGCCTGCTGGCGGGCTTCGGCAAGGATGAGCTTTGCACTCTCCTCAGCCTGTGCTGCCTTATCGTCTGCCTGACGGTTGGCCTTCTCCACGATATCAGTGTGCAGAAGCTGGGCGTTCATGACCGCATCGGCTATCTGGGCTTTCTGGGAGGTATAGGTCTCAAGCTCGGCAGAAAGGCGTGCGTTCTCCTCCAGCAGTACACGGGCGCGGCAGCGAATGTCATTGAGCAGCGCATCCACCTTGTTGGAGTTATAGTACTTGCGTTTTACAAGCTCAATCTGAATATTGTCGAAAAATTCTTTGGTAAGGGACATGGCTTCCTCCACGGGCAGTTATATTCACATGAATTATACTGCTATGCGGCTGTATTATCCGTCAAAATCAGGCGCTTACCTGAACAATAGCCTCGCTGCTGGTCTTTTTGACCCCGGCAGAGTCGCTGATGACGCAGCGGTAGGTACCGGCGCCGTTCTGGGTAATGCCGTTGGCCCAGAGGATGGACACATATTCGCCTTCCTCCATCTTATTCTCAAGGCGCAGACCGTACTCCTCATTGGAGGTGGCGTTGCCGGTGAACACTATGGAGACCCAGCCGCCGGTGGCTTCGTTGTACTTCTGCCAGTCAAAGGAAGAGTTCAGGTTCAGGTTGCCCTTGGCGCGGACGATGAACATCTGGTTGTACTTGCCCAGAGTAACAGGGCCGGTGAGGCTGGTGATATCCTTGCTGATGGTGATGTTGGCGCTGGCCAGCTGGTTATAGGCGTTGCTCTGGACGTTTGCCACAGTGCCTTCCATGCTGTCAAGGCGCTCCTGAATGGTAACGGTGGCGCTCTGGAGCTGGTTGAGGCTGGCGGCGACACTGTCCGCGCTCTCCTTCACCATGCTTCTGGTGGAGCTGATGGTGAAAAGGCATATAAGGCTGAAAACAGCGCAGGCCACGGATATCAGGGTAGAGAAGGGCAGAGAGGGTACGCTGAGGTTTCTTTTCTTTTTGGGGGCATACTCTTCCTGAGTATCCTCATAATACATCTGCTCGTCATACACCTGCGCTTCTTCCTCGTAGCTTGCGGGCGCATTGTAGCCCACAAGGGCGCTGCCGCAATAGGGACACACCGTAGTTTCTGCATCCACAGTATTTCCGCAATATCTGCAAATCATAATGACACCTGTCTTTCTGTAGCTTTGGGTTTTTTAACAATAGCATTACGAGTGTATTATAACACCAAAAAGTCTTTTTCGTCAATCATATGTGCTTTATATTTGGTCGATTTAACGTATAAATCCGGGATAATTTCCCCACTCCGGCTGATTTTGTCCGCAGCTCAGACCAATTTCAAGCGGAACTTCCACATATTTTCACCGTCAAAAACAAATAGACTTTTCAAATAAGCTATTGTATAATGATAAGGATAAAATTTTAGGATGTGTTTAAATGAAAGGCAAACTTGTCACAATTCTTTTTATAATCGTTTTCATACTGCTGGTGATGGTCATCATCTCTCTGCTCACTGACGGGCAGGATGTGAACGACATCAATGACTACCGCTTTGAGTCCATCCAAACAGACACCCCCATTCTGGTAGACGTGCCTACGGCGCAGCCGGTAGTCAGCGTTGCCCCCACCATGCTGCCCCTGCCCACGCCGGAGCCTACCCCCGTCCCCGTCCCCACCTTCGCGCCCACTCCCCCTCCCACCCCTGTGCCCACGCCTACTCCTGCGCCCATAATAACCGATCTTGGCACAGGCAGCTTCCGCTCCAACACCGGGCGCTTCATAGATGTGGTAGCGGACTACAAGGTGACCGCTGTTGACGCAAATCAGGTGCGGGTGGATGTGAATGTGGCTGTTGAGTCCTACAGTCTCCATGTCATTGCCGCCCCTTCCGTGAACGTGGGCTTTGCCGGTCAGTTCCAGACCCTTGACGCCCCCGCCATCACCTATGACGGCAAGGAGCACATGAGAAACGAGCTGGCCTCCACAAGCTTCATCGTTGATCTGCCTGCCGGTGCTTCCAATACATACACTCTGGCAGTTGAGTGGCAGTTTGGCGGCTGGTACATGAACACTGAGCTGCCCGTCATCGAATGTGGCGGCCCTGTGAGCATAGTAAGATGAGCATAGTTTTTTGACAGTATCAAACGGCGAGGATTTTTCCTCGCCGTTTGTTTTTTCCGTATCCGTTTTTATCTCATTCCGCTGCCAAGATATCCCTCAAGGATGAGGCTTGCCGCCACAGCGTCCACCACCTTGCGGTGCTTTTTCTCCTTTTTTCCGCTGGCGTGGAGAATAGCGTGGGCCTCTATGCTGCTGCGGCGTTCGTCCCAGAGGCGCACCTCAAGGCCGCTTCTCTCCGTGAGCATGGCAGCAAACCGGCGGCTTTTTTCCGCCCTTGGGCCTTCGCTGCCGTCCATATTCCGGGGCAGACCCAGCACAAAGCGCTCCACTTCCCGGTTTTTTGCTTCCTCGCAGATGCGTTCTGCCGCCCTTTCCATGTTCCACTCGTTCATGGTCCAGGCATCGCCGCAGAGAGTACCGGTCAGATCGGACACTGCCAGACCTATGCGCTCATCGCCGTAATCTATTGCCATAATTCTCATAGTTTTTCTCCTTCAAAATAGTCCGAACATGGCCCTGACAGGCCCTGCCATGTAGAGAGAGCCTACAGCGCAGACCATGCCGTCATCGCTTGCAGCCTCCTTTGCCGCCTCTACGCCCTCTTCAATACTGTCGAAATACAGCACTTCCTTGCCGAAGGCTGCAAGCTTTTCAGCAAGCTCTGCGGCGCTGAGAGCTCTTTCGCTTTCCGGGCTTACGCACACGTACATATCCGCCGCCTCGTCCAGAATGCGGGCAAGACCCTCATAGTCCTTATCCGCCAGCACGCCTATAAGCAGCACTCTCCGCTTATCCGCAAAGTAGCGCAGAAGATTATCCCGCACCGTCTGGGCGCACTGGGGATTGTGCCCCCCGTCCACCACAAAGTACGGCTCATCGGAGACTACTTCAAAACGGGCAGGCCAGCTTACGGCGTAAAGCCCCCGCTCCAGAGCGTCAGGAGAAATATCCCAGCCCAGCTCACGCATTTTTTCCACACAGTCTATGACCACGGCGGCATTTTTCATCTGGTGCTCCCCCAGAAGGGGCAGGGCATAGCTTTTGCCTTTATATGCGAAGGCCTGACCGTCCAGACTGTCAAAAATCTGTTCCAGCGCGGAAAAGTCGCTGACTGTCAGCTCAGAGCCTATAAAAGCGCACTGCTCTTTTATGACCCTTGTCACGCCCTCGGTCTGCCCATAGCAGACGCAGGGGCGGCCTTTTTTTATTATCCCCGCCTTTTCAAAGGCGATTTTTTCCACCGTATCGCCCAGAACCCCCGTATGGTCAAGGCCGATATTCATGATTACCGACACTTCCGGCGCTTTTATGATATTGGTGGCGTCAAAGCGGCCGCCAAGCCCGGTTTCCAGCACTACGATGTCGCATTTTTCCTCTGCAAACCAGAGGAAGGCCGCGGCAGTCATAAGCTCAAACTCAGTTGGGTGGTCGTCCTCCATAGCATCGGCGAGGGGCTTTATGCGGCTGACGATATCCGCCAGAGCCTCATCGGGTATCTGCTCCCCATTTATCTGCATACGCTCATTGAAGCGGAAAAGATAGGGAGAGGTGTAAAGCCCTGTGCGATAGCCTGCGGCTTTCAGAATAGATGCCAGCATAGCGGCGCAGCTGCCCTTGCCGTTGGTGCCTGCAATGTTAATATAACGGAGCTTTTCCTGCGGCTCGCCCAGAGCCGAGCAGAGTCTTTCTATCCTCTCAAGCCCCGGCTTGGAGCCGAAAAAGCCCACGCTTTCCATATAATCCAAAGCTTCTTTGTAGTCCATTTTGTTCTCCGGCGGGTAAAAAATTCCAAAGCTCGCCCGCAGACTTGAATATATCATCAAAAGCCCCTCATATCAAGGAAAATTCCCTGCAAAAAACTTAAAAAATATGTTGACCTGAGTCCGCGGCTGTGTTATATTATGAATTACCTGTCGGACGAGAGGTCTATTTTTGTGCGCTTTTTTGGGTATAAAAATGGCTGAGAAATCCATATACAGGGAGGCAATGCCCGATATTATCGTCGGGTAAATAAAATAGGAGGTGCCGAAAGAATGGCTGCAGACGCAAGAGTTAAAATCACACTCAGATGCGATGAATGCAAGCAGAGGAACTACAACACGGTCAAGAACAAAAAGAACACTACCGACCGTTTGGAGCGCAACAAGTATTGCCCCTTCTGCAGAAAGCACACCAAGCATGTAGAAACCAAGTAAGTCTGAAAGGATGCGTGAAAATGGCTGAAGAAAAGAAAGTCAACGCTGCCCCCGCGAAAGCCGTCACCGCCGTCAAGAAGGAAGACACAAAGCTCGGTTTTTTCAAGAGAATCGGCAAGTGGTTTCGTGAGATGAAGAGTGAGCTGAAGAAGGTCGTATGGCCCACCGGCAAGACCCTCACCAACAACACTCTTATCGCTCTCGGCATGATGGTGATTTCCGCTGTACTTGTCTGGGGTTTTGATGAGCTTGCACAGATGCTTGTCAGAGCGCTCTTTACATTAGCGGGTTAATAACATGGCTGAAGAAGCAAAATGGTATGTGGTTCATACCTATTCCGGGTATGAAAACGCTGTCTCCGCCGCCATCATGAAGGCTGCGGAAAACCGCAGAATGACAGACCTGATAAGGGAAGTCAACATCCCCATGGAGACCGTCACTGAGTTCACCGACAACGGTGAAAAGACCGTGGAGCGCAAGGTGTTCCCCGGCTACGTGCTGGTCAAGATGATAATGACGGATGAAAGCTGGCACCTTATCCGCAATGTCCGCGGTGCAACGGGCTTCGTAGGTTCCGACGGCAAGGCCGTCCCCCTGACGGAGCAGGAAATTTACGATCTGGGCGTCGAGCGCAGGGAGATCGTCGTCGGCTATCAGCTGGGCGACACTGTCAGGGTCAATGACGGGCCTTTGGCAGGCTTCAACGGTATCGTGGACGAGCTGGAACCCGACAAGAACAGGGTCCGCGTCGTCGTCTCCATGTTCGGCAGAGAAACTCCGGTGGATCTGGAGCTGGATCAGGTCGAAGTCATCAAAGATTAATAAGAAAGAGGTGCTGTAAATGGCACAGAAAGTAGTTGGATACGTAAGATTCCAGGTTCCTGCCGGCAAGGCAACTCCGGCCCCCCCCGTCGGCCCTGCTCTGGGTCAGTACGGTGTTAACATCGGTCAGTTCACCAAGGACTTCAACGAGCGCACCAAGAACGACATGGGTCTGATGATCCCCGTCGTCATCACCGTGTACTCCGACCGCAGCTTCACCTTCGTTTGCAAGACCCCTCCTGCCGCCCTCCTTATCAAGAAGGCCTGCGGCATTGAGACCGCTTCCGGCGTGCCTCAGAAGGACAAGGTCGCTACCATCAGCAAGGAAGATGTCCGCAAGATCGCCGAGCAGAAGATGCCCGACCTCAACTGCACCGACATCGAGTCCGCCATCAGCATGATTGCCGGTACCTGCCGCTCCATGGGCGTAGTCGTCGGCGAGTAAGCGGCGACTGAGTACCTAAACGTGGGAGGATTTATCCATCCGACTCAACCACAATATTAGGAGGAAAACAAATTGTTTAGAAGTAAGAATTATAAAGAGAGCTCCAAGCTCATTGATAAACAGGCACTTTACGATCCCATGGAAGCCCTGAACCTTGTCTGCTCCGCCAGCAAGGCCAAGTTCGACGAGACCGTCGAGCTGCACGTTAAGCTCGGTGTTGACGGCCGTCACGCAGACCAGCAGGTCCGCGGCGCTATCGTTCTGCCCAACGGCACCGGTAAGAACGTCCGTGTTCTGGTTTTCTGCAAGCCCGAGCGCGTTGAGGAAGCTATGGCAGCCGGCGCAGATTACGCAGGCGCTATGGAACTGGTCGAGAAGATCCAGAAAGAGAACTGGTTCGAGTTCGACACTGTTATTGCCAGCCCCGACATGATGGGTACTGTCGGTCGTCTGGGTAAGATCCTTGGCCCCAAGGGTCTGATGCCCTCTCCCAAGGCCGGTACCGTTACCCCCAACATCAAGCAGGCTATCACCGAGGCTAAGGCCGGTAAGGTCGAGTACCGTCTGGACAAGACCAACATCATCCACTGCCCCATCGGTAAGGTCAGCTTTGGTGCAGAGAAGCTGTACGAGAACTACGTGGCTCTCCTGGGCGCCATCATCAAGGCAAAGCCCGCAGCCGCAAAGGGTCAGTACATCAAGTCCTGCGTCACCGCCTCCACCATGGGCCCCGGCGTTAAGATCAACGCCCAGAAGCAGCTCTGATATTGATTTATCCAAAAAACCACGCTCTGTCTGCGACAGAGCGTGGTTTTTGTTCTATTCTTTTTTATTCTTATTCTTTATTCTTTTTATCCTTTGTTTTCATGTAATCTGTACTTTTCCATCTGGGAGTCTATAAGCTCATTTACCCACTTTCGCATATCCTCGTCGGCAAGGCTTTCGCTGCCGGCCACCGAGTCTTCGGCAAAGCTGTCGAAAAGCTCCTGCTTATCCCGGAGAAGGCTAAGCATCTCATCGTCCACTGTGCCTTCGCACAAAAGCCTGTACACCAGCACATTTCTGGCCTGCCCCATCCGGTAGGCACGGGACACAGCCTGAGTTTCAAGGGAGGGCTTAATCTGCGGCTCGCAGAAGACCACAACCGAGGCCGCCTGAATATTAAGCCCCGTACCGCCCGCCGTTATCTGGCACACCAGCACAGCCCCATCGGGGGCGGCGGTGAAGGCATCCACAATTTCCTGCCGCTTTGCTGAGGGCACAGAGCCGGTAATGGGGCCAAAGGCATTGTCTTTCGCTATTTTCATTGCCTTTTCACAGGTCTCTCTGAAGTAGGAGAAGATAAGCAGCTTTCTCCCTTCCTGCCGGGCAAGCTCTGTTATCTCCCGCAGGCGCTGGGCCTTGGAGGATTTTTCAAGCTGCTCCGTGTGCCAGCCTATGCGGCGCATACCCATGAAATTCCGGGCAAAAACCTCCGCAAAGTACCATTTCCAGTCCTCCGCCGTGGGTCTGCACCATTGATCCTTCTCTATCTTGTCGGGTAATTCCGTGAGCACATCTTCTCTCGTGCGGCGAAGATATACCCCGGCGATGACCTCCCTGAACTGGGGCGCATCCGAAAGATATCTCAGCTCCCGCGCCTTTTGGGCCGTACCGGGGCTTAGAATGTCCAGCAGGGCGCACATCTCGTCCACCCGGTTTTCAAGGGGCGTACCGGTCATGAAAAGCAGATTTTCCGCGTGGCTGCACAGTCTCAGCACAGCCCTTGTACGGAGAGCGGCGGGATTTTTTATGTAGTGGGCCTCGTCCACCACAAAAAGCCCCAGTCGAAAATCCTCAGGCAGCAGCAAAGCTCTTGCCGTCTCGTAGGTGGTCACTGCCACACAGCCGCCGTGCAGCCAGTCATAAAGCTCGTCTATCTTGTCGGCCCCGTGTATCTCCGTCACCAGAAGCTGGCTGAATTTTTCTATCTCCCTGCACCAGTTTACAAGCACACTTGCAGGGCAGACAACAAGGAAATGCCCGTGGCCCTCTTTTTTAAGCGCCGCCATTGCAGCTATGGCCTGCATGGTCTTGCCAAGGCCCATTTCATCGCCTAAAAGGGTATTTTTCTGGCTGAGAATATACTTTGTGCCGAAAAGCTGATAGGGGCGCAGAGTAGCCTTGAGCAGGGAAAGATCCACCTTCCTCGCCGACACCGCCTGTGCAAGCTCTGCCGGGACAGCGCCCGTATCGCCCGCCGTGCCCATGCCGCTGACATACTCAAGTGTGACGGCAAAGGGGGCGCTGTTTTTGCGAAAGGCCTCCATTGCGCTGCCCACCGGCTTTGACTGTTGGAAATCCGCATACACAAGGCGGCTTTTTTCCACAATGCCGCAGTCGGCCAGCGCGAAAAGCTCCCCCGCGGCCTCGACAGCCTGCTGCTTCTGCCCCGCGCCTGAGAAAAACCAGGCAAGAGCACTCTGAGCCGGAGCGGAGCTGCTGAGGGCTGCATCTATGTCCTCACCGAAGTCCGCCAGCATTTCCTCCGCCGCCATTCGGGGCTGGGCCGCGGCGCTGTACTGGTGTAAAAGCTCGATAAGCCTTGTAAGCTCCTTGGAGTTTTCCTCACTGGATAGCTTAAGGCGCATATTCTCCTTTGCACGGGATGCAATGGTCTGCACAGTGCGGTGGATAAGGGCGGCATTGGTCTGGCCTATGCCCTCAATGCTCTCAAGAGAGCCTTTGGAGCGTCTGTACAGCTGGGCAATATTCTCTATGCCCGCATTTTTGAGGGCGCTGATGCGTATGCCCAGCCTGTCCCGATTAAGCTCTTCCACGCTCAGAGTGCTGAGAAAATCTGCCAGCTGTTCCTCTGCCAGTACATCCGCCGCCTTCTTTATGGACTTTTCCAGCATCTGACTGTCCTTCTCAATAAGCCGCAGCATACGCATAGCATCCCGCAGTCTGCCTGCGGCGGACTTTATTTTGCTTGCATCCGGTCTGACTATTGCCATGTACTCCGCTCCCATAATCGTTTTCAGACATTATATCATCAAACAGGAATTAAAAAAAGACATCCCGAAGGATGTCTTTTAAAAAGCAATATAAAGCAAGAATTACTTGCCCATGTTCATCTGGGCTGCGACCTCAGTTGCGAAGTCCTCAACCTTCTTCTCGATGCCTTCGCCCTTCATGAAGCGAACTGCGTCAACGAACTTGACGGAGCCGCCCAGAGCCTTTGCGGCAGAGGCGATGTACTTCTCAACGGACATGGAGCCGTCCTTGACAAACTCCTGCTGGAGCAGGCAGTTCTCTTCGTAGAACTTGTTGAGCTTGCCCATAACGATCTTTTCCTTGACCTGCTGGGGCTTGGAAGCCATCTTGGGATCCTGATCCATCAGAGCGAGAGCGATGCGCTTCTCCTCATCCAGAACCTGCTCAGAGACCTGAGACTTGTCCCAGAAGCGGGGGTTGAGAGCTGCGATCTGCATTGCAACGTCCTTGCCGATCTCGGTGGCGTCAATGCCGCCCTCGACAGCCAGGTTGACCAGAACGCCGATCTTGCCGCCGGCGTGAACGTATGCCACGCTGGTGTTCTCGGCAAAGCGGGTGAAGCGGCGGATCTGGAGGTTCTCGCCGATAGCCATGACCTTCTCGGGAAGGATCTCAGCCACGGTCAGCTCAGAGCCGGGGTACTTGCAGCCCATGAGAGCGTCAACATCTGCGGGGTTGTCCTTGAGGACGACAGTGCAGACATCCTTGACAAACTGAACGAAAGCTTCGCTCTTTGCGCAGAAGTCGGTCTCGCAGTTGACTTCAACAACAGCGCCAACACCGCACTCGGGGCAAACGCTGGCGTAAGCCATACCCTCGGCAGCAATGCGGCCGGCCTTCTTTGCGGCCTTTGCAAGGCCCTTCTCGCGCAGCCATTCAACTGCCTTGTCCATATCGCCGTTGGTCTCGGTGAGGGCCTTCTTGCAGTCCATCATACCAACGTTGGTCATCTCACGGAGAGTTTTAACATCCTGAGCGGTAAATGCCATTATAGTTTCCTCCTGTATTATTTGGAATCTGTTTTACTTGGAATAAGGGGCGATCGCGCCGCCCCTTATCAATATTTTGATTATTCCTCGACTGCCTCGACAGCTGCCTCAACGGCAACTTCCTCGACCTCGGCGTCAACGCCCTGGCGGCCTTCCTGAACAGCGTTTGCCATGGTGGCAGCGATCAGGCGGATAGCGCGGATAGCGTCGTCGTTGGCGGGGATGACGTAATCGACCTCATCGGGGTCGCAGTTGGTGTCAACGATAGCAACGATGGGGATGTGCAGCTTGCGGGCCTCAGCAATGGCATTGTGCTCCTTGCGGGGGTCAACAACGAACAGAGCGCCGGGGAGCTTCTTCATGTCCTTGACGCCGCCAAGGTACTTCTC
>JAFTXM010000028.1 GCA_017465025.1 Oscillospiraceae bacterium
ACACAAACGCAGAAAGTGTATAAACAAATTTTTCACAAATGCATTGAAAAGTTGTGAAATATATACAAAAAATGGAGTTACAAGATAAAATAAAGTGTTAATGTTGCTTTTTTTCGGCCTGCATGATAGAATGAAAACAACAAATTTCAAGGGAAAAAAGGGCATCCATTTTTCGGTTTGCCCTGGCTTAAACTGATTTGTATTTACTTTCAGAATAATGTATGAACAGGGGGGACGTTTATGGCAAATAAGGCCAAGATAATTACGGTTGCAGGCAAAGGCGGCGTGGGTAAGACATCCATATGCGCATCCATTGTCAGACTTCTTGTGGAAAAGTATCCCGACAAGAAAATTCTGGCTATTGATGCTGACCCTGCCGTGGGTCTGTCCGTTGCCCTTGGCGTGGACGTTAAGCTCACACTGGACGACATCCGCATGAGTATTGTGGACAGTGTGGAAAACGGAGAGACGAGAGAAGCTCTTGAACTTCTTTCAGAGGCACGCTTCAGGATATTTGATGCGCTGGTTGAAATGCCCGGCTTTGCATTTCTTGCCATAGGCCGTCCGGAAAGCTCCGGCTGCTACTGCAAGGTCAATTCCTATCTCAAGGAGGTCATCGGCCTTCTTGCCAACAGCTTTGACTATGTGGTCATAGACGGCGAGGCCGGAATAGAGCAGATTCAGCGCCGTGTTATGGAAAAAGTCACCCACCTTCTGCTCATCACGGATCAGAGCAAGAAAGGCGGACAGGTCATATCCACCATCAAGGAAGTGGCGGACGAGCTTATTGCCTATGACCGCATAGGCTGCATCGTCAACCGCATGACCAACCCCGAACTTAAGGACATGATGAAAGCTCCCGGCGTGGAGATATTGTCCTTCATCCCGGCGGACAGCACCTTTGCCGCAAACGACATCAAGGGCAAGAGCGTACTTGAGCTGGACGCCGATTCCGATATGCTCAAGGGAGTGGAAGATGCACTCCGGAAAATAGAAATACTATAAAAAAGAAGAGGTGTAACATTTGAAAGATCTTAAGCATCTGATCTACTTTGAAAGCCTGCTTGAGAACGCTGACAATGATCTGGTCAAACAGGCCCAGGCCGATGGCAAGTTGGCCATCGGATATACCTGTTTCCACATCCCCGAAGTGATCCTCAACTGTGACAAGTGCTTCTCAGTACGTCTGCGCGCACCAAACACCGGCTCCATCGACATTGCCACCTACTACATGTCCAACTACACCTGTGAGTTTGCAAGAGCCCTGGTTGAACGCGGCATTGAGGGCGGCTACCAGTTCCTCGACGCTATGATCGGCGTGGACGCCTGCTCCATGATGAACAGAGCAATGGAGCATTTCGAGATCCTCGGTGTCAGCGAGAAGCCCGGCTTCTTCGTCACCCACACCGACATGCCCTACAAAATCACTGACTACACCCTCAAGTCCTATGTGAAGCAGATGCGCCTCCGCGTTCTGGACAGACTCACAGAGGTCTACGGTGTGGATACCTCGGATGCCGCCATCCGCAAGGCAGTGGAGGAGCACAATGAGGTCTGCCGCATCATCAGCGAGATAAGCGAGATGCGCAAGGCCGATAACCCCGTCATCACAGGTTATGAGTTCCACGTACTCAACCTTGTCACCTACACCTGCCCCAAGTATCTCATTCTCCCCAAGCTGCGTGAGACTCTGGCAGAGCTGAAAAAGCGCAAGCCCGACGCAGTCAGCCCCTTCCGCGCCCGCGTTGCCATCGTCGGCTCCGAGATGGACGATCCCAATCTCACCAAGCTCATCGAAAACTGCGGCGCTCTGGTGGTGTCCGACCGTTACTGCTTCGGTTCCACTCCCGGCCGCGAGGTCATAGAGCTTCGTGACGATGAGGACGCTCTTACCCAGATCTGCCTGCACTGCATGGAGGTCTCCGAGTGCGCCCGCTACATAGCTGATGAGAAGGTGCTGCAGCGCCGTGAGACTGCTGACCGTCTGGCCAAGGAGTTCAAGGCAGAGGGTATCATCTATGAGCAGATGAAGTACTGTGACTACTGGGGCTTTGAGCGTGCTCTGGTGTCTCACATCATGCACGACGAGTATGGCTGGCCCGTTCTGTCCATCGACAGACTGTACAATAACGGCAACTCCGGTCAGCTGCGTACACGTGTTCAGGCCTTCGTTGAATCTCTCGAGATCAAACGCATACACAGTGAGGAGGGCAAGTAATGGCTAAGAAAAAAGTTCAGTATCCCAATCCTGATTTCTGGAAATATAAAGACAATATGCAGCTCAAGCCCCAGATGGACAACCTGAAGGAAGTGGGTGGCATATTCTGGGAAATGCTCAAGGAGACCGACTGGAAAAAATTCGGTCAGGACAGAATTGAGGACTTCAAGTCTGACGGCGCACGCATAAAGGAAGAGTTTGCGGCTTTCATGGGCGCATCCAATGCTGAGAAGATAGACCTTATCCTCCACGGCGAAAAGCATCTGGGCCGCCTTTACCGCAAGGGTGCTATGGCCACCGTCCGCCGTGAGTGGCGCGGCATTGAGGACACTGCATATGACTTCTGGCGCTGGGCCAAGATGTGGGGCATGCTCCTTATGACCTTCTCCCACGACCTTATCCCCGCCCTGAATATGCTCTTCTACTACCGCTGGATGGTGTCCTACTTCTGCTGCCACACCTTCCTTGACAAGAACATCATGGGTCTGCGCGGCTCCAACCTGCGTATGAGCCACCTGCTCATTTACGATGTATTCCGCTACGTGGCAGAGAACCTTGTGTTCCTCGCCAAGTGCGATGAGAAGAACGGCAACAGCCGCGCTCTCAACAGAAAGGTCGTGCTGTTTGACGAGATGACCATGGGGCAGATCATGGCCGGTTTCCCCGACCTGCTGGGTATTCCTTATCAGCTTCTGCCCGTGTTCCTGGTCTCCGAGATTGACCAGCTCACCTGCGTACCCTACATTGACGCAGTTGAGTCCTACGGTCTGCCTGCCGACACCTGCCCCGTTCCCTCTTCCGAGTGCGGCGCTCTGGTAATTGACGCTCTGCCTCACATGGGCAGCTGCTTCATCTCCTCCTCCATGCCCTGCGACGGTTCCACCATGGCTTCCTCTTATATGTCCCGCCGCTTCCCCGACCTGCCGGTGTTCCACCTGTGCTTCCCGGTCCGCTATCTGGATGAAGAGACAGTGGACATGGGCGCTGAGGATATCAAGGCCTGCATAAAGTTCATTGAGGAGCAGACCGGTGCCAAGTGGAGCTGGGATGCATACTTTGAGGCTATGAAGCGCTTCAACAAGGAGACCGATTACGAGCTTCAGAAGTGGGAAGTCAACAAGAGTGCATATCCCCAGCTCCTCGGCCCCTGCTACGAGCTGTTCCGCAAGTGGAACTACGAGATGGACGGCGGCAACGATCCCCGTATTCTCGGCACCTGCGAAAAGGTCAACAAGATCCTGCTCAAGGCCTACGAGAACAAGGAAGAGCCGTACCCCGGCAAGATGAAGTACCGCGCCATCGTCTGGTCCTGCCCTGCCCACTACTATGCAAACTTCTCCAACTGGGCTGCCAACTGCTGGGGCATCAACGTGCTGGTGGAGATGGAGTCTCTCAACTTCACAAAGCATCTTGAGACCGAGGACAAGGAAGAGGCCCTGCGCGACCTGGCCCGCCTGTACGAGCGTATGGTCATGCGCCGTCATACCAACGGCGGTTACCAGAACGTTGTTGACGAGCTGTGGCTCCAGTGCGAGCAGTGGAACGCTCCCTTCATCATCATGTACCAGAACGTGGCCTGCAAGAACATGGCTACTGTTCAGGGTATTCTGGACGATCAGGGCCGCCAGCGCGGATACGATATGGTCTGGGTCGAGCACGACCTGATGGACCCCCGTACCGTTTCCCGCCGCACCATGCGCGACAAGGTCAACTCCTACATGCGCACCGTAAAGCGCGCCGAGCCTATCGATGCATCTCTCGTCGAGTTTGAAGACGAGGTATGTATGTAGTTCTCAGTAGCTGCACAGCATAATTTCTGCCATAATTTCGGATGTGCCACTGGCACAAATCAAATAAATTTATAAATAATTGGAGGAAATACATATGAAGTACTTTGGCGGCTGCGATGTAGGCTCCACCTTCACAAAGGCAGTCATACTGGACGAAAACGGCAAAATAGTAGCGGATACCACCATCCGCAGCAAGATAAACTCCGAGCTTAGCGCAATAGCGGCAATGGACGAGGTAGTTGCAAAGGTTCCCGGCCTCAACTCCTCCAAGGACCTTGAGTATCTCATAGGCACCGGCTACGGCCGCAACAAGGTTCCCTTTGCAGATGAAAATATCTCCGAGATAAGCTGCCACGCCATGGGCGTGCACGTGACCAATCCCGCAGTCAAGGCCATCATCGACATCGGCGGCCAGGACGTCAAGGGCATCAGCATCGACACTGACGGCACAGTCAAGAACTTCGCCATGAACGACAAGTGCTCCGCCGGTACAGGCCGCTTCTTTGAGGCCATGGCCAGAAGCTTTGAGATGAGCCTTGAGGACTTCTCCAAGCTGTCTCTGAGCGCAAAGAACGTTATCCCCATCACCGCCCAGTGCACCGTTTTTGCAGAGTCTGAGGTCATCACTCTGGTGGGCGAGGGCAAACCCACCGACGAGATCGCCGCAGGCATCGAGATGGCAGTTGCAAAGCGCTGCTTTGTTATGGCAAAGAAGGCCGGCGCGGTTGACTCCATCACCCTCACCGGCGGCTGCGCCAAGAACGACGGTCTGAAGGACGCAATCGAGCACGTTCTCAAGCTGAAGGTCGTCAACCTTGACACTGACCCCCAGCTGATGGGCGCTCTGGGCGCGGCTGAATATGCCCGCCAGAAGGGTCTTGCCAAAAAGTAATTGACCGCAAACTGAGGCAGCGGTATACTTATAAAAAGCATACCGCTGTCATAAAACAAGAAAGGAGCATATCTATAATATGTGGAAATTCCTGAAAAAAATCTTTGTGGTGCTTCTTGTTACGGTTGTAGCTCTCTTTGTGGTCTATTTCTGGAACCTTGACCAGAAGCTTTTGGGCTGGCTGTACAAGCAGGTCAACACCATGTTCGACCGCAAGAAAGTTGATCTTCTCTTCTAAGATATGGAGCTTTATAATCACCTTATAAATGAAACCCATGAGCTTTTGAAGGGCGAAGCCAGAGTATGGAACTTCTCTGAGCTTAAAAAGTGGAAGGACCTGGGCGCAAGCGAGCTGGTTTTGCAGAAGGATGCAGCCTATGAGCTGGGCGCACAGGGAAAGGGCAGCGCAAACTATGTGCTCTTCACCTCCAATGCCGAGCTTGTCAGTGAGGACAAGGTCATGCTCTACGGCCCTGACCTTGACGAGATAAAGGGCGACTGTGACTTTGCACGTATCGTTCTTCTGCGCCTTGGCGTACTGGATGATGACGATGAGACGGTCTACCGCACACTCAAGGACATTGAGTTTGCAAAGTACCATGTATACCCTGAGGGCTACATGGTCCGTATGTCTCCCGAATCCTCCCGCGAACAGGTGCGCGTCAGCAAGGCCGCACTGCGTCAGGGTATCAGCTTCAAAGCCATCGGGGCAAACTATATCGAGGAATATAAGAAAGACCACAATGTGCTTGCTGCCACCGTTATCTTTGTCACAGCTCCCGGCTATGACTACAAGCAGATGCAGGCTCTTGCCAAAAAGTCCACCGCTGTCACCGGCACGCTCACCCATATTCTGGAAGGCCTGCCTACCGACTGCTCCATCTGCGCACTCAAGGACGTGTGCGACGAGGTGGAAGGCATGAAGGAGCTGCATTTCGGCGTTGGCGACAAGGGCAGCGCAGGTCACCACTGATTTTTCAAGCATCATATTCAAACTGCCTGACCAGTTCGGTCAGGCAGTTTTCATTTTGCGCTCAATCACGGCATATACTCTCCCAAGGGGGTGACGCTATGTCCTACGAGCAAGCAGCATCCGCAAACGCCCAGCACAGCCTGAGTCTGGAAGGACGCAGCAAAATGAGTATCAGCGGGGTTGAGGATGTAAGCGGTTTTGACGAAAATACTGTCATACTTACCACAAGTCAGGGGGAGCTTTGTATTCGCGGCGACTCCCTGCACATAGACCGGATAGATCTGGACGCGGGCCAGGTGCTGATAAACGGTCTTGTGCATGAATTGAAATACGATGAGGCTGCGCCTGCCCGCTCCATATGGTCAAGGCTTTTCGGCTGATATGAATGTAGATATTTTAATTCAGACAAAGGCTCTGGCCTTTGCACTTTTTCTGGGTTTTATGTTGGGTCTGGTGTATGACCTTGTGCGCCCGATCCGCCGCAGGAGCAGCACTTGGGCGGAGCGGGTGCTGGATGCTTTTTTCGCCCTTTTTTCCGGCAGCGCGGTTTTCCTCTACGCACTTGCGGCGCCCGGCGGCAGACTGGGCGTGTGGGAGCTGTGCTTTACGCTCCTTGGCTTTCTCCTGTATACCCATTTTCTGTCAGACAGAATTTTTTCCGTCACGGACCGGTTTTACGTGCTTGTCATAGGCTTCATTCGCCGCATAAAAAATTTTATTAAAAAATTTCTTATTGTGACAAAAATGTACTTCCAAAATGTGCAAAAATGATTTATTATTAGTTTTGGAAGGTGCAAAATATGCAGACACATTCTGTACTCTTTCGCATAGTGGCTCTGTCGATGCTGCTTTATTCCCTCTGGCTTTTCTCCTCTTCCATGGATGAACTGGAAAAGAAGGAGAGGCTTGCCGATGAAAAACGGGCCTTGCTTTCTGCGCTTCGGGAGGAGAACGCACGCCTTGAGGAGCAGCTTGACTCCCTTGAGAGCGGTGCTGGCATGGAGGCTCTTGCCCGCGAGCGGCTGGGGCTTGTACTGCCCGGGGAGCGCGTATTTTATTTTATAACAGGCGATGCAGGGGCTGAGTGAAGAGGTTCTGCCCTTGCCGGAGAGGAAAAAGAATGGAACTGGAACCTGGCTCAATAGTTGAAGCTAAAGTCACGGGAATTACCAAGTTTGGGGCTTTCGTGTCGCTGCCGGAGGGGAAAAGCGGCCTTGTGCATATTTCGGAGCTGGCCAATACCTACGTCAGCGATGTAAGCGAGTATGTGAGCGTAGGGGATACGGTCAGAGTCTTTGTACTGGGTGCCACAGCGGAGGGGAAAATAAACCTTTCCATAAAGCGCGCCCTGCCCAGACCGGAGCACTCTGCACCGCCCAAGCCCCGCTGTGAGCAAAAAACGAAAATTGAGCCGGAGGATAATATCCAGCCCAAGGAGAGCAGGACGAGCGGGAATGATAGCTTTGAGGATAAGCTGAAAAAATTCATGCGCGAGTCCGACAGCCGCATTGCGGATAACAGAATGTATTCCGAACACAGGCAACGCAGCCGCCGAAGATAAAGAAAGGAATTATGTCATGACAGATTACATATCCATTTACAACAGCAAGCTGATGAGCGCCCGGCAGGTAGCCGAATGTGTGGAGAACGGATGGGTCATCGGAACTGATGCCGGCGCGGCTCAGCCAGTATCCCTTTTCACAGCCTTGGCGGAGCGTGCCTATAACGACGGGCTTTCCGGCGTGAAGGTACATATCATGCTGGATGTCTACCCCTTTGAGTTCTATGCCGACTCCCAGCTCAACGGCAAAATAAACGGCATTTCCTGGTTTTCAAGCGGCGGTGCCCGAAAGGCCGTCAACGGCGGCTGGGCGACCTTCGTCCCCAACTACTACAGGGATATTCCCCGCCATCTTGCAGCAGGCTATGACTTCGATGCGGTCTTTCTTGAAGTCTCTCCCATGGACAAGCACGGCTATTTCAGCCTTGCTACCGTCGCCTCCATCAGCGATGTTATGATTTCCAAGTCAAAGCGTGTGTACGTGGTGGTAAATGATAAGCAGCCCCGCGCAGTCTGCGGCAGCATGCTCCATGTCTCTCAGGTGGACGGAATAAGCGAGCACAGCCACGAGCTGCCTGTCCTGCCCGCTGCAGCTCTGGACGATGTGAGTGTCGCCATCGGCAATATCATCGCCGAGCAGATTCCCGACGGCGCCTGCATCCAGCTGGGCATTGGCGCAATTCCCGACGCTACCGGCATGGCGCTCAAGAACAAAAAAGACCTTGGCATCCATACCGAGATGTTTACCGACTCCATGGTGGAGCTTATCGAGTGCGGAGCTGTCAACAACAGCCGCAAGCAGATACACAGGGGTCAGTCCATCACCACCTTTGCCTACGGCTCAAAGCGCATCTATGACTATATCGACGACAATCCCGGCATAGCCCTCATGCCTGTGGACTATGTGAATGACCCCAATGTTATCTGTAAGAACGACAATATGATTTCCATCAACGCCGCCATTGAGGTTGACCTTTTCGGTCAGGTCTGTGCCGAAAGCGTTGGCACAAAGCATATGTCCGGTACAGGCGGTCAGGTGGACTATGTCCGCGGCGCCTGCCAGTCCAGAGGCGGCAAGAGCTTTATCGCCTTTGCCTCCACCGCCAAAAACGGCACTATCAGCAAGATTTCTCCCATCCTCACCCCCGGCGCGGTCTGCACCACCAGCAAAAACGATGTGGACCATATCGTTACCGAGTACGGCATAGCCAAGCTTCGCGGCAGACCCATGGATGAGCGCGTAAAGGCACTTATCGCCATTGCCCACCCCAACTTCAGGGACGAGCTGACATTTGAGGCGAAAAAGCGCGGTCTTATAGTATAATTCTTTCGTGCATAGGGGCAGACTACTTGATGTAGCCTGCCCTTTTAAATTTTCATGGAACTTTCTGACAGTACGGCAGTCTAATTATCGAAAACAAAAAAACACTTTTGGAGGACAATATGAAAAAGCTTATTCTTATGATATGTGCCGTGGCAATGCTGCTCAGTCTTTGCGCCTGCGGGGCAAAGGGCTTTGACAAAAAGAATATGCAGCTTAGCGAGTATGACGGCGTTGCCGTAAACGAGCTTGTGCAGATGTTCATAAAGCAGAAAACTGTCACTGATGCTACAGAGGAGCTGAGCTTGTTCATTGAAAATCTCACTGACAAGGACTACAGCTTTGACGCAGCAGCACGCCTTGAGGTCAATCTTGACGGCAGCTGGTATCTTATCGCTCCCAAGTCTGACGCCATGACCATGCAGCTTTATCATCTGCCTGCAAACGGCAGCGAGGAGACCGGATTCAATTTGGCCGGAAACTATGACAAGCTCCCCGAGGGCAGCTACCGCATAGTCAAGCTCTTTGTGGATACCGATGGCAGCCAGGCTCTCGCAGCGGCTGAGTTCAATATCGGAAGGGGATAAAAATATGAGAAAACTGCCTTTTCTGTTCCTTTTGGCTCTGTGCCTGTGCCTTTGCGCCTGCTCCAATGAAAGCCCCGCCCCCGCTGCCCCGGTGGATACTGCCGCTGAGATAAATGTCTATTACAGCGATGAGAGCTGCGAAAATCTCATCAGCGAGAGTGTTAGCATAGCGGAGCTTAGCCCCGAAAACATAATGTCCGCACTCCATGAGAAGGGCGCAATATCTGCTCCTGTTGCGGTCAGAAGTTTTTTAATGGACAAGACCGGTATCATCCGGCTTGATCTGGGCGCAGAATTTGGCAGCATGATAAATGCCATGGGCACCAGCGGCGAGTATATGATGATGGGCGCGCTGGTAAATACCTTCCTTGATGCCTACAGCGCCAGCGGCCTCATGCTTCAGGTTGACGGAAAGACCCTTGAAACAGGCCACAGCATATATGATTTCACTCTTGAATTTTTCCCTCTTGAACCCTGATAACAAAAGCCTCTGCACTTTTTTTGTGCAGAGGCTTGATATTTTTTATCTCACGCTTTCGTGGGAACATTCTTCCCCGAAAAATTCTCTCAAAGCATTCAGATATTTTTCCGGTGCCGCCGGGTAGCTCAGCCCGTGTCCGGCTCCCGGCACGGTCAGTATGGCCTTGCGGGAGGAGCAGGCTTCAAAATTTATCCGGCTCATCTCGCAGGGCACGAAATCGTCGCTCTCCCCGTGTATGAATATTATGGGGAGGCGGCTTTTCTTCACGGCTTCAAGAGCAGAGTGCTCTTCCAGATCAAAATGTCCGAAAACCCTTGCCGCCAGCTTCACAAAGGGATAGAGCAGAGCGGCGGGCAGATGCATCTGCCGGATGACCTTTTTGATTATATCCTTTGCGGTGGAAAAGCCGCAGTCCGCCAGAATACCAAGCACATTTCCGGGCATGGCCTTGTCAGCCGTCATAAGTACGGTGCTTGCACCCATGGAAATACCGGTCAGAATTATCTTAACGTCAGCTCCAAAGCGCTCAACTACCGCGTCTACCCACATCAGGCAGTCCTTGTGCTCATTTACGCCAAAGCTGATGGTGTTGCCGCCGCTTTTTCCGCTGCAGCGCTGATCCACCAGAACCACTGAGCGCCCCAGCTTGAAGGCGCGCTGTATGCCACCGGCCAGATCCCGCTCAGAAGTTCCTCTGTAGCCGTGGAACATTATCTCAATGGGCGCTCCCGGTGCAAACTCGTAATACTTTGCGTACAGCTCCAGCCCGTCAAAGGAACGTATTTTCAGCTCCTCATAGGGCATTGCCCTTGCCTCTCTTATCCACTGGCTGATAACATCCCGGTATTCTTCATAGATATGGCCTTTTGGAAGCTCGATCTTATCTGAGGACACGGGGCTTCTGTCGGGAGCAAAGAAAGCCATGCGGTAGCATATGCAGCAGATAATAAAAATCAGCGCTGCGGCTGCAATCAAAAGAATGAGAAACATTCACTTCATCTCCGAAAAATTCTGGGCATAATTGTACCACCAAACAGGAAAAAGATAAAGACTCATTCTGTTTACAAATATGTGATTGACTTATCTGCCGCCGGGGCTTTAAAATATCACCATCAAAACAAGGGAGCATGGAACTTGAGCAAAACCGGACTTGTACTGGAAGGCGGCGGCTTTCGCGGCATTTATACGGCGGGCGTGCTGGATGTTTTTATGGAAGAGGGGCTGAGCTTTGACGGGCTTATAGGTGTTTCCGCCGGGGCTATCCACGGCTGCTCATTTATCTCCGGTCAAAAGGGGCGCAGCATCCGCTACTACCGTAAATACTGCGGCGATCCGAGATTTATGAGCATAAGAAGCTGGCTCACTACAGGAAACGTTGTGGGCGTGGACTTTTGCTATCATGAGCTTCCGGAGCTGCTGGACAAGTTTGATGACGAGTCCTTCATGCAAAACCCCAGCCACTACTATGTGGTGTGTACAAATGTGGAAACAGGCAAGCCTGAATATATCCGCCTTACCGATATGCGAAAGGAGATAGACTATCTTCGGGCCTCGGCCTCCCTGCCGTATTTTTCAAAGATGGTGGAGCTGGACGGCAAAAAGTATCTGGATGGGGGCTGTACCGACTCTGTGCCTTTGAAAGCTTTTGAAAACTTAGGCTACGGGCGCAATGTGGTGGTGCTGACAGAGCCGGAGGATTACAGGAAAAAGCCGGAGCTGCGGCTGCTGGCAAAAGTCGTGTATCACCGCTATCCGGACTTTGTCCGTGCCCTTGTAAACCGTCATGAAGAATATAACAAAATGCTGGATATGCTTAAAGAGCGGGAGCGGCAGGGTAGCATCTTCATCATCCGCCCCTCTGAGCATCTGGACATAGGCCGCATGGAGTCTGACGTGAACAAGGTGCAGGCCGCCTATGATCTGGGCGTAAAGGACGCTGAAGAGCGCCTTTCCGCGCTGAAAAACTGGCTTTCCGAAGGAGAAAACAATGGTTAAAGATATCGTTCACGACCCTATATTTCTTGCCCAGAAGTCTGCGCCTGCCACACAGGAGGATATGCAGACCGCACAGGATCTGCTGGACACTCTTGAGGCCAACAGAGAGGAACAAACAGGCTGCAGCATCCAGGACATCTTCCGAGAACACGGCGAAGCCCACTTCCGATCTCTGGAAACAGCCCTGCTGCGCTACCTGTTGGAGCAGAAAATTCA
>JAFTXM010000029.1 GCA_017465025.1 Oscillospiraceae bacterium
ATATGATGGTAGCTGTTGTTGCGGTTGTCGGTGAAGTAGCGCTGATAGCTGCCGCTGGTGACTATGGCAGTCTCGCCCACGTTGACAACGCCAAGGAAGCTTGAGGTGTTGTTGGGGTCCTGGATTGCCACATTCCACTGGGTGCCGTCCGGCTTCAATCCCAGGGTCTGCACGTTGCCGCCCAAAGAAATTATGCCGCTGGTCACACCGGCCTGACGCATGGCCTCAATGCCGTTGTCGGCGGCGCAGCCTTTGGCGCAGGAGGCAAAGCTAAGCTCACCGTAGGTGGGTATGGACACTGCGTAGGATGCGGAGTTGGGGAAGCTTGTGAGCACCAGCTGATTAAAGCAGGTGCGTGAAAGATCCTCCGCGATCTCCTCGGCGGTGGGCACGTAGTATTTACCGTCCACAAAGCCCCAGCGTTTTATAAGGGGGTAGAGGGTCAGATCAAGTGCGCCCTCGGTCTGCTTGTACACGGTGTGCGCGGTGCTGAGCATCTGGGCAACCTGACCGCTGACAACGGTGCTGGAGCCGAGAGCGTGGTTGATGGCGTAGGTGGTGCTCGTCTCAAGCTCCGGATCGAGCATGGCGTCCATAGATACTATGATGCTTTCGGCGGCGTTGAGACCGGCGTTGGCGTTCTTGCCGTAAGCTGTCAGCGTCATCACCGTGTCCATGGCGTATACCACGCGCTGGGTCTCCTTGGTTTCGCCGCAGGCGGCAAGGGGCAGGCACATTGCCGCGCACAAAATTATACAGATAACTTTACAGAAGATGCTTGTGTGCTTCATAGAACTCATTATAATCCTTCAGCATATATTTGAGCAGATTGGGGGTATCCAGCCCATAGGGGCAGCGGCTTGAGCAAAGCCCGCAATCAACGCAGTCGTTTATCATGTTCATTTTTGCGCGCCACTCATCGCTCATGTAGGGCTGCCAGGGGGAACGGCGCAGCAGCATATTCATGCGTGCGCAGTTGCGTATCTCGATGCCCACGGTACAGGGCATACAGTAACCGCAGCTTCTGCAAAAGCTGCCGGAAAGCTCCTGCCGGTCCTTTTTGATGATCGCAGAAATCTCTTCATCCATCCGGGGCTCTTTTTCATCCAGCTTCAGCCACTGCTCAAGCTCCTCCATAGTCTGGATGCCCCAGATAGGCGCTACGTTGTCATAAAGGTTCATAAAGGCGCAGCAGGCTCTGGCGTTGGGTCCCAGAAGACCGCCGGCCAGACCCTTCATGGCAATAAAGCCCATGTCGGCGGCTTTGCATTTTTCAGCCAATGCCAGATCTCTCTCGGAAGAGATGTAGCTGAAGGGGAACTGCAAGGTCTCATAGTGACCGCTTTCGATGCACTTTTCCGCAATCTCAACAGAGTGGGTGGTTACTCCGATGTGGCCTATCCATCCGCGCCTTTTGGCTTCCAGCGCACCGGCATACTCATTGTCCGGGTCGTTCACATCGGGAAGCCTTGACATCTGATGGAACTGAAACAGATCTATGTAGTCGGTTTTGAGCATACGGAGGCTGTTTTCAATGTGTTCAAGTACACCTTCTTTTTTTGTGGAAGTGCTCTTTGTGGAGATAACTATATTCTCTCTCACGTCGGACAGAGCAAGCCCCATCTTGTATTCGCTGTCGGTGTACATATTGGCCGTGTCGAAATAGCGGATACCGCCATCATAGGCGGCACGCAGCAGCTTCACGGCATAGTCGGTGTCGCAGCGCTGTACGGGAAGACAGCCCATAGCGGGCTTTGTGACCACAAGCCCGGTCTTTCCAAGTGTGATTTTTTTCATATTGCACCTCATTTCCACAAAAGAAAAGCAAAACTGCTATTTACTTTGCCGGTGGGATTTGGTATAATACGCAGGCAAAGCTGTGCGCCATGCTATGAAAATAGTTCATAACATTATAGCAGACAGCGCTTGTTTTGTAAATAAAAAAGCTGATTTGGGCGCATTCAGCCTGTACATCAGTTCATATCCGTGCCCGTAGCTCAGCTGGATAGAGTGACAGACTCCGACTCTGTAGGTCGCAAGTTCGAATCTTGTCGGGCATACCAAAATAAGTCCGCCCCAACGGGGCGGGCTTGTTTTGGTATATGACCGCAGATGAGAACGAAAGTGAGGAAGTAAGGCTCCAAGAGGGCAAGCAGGGCGCAGGCCGATTGGCAGAGCCGCACTTATGCAAGCGAGCGAAGCGAGTCGCAAATCTTGTCGCGCATACCACTAAAAATCCCCTAAAACCATTGATTTTACAAGGTTTTGGGGGATTTTTCTTCTTTCAATGGAAAGTGAGAAAGGCAAAATATTGCATTTTACTGTATATTGACCGTGGAAAAAACGTGGAAAATTTTTTTAATATTTCAGTGAGAGGAGCGGGACGAATCTTGTATTTTGTGACGACGAATTTCGTCCTCACAAACTTTGCATTGAAAGCAAACATTGACCATCTGCTTGGAAACACGCCAGACGGCAGAAATAAGGAACAGGAGCGTTAGCCCCTGAGACGCAACCAAATTCCTCGGGACAATTTGTCCCGAGCATGTGTGGCTCCGAGCAAAGCCCAGTGAAGCGGGTTTGCGAGGAAAAGGAAAAAGGAGGGAGCGGATATGAATTTTTTGCAAGGCAAAAATGGAATGGAGCGAGCTTCTTTTGACGCAGTGTGGCCACACTTGCCTTGCTTGCCGTCCCCCCCAAAAAAAGGCAACTTTAAGTGAAAGTTAAAAATAGCTCCATGCACCCAAAAGGAAAACATGGAGCCTGAGAGGAATGAAAAGATGATTATCTGAGCAAGTGGATTATTTGCTATATTTGTTTTCATACAGCTTTTTAAGGCCGCATTTCCAGCAGAGTATCATTGCAACAACTGCGCCAATCACAGCCTGCAATATCTGATAAGGCAGTTTGAGTATTGCATATTCAGGGGTGCTGTAGATGAAGGCTCTGCCGAGAGAGTATCCGACTACCATGATTACAGCGCCGATGAAAACACCCAGGCCCGATGCGAGAACGGGATGATTTTTCAAAATGCGGTGTGAAAATATAGAAATTACAATGGCCTGAAGACCATGTGTAAAAAGTGAGACGAACATTGCTACGGGATAAAAAAAGAAATCTCCCAGGAAAGCACCGCCACCGCCGACCATGAACGCATAAAAAGGGTCGAGAAGTATGGCAGATGTGCATATTACAATATCGTTCAGGTAAAAGTGTCCACCCGGTACGGGAATACTGAAAGAACTCATAACAATATTGAGCGCCATGAGAATGGCGGCAATGCAGAGTTTAAGAGTTTTGCTGCGATTCATTATTTCTCCTTTTACTCCCACTCCACTGTGGCGGGAGGTTTGCTGGTGATATCATACACTATCCGGTTTATTCCCTGCACTTCATTTACGATACGGACGGAAACCCTGTCCAGCACTTCATAAGGAATACGGGCCCAATCAGCGGTCATAAAATCATCGGTGTTGATCGCACGAAGTGCCAGCACATGGTTGTATGTACGTCCATCGCCCATGACACCCACGCTGCGGGTGTTGGTCAGGACAGCAAAATATTGACTGAGGCACTTATCTTGTTCTGTTTTGGCGATCTCTTCCCGGAAAATGAAATCTGCCTGCCGCAGGGTATCGGCTTTCTCCTTCGTAATATCCCCGATGATACGGATGGCAAGGCCGGGACCGGGGAAGGGCTGACGGCTGACCAGATATTCCGGCAGGCCAAGCTCCCAGCCCAACTGCCGCACCTCGTCCTTAAACAGCATATTCAGCGGCTCGATGATCTCCTTGAAGTCCACATAGTCGGGCAAACCGCCTACATTGTGATGGCTCTTGATGACAGCGGCGGTACCAGCTCCGGACTCAATGACATCGGGATATATGGTGCCTTGGGCGAGATAGTCCACGGCACCGATTTTTTTTGCTTCTTCCTCAAAGACGCGGATGAATTCCTCGCCGATAATCTTGCGTTTGCGTTCCGGCTCAGTCTCACCAGCCAGTTTCAAAAGGAATCGGCTCTCAGCATTGATCCGGATAAAATTCATGCTCCATTTGGAAAAAGCCTGTTCAACCTCGTCCCCTTCATTCAGGCGCATCAGGCCGTGGTCCACGAAAACGCAGCTAAGCTGACTGCCTATGGCTTCCGCCAATAGTGCCGCGCAAACGGAGCTGTCCACTCCGCCGCTGAGTGCCAGCAGGACCTTACCACTTCCAACTTTTTCACGGATCTGGCGGATCGCCGTGTTCTTGTAATCCGACATGGTCCAGTCGCCGTGGGCATTACAGACTTCGTACAGGAAATTGCAGATCATCTGTGTGCCATACTCCGTGTGATCGACTTCCGGATGAAACTGAACTCCATAGAAACGGCGGGTATCATCGGCGATGGCCACATTGGGGCAGGCAGCGGAATGAGCGGTCAGCTGAAACCCGGCAGGGACCTTCGCCATATAATCGCCATGGCTCATCCAGGAGATTCCTTTTTCGGGCAGCCCCTTGAAAATGGGGCTGGATACATCGTAATAAGTCTCAGTTTTGCCGTATTCTCTGGCGGAATCATTCTGGGCAGGTATTACCTGACCGCCGAGGTCGTGAGCAAGGAGCTGGCAGCCGTAGCAAATGCCGAGCACAGGGACGCCCAACTCAAAGACAGCGGGATCGATCTGCGGTGAGTCGACTTCGTAGACACTGCCGGGGCCCCCGGTAAAGATGATGCCGATGGGTGAAAACGCGCTGATCTCTGTTAGGGGCATGGTATAGGGATGCACCTCACAGTAGACATTGCACTCACGGACCCTCCGGGCGATCAGCTGGTAATACTGTCCGCCGAAATCAAGGATCAACACTTTTTCCATCGGGGGCCTCCTTACAGTTCAATGTCACCGGATGCAGCGGAGGCTCCCTCAAGCAAGGGGCGTACTTTTGCAAGGAACGCATCCACCTGTTCCGGGCAGCGGCCAATGTAATCCTCCGGGTGCAGCAAGGTGCTGAGCTCTTC